>NZ_JAHQVH010000037.1:0-61062 GCF_019052435.1 Bacteroides sp. MSK.20.12 | reverse complement strand
GATTCTGTGTAAGGAGTGTACTTCTTTTTTAATTCTTTCATGGGAATTTCGCATTGAAGAAGTGTCAACTTATTTAGTACACTACAGACACCACCATTTCTCCATAGAGTCACCCCAATTATCCCATAGCTTTGCATCAAGGAATCAAGGCTTTTTCTTTGATTATATAACGTGTTGCAGATACTTTATCTGCAACCTATCTGCCGCAGGTATCTGCAACGTTCCAACTATTTATCAATTAGCACATTACACGCGTTTGGTTGCAGGTGGCAGATGTTTTTATGTTTTTTCAACTTTATAGAGGAAGGATTACGCATCAAAATTAGGGTCACAACCGTAAGTCATAAACCCAATTCACCTCTGTGTCCTCCGTGTCCTCTGTGATGAAAAGAATCAAAACTGCATAGAAACGAGTTAAACGTTGCGCTAATGAATGGGTCAAGGGTGAGGGATGGTGAGGGTAGATTTATAACTTTCGTATTTTTTTTTATAGATAAAAAAGGAGATAGTATAGAAAATAATAAAATAAAAGGTTATAAATCTACCCTCACCACCCCTCACCCTTGACCCATATCTTATAATAAAAAGATAACGGGGAATCTTAAAAACTCAATCGTCTTTTTCAGATTTACCACAACGTTTTTAGAATACTCCATTATTTTATTCAAAACAGTGCAGGAATGAATCAAATTTTAGGGATATAGCTGTCCTAAACCAAATCCTCCAAGAATTACAATTGAGTCGGCTTGTTGAATATACATAACTTCCAGCATTTATTTCCATATTTCCACCACATTTCAAAAAATATGTATATCTTTGTCATACGCTTTCTGCTCATCAGCGTGATGAAATTAGCGGGAGGCGGTATATATTACTAAATGGAATATGTAATGTATTGTCTCTCCCACTCGAAACTTAGCAATTTCATATAGAGGAGAGATGATTCAACAGATATTCCACGCGAACGGCTTTATATCAACATATCCGTTGGAGATGTGTTATATATAAACGATTGGCGTGGATGTCTGTTGTTATCATTGTCTTTCTATAGGGTATGCTAAGACCTCGAGTGGAGATAATGGTGCAACAGCATTCACGTCTTTTTTGTGTCCGGTCGGTTATGATTACCCCAAAAGTCTAACCTAAACAATTCCCCGTCCGCCCGAAATACAGAAAACGTGGATGCACGTTGTGCCACATAAACAAAATAATACTCCATTTTTATTGTGGAACACATTAAAACAAAAGCATTATGCCAAAATGGATTAGCGTAGAAGAAGCGGCGGCCAAGTATGGAATCAACAAAGAAGTAATCTGGCTTTGGGCGGATATGAAAAGATTCCCGATGTCGTATGAGAAAGGTATCACCACTGTTGATGAAGAAAGCCTTATCGGATTCCTGCATCAGAATAAGGATCGAGTTACAGCCGAGTATATCGACACATTGGAAGACCTATGTATTGAAAAAGCAAATATCTGTAACTTATATGCTGAAATTATTGGCTGTCAAGACAAAGAACTCTTGTATCAAAGAGAGCAAATAGCTCGAATGAAAGAGATACAAACAGCTATGAAAAGGCAAAACAGCCGGCTCCGGGATTGTGAGAAAGTGTTCACGAAATATGAAGAGAACTTTAGTACTTGCTGGATTGGAAGAATCTGCGCTCACTTAAGGCGACTGATACGGTTGATACGACGGTAAATACCATTCTATCTCATTTTAAACCCTGAATAGATATATTTAAAGATATCCCTAAACAGAAATGTTTAAAAATACTAGAAATATACTGTAGTAAGATTTTTTATCCATTCGTTTTATATTCTTAACTCCGAAAAATTCGTAAGTGTAGATAAACCAACTACTTTTGGCTCTCGAATTTGCAGCATTTTTGAATGTCTTGCGTCTAATAAACATAAACTAATATATTTCTAGTCATGAAACACAGACTGTTACTACTAATTCTATTCGTATTCGCTACCTCCGTGGCGGGGTGGGCACAAAAATCCACAGCTCCTTCTTATACAGTCAAAGGAGTACTTATTGATTCTTTAACACAAGAGGGAGAACCGTATGCTACCATCAAAATAGCAAAGAAAAATGCTCCGGATAAAGCAGTCAAGATGGCGGTGACTGGGGCGAATGGTAAGTTTCAGGAGAAACTGAATGTCGCTGCGGGCAATTACATCATCACCATTTCTTCGATTGGTAAAGCGCCGATAGTAAAGGAATTTACTCTAAAACCGTCCGTGAAGGAGGTTGATTTGGGCACAATGATTTCTTCGGAAGCCAATAACGTATTGAAAGGAGTGGAGGTAGTTGCACAAAAACCTTTGGTAAAGGTAGATGTGGATAAGATTGAATATAATATTGAAGATGATCCGGACTCAAAATCGAACAGTATATTGGAGATGCTTCGGAAAGTGCCTTTGGTAACGGTGGATGGAGAAGACAATGTACAGGTGAACGGCAGTAGCAGTTTCAAGATACATGTGAATGGAAAGCCCAATAATATGATGAGCAATAATCCGAAGGAAGTACTGAAAAGTATGCCGGCAAACACAATCAAATATATTGAGGTGATAACTTCACCGGGAGCTAAATATGATGCGGAAGGTATCGGAGGTATTCTGAATATCGTCACAGTAGGTTCCGGATTTGAAGGATACACGGCTACTTTCAGAGGAAATGCTAATAATAACGGAGTAGGTGCCGGCACTTACGCAATGGTGAAACAAGGTAAACTGACTGTTTCTGCCAACTATAACTACAATTATAATAATAGCCCGCGCAGCTATTCCGATAGTTATCGCGAAAACTACGAACCGGATAAAGAGAATGAAAAATATCTGGAATCGGAAAGTAGCTCCAAGTCGAAAGGGAATTTCCAGTATGGCAATTTGGAAGCCAGTTACGAGATTGATACGTTGAGGCTGCTGACCGTGGCTTTCGGAATGTACGGCAGTAGTGACAAAAGTAACAGTGGCGGAAATACGATTATGCACGGAGCTGACCGACAGGATTTTGCGTACCGTTATAGGACCGACAATCATGGAAAAGGGTCATGGTATTCTATCAACGGAAATATAGACTATCAGCGTACTTCCCGAAAGAATAAAGAACGAATGATTACGCTTTCTTATAAAATCAATTCCCAACCCCAAACGAATGATTCATATAATACTTATCTGGATATCGAGCCTGATGAGAATAAACTGGATATCATCAAAGAATTGTCATTAAAGAATTTCCATTCGGACGGAAAGACAAATACGATGGAGCAGACTTTCCAAGTGGACTATACTACTCCGATTGGAAAGCTGCATACAATTGAAACCGGTGCCAAATATATTTTCCGACGTAACTCCAGTGATAATCGGTTTTATGAAGCCGAGGGAGCAAGTGAAAACTATGCATATAATGAGAATCGTAGTAGCGAGTACCGTCATTTGAATCATATTCTCTCTGCTTATGCCGGATATACGCTGAAATACAAGGGATTTACTTTCAAACCGGGATTACGTTATGAGCAAACCATACAAGAGGTGAAGTATCTGGTGGGTCCGGGCGAGAACTTTGATTCGAATTTTAGTGATCTGGTTCCTTCCGTTTCCTTGGGAATAAAACTAGGAAAGACGCAGAATTTGCGTGGTGGATATAATATGCGTATCTGGCGTCCGGGTATCTGGAATTTGAATCCTTATTTCGATAATCAGAATCCGATGTTTATCAATCAGGGAAATCCGAACCTGAAGAGTGAGAAGAGTCATTCGTTCGACTTGTCTTACAGCAGTTTTACGTCCAAGTTCAACATCAATCTTTCTTTGCGTCATTCTTTCAATAACAACGGAATTGAAAGAATCAGCCGCTTGATTACTGATAAAGACGGAGAAATCTTTGAAGGCGGGCATAAAGCTCCCTACGGCGCACTGTATAGCACATACGGTAATATCGGAAAGAGCCGGGAAACAGGATTGAACTTTTATTTGAACTGGAATGCTTCTCCTAAAACTCGAATTTACGTCAATGGACGTGGCAATTATAGCGATTTGCGGAGTCCTGCCCAAGAACTGCACAATTATGGATGGAATGCTTCTGCTTATGGAGGAATTCAGCAGACCTTACCGGGAAAAGTACGTTTGAGCCTGAACGGCGGAGGTAGCACACCCCGAATCAGTTTGCAGGGAAAAGGTTCAGGATATAGTTATTATAGTTTGGGATTGAGCCGTTCTTTCCTGAAAGAAGAACGTCTTTCTTTGAATATTTATTGCAGCAATGTTCTGGAGAAATACAGAACTTACAATAATCACACAGAAGGAGCTAACTTTATTTCGAAGAGTTCGAGCAAATATCCGAGCAGGTATTACGGTTTCAGTATCAGCTATCGGCTTGGTGAGTTGAAAGCCAGTGTGAAGAAAGCTGCACGAAGCATCGACAATGACGATGTGAAAGGTGGCGGCGGAGGAGGTGGAAACACCGGGGGTGGAGGTGGTCAGTAGACCACTTCCGCACACCGGGATTCCCTTTTATTTCTGTCTCACGTCTTGCTTGTTGGTGTTAAAACCAAGTTTGGTCAGTCCGGCCTGTACGTCGGGATGGCTCATGAAGAGTTTCCATAATAATCCGGTCCGGTAGTTTTCGATCATGACAGCAATAGGCCCCTGGTCGATGGCCAGATAACGTTGCGGATACCAATTGTCCGTTTCGCTGAAAGCATCGTAGAATCCGAAAGGACCGAACACTTTATCTCCCATACCATACAGATGGCGCATCACTTGCATGGAATATTCCGGTGTATAGACAATGGATGAAAGTGCGGCAGTAGGGGAGATCACTCCTTTGTCGTCCTGTTCATTGGGTGAGTGAGCCGCATATCCATCGACGGAGTAGCTGGCGGTCAGTCCCCAACAATCCGGTCCGAAACCTTTGTAATGTTTAGGGTTGCGGATGCAGTAAGCACGGTTCACCAGTGTCAGGTTGCGCATCTCGTGGAAGTAGCTAGGGCAGTATTCATCTTTCAGTCCCACCGGATCAAGTCCGAGAAAAGAGTATTGAGCCCAGAAAAGCGGTCCGGCTTCGGTGCCCTGATAGCGGAGATGCAACTCGATTCCTTCCACTTTATGCGGAGAAACGATGGCTCCGTTCTGTGCCCAACCGTCATGATATACAGCCGCAGGTACTCCGTGTGTAGGAGAAGCGGCGGCAAGAATATACATAATCATACATTCGTTGTAGCCGTGTACAGGGAAATTCATTTCCCAGCCATACGTCGGACTCCAATGCCAGTAAAGAACGTTTTGCCCGCCTTGCCGATACCAGTTCCAGTCGACATCCCGCCAAATCTGGTCGATCCGTTGGGCGAGGGCTTTCTCTTTCTCGTTTCCGTTGACGTAATATTGGTGTACAGCCAGCAGCCCTTGGATGAGGAAAGCGGTCTCTACCAGATCGCCCCCATTATCTTTCTGGCCGAATGGTTTCACTTTGCCCGTATCACCATACCACCAATGAGGGTAGGCTCCGTGGAAACGGTCTGCCTTTTCGAGGAAAGAAACGATGCGTTCCATTCGTGCCAGTCCCTCCTCGCGGGTGACGTAACCGCGGTCGATTCCCGCAAGGATAGCCATGATGCCGAAACCGCTGCCGCCGGAAGTGACTACGTTGGCATCGTTTTCTGGATAAACGCCGTCCACATGATAACGTTCGGGAGCCAAGCCGCTATTCGGCTCGGCACCTTCCCAGAAATAAAGGAAAGTCCGTCGCTGGACGGTATCCATCAGGGCGTCGTCCGATAACGAGTCGGTGGCTGCGGAAAGGTTGTTGCTTTTGCTTTTCCCTTTACAGCTCTGGAAAGTCAGGGCAACGGCGGATAGAAATAGTAACATGAGCGGAAATGCACTCATTTCTATTATTCTTTTATATTTATCATTCATAATCAAGGTGATAAAAGTTTAGTTTAACGTGAACTTCGCGGTTTTCACATCACGGCTGTTCGTACCGATCATCACTTCAAAGTCGCCCGGTTCGGCAACCAGTTGCAAGTCATAATTATAGTATCGAAGCATTTCCGGAGCAATCTTGAAACGGACAATCTTCATTTCTCCCGGTTCGAGGAATATCTTTTGGAAACCTTTCAGCTCTTTGACGGGACGGGTACTGCTACCCACAACGTCGCGGATATAAAGCTGTACCACTTCCGAGCCGGGCCATGTTCCGGTATTGGTAACCTCCACTGCCGCGGTCAACGAACCGTTCATGTCCATGGAAGAATGACTCAAGTCGATGTCACTGTAAGAGAACGTCGTATAAGAAAGACCGTAACCGAACGGATAAAGCGGATCATTATCCACATCGAGATAGTTGCTGCGGAATTTCTCAAACCATTTGCCATCTTTCAATGGGCGTCCGGTATTTTTGTGCGCATAATAAAGAGGTATCTGGCCGACATTCTTCGGGAAAGTCATAGTCAGTTTACCACCCGGATTGACGTAACCAAAGAGAGCGTCACCAATGGCATAAGCGGCTTCACTACCTCCGAACCATACATTCAGAATGGCAGGCACATGCTCCTGTTCCCAGTTTAGCGTAAGCGGACGTCCGGTAAATAACACCAGTACCACCGGTTTGCCTGTCTTTAAAAGCTCTTTCAACAGATTCTGTTGTACGTCGGGAATATTCAAGTCCGTACGGCTGCTGCTTTCACCACTCATTTCAGAAGATTCACCTAGCGCTGCGATGATGATATCCGACCGACGGGCTACGTTCAATGCTTCGTCCAACAACTGCTGGTCGGTGCGGTTGTCACGGTTTAGGGAACGGCCGAACATCGTTGCCCGTTCTTCGTAACTTGCATCACTAATCAGGTTGCTTCCTTTAGCGTACATGATATTCGCTTTTCCGGCTGTCATCTCTTTCAATCCTTCTACCAAAGAAGGGCAACGGTCGAGCACAGCTGCTACGCTCCATGTACCCGGCATATTGCTACGGCTGTTTGCCAACGGACCGATTACTGCAATATTTCCTTTTGGGTTGAAAGGCAACAACGGATTTCCGTTCGGATTACCGTCGGGACTGTCATTCTTCAGAAGAACGAAACTTTCTGCTGCAATTCTGCGGGCTGCATCACGATGGGCTTTGGTAAAGATGTCGCGTGCCGGACGTTTCGGATCACAATATTTATAAGGATTATCAAACAATCCCAGTTTATATTTGGCTTCCAGAATACGACGACAAGCCGTATTCAACGTTTCCATAGAGACTTTTCCTTCCTGAACGGATTTCTTCAGTGTTCCTACAAAACCTTCGCTTACCATATCCATATCCACTCCGGCATTGATGGCACGGGCAGATACTGTCTGAAGATCACCGATACCGTGATCGATCATTTCTGAAATACCGGTATAATCAGTCACCACAAAACCGTTGAATCCCCACTGTCCGCGGAGAATATCTGTCATCAGCCATTTATTGGCAGTGGCCGGAATACCGTCTACTTCATTAAAAGAAGCCATCACGCTACCTACACCCGCTTCAACGGCTGCTTCATACGGCAGCATGTAATCATTGAACATTCGTTGGCGGCTCATATCTACGGTGTTATAGTCACGGCCGGCTTCGCCTGCCCCATATAACGCAAAGTGTTTTACGCAGGCCATGATTTCGTCATTCCGTTCCATGTTTTTCCCCTGATAGCCGCGCACCATCGCTTCGGCAATCATGGCACCGAGAAACGGGTCTTCGCCACTACCTTCGGATACGCGTCCCCAACGAGGGTCGCGTGAAATATCCACCATCGGGCTGAAAGTCCATGAGATTCCATCGGCACTTGCCTCTACGGCTGCAATGCGGGCAGACTCTTCAATGGCTGTCATGTCCCAGGTGCAAGACAAACCGAGTGGGATAGGGAACATCGTTTCGTATCCGTGAATAACGTCCATCCCGAACAATAACGGAATACCCAGCCGTGAATCTTCCACAGCCTGTTTCTGTACTTCACGTATTTTCTCTACTCCTTTCAGATTGAACAATCCTCCCACTTCGCCTTTCTTGATTTTTGCGGCGATGTCGCTGCTTTTAGCCTGTCCCGTAGTGATCTCTCCGGTGACAGGAAGGTTTAACTGTCCGATTTTTTCTTCCAGCGTCATTTTATTCATCAATACGTCGATGAAACGATCCATATCCTGTGGCGACTTTTGTGCCGACGCGGTTAGAAAACCTGCGGCAAACAACAGGACGGATAGACTTAACTTTTTGTATATCATATTATTATAGTTGCTTTTATCTCTATTCATATAAAGTCCTCCTGATGCGTTGAATGTTCGGCACCGAGGAGGACATTGTTCGACACCGAGGAACAGTAGTTTCGGCACCGAGGAAACAACCGTTCGGCACCGAGGAACTTTCTTATTGGTAGTCGGGGTTCTGTACCAACACTCCCTTAGACTTGTCGATCTCTGTCTGCGGCAGTGGAAGCAGTGCGTTTTTGTCCTGATAATTGGTTTTACCGGCTGCGTGCAACACTTCTTTTGCAATGCCCCAACGAACGAGGTCGTAGAAACGGTCGAATTCCAACCCTAATTCCACACGGCGTTCGTGGCGGATGGCCTCACGCAATTCTCCCTGATCGGTAGTCGTCACTTTAGGTAATATATTGGTACTGGTGCCTCTGGCGCGTGCGCGTACTTGTTCCAAATAGTCGATTGCTTCACCCGGAATACCTTTTTCATTAGCTGATTCGGCTCCCATCAGCAATACATCTGCGTAGCGGATCAGACGAATGTTTACCCAGAATCCTTTGTTGGTATATTCTTTACGCAAAGCCGGGTCGGTATAGGCTTTCTTGTTAAAGTAAGCACCCATTGCCGGAGAAACCGGAGATTCGCCGTATGGCTCGTTGGTGTTTTCCGGAGTGATAGGCTCGCTGTCCGAGTGGCGGAAGTAGAGTAGGGTAGAGTTTTTGCGTGGATCACCCTGTTCGTATGCTTGCGCCATATACTCTGTTGCCATGTGCCATCCCCATCCCAAGTCCCATTGACCTGCTCCGCGTACACCTTGTACTTCACAGAACTGGCTACCGATAACGGTACTTTGAGGAAGAGCGGCAGTAGCTGTACATTGCAACTCGAATATAGAACCTCCGTTATTTTCACCATCGTCCGTGAAAATCTCATTATACGGAGTCTTTAAGTTGTAGAGCCCCTTTTTGATGACATCGGTGGAGGCTGTGTACATATTGTTCCAGTCGTTGCGCATCATATAAGTACGCGCGTGTAAGGAACGGGCAGCTCCCCAAGTCAGTCGTCCGGTGTATTCGCTGCTCCATGTTTCCGGCAATGACTCTTCTGCTGTTTTCAGGTCCTTGTCGATTTGCTCATAGATTTTATCAGCACTTGTCTTCGGGATATTGGCTTCCGAAGCATCGTTGATTTTATAAGTTACCAAAGGAACTTCGCCGAAAGCTCTTACCAGATTGAAGTAGCAATAAGCACGGAAGAAAGAGGCCTCTCCCTTATTGATGATATCTTCAGTTTCTGTTTGTCCGGCTGTTTCTTTTTCTGCAATGGCATCAAGAATCTCATTACATTGGTAGATGATGGCATAATTCTGTCCCCAATAAGCACCCAGTAGGCCGTTGGTCGGTGTATACACAAAATCATCATACATTTCGGCTACATCAGAGCCATCGCTGGCAATACTTCCTTTTTCCGAATCTTCCGAACGGAAACAGTGGATGGCAAAAGCAGGAGGACCGGCTGTCACATTATAGTTACGCATCATCGTATAGACATTATAAATCTTACCGTTGACCAGAGCGTTCGGATTATCATCTTCCGTAAACTGTCCTTGTGGACTACGATCCAGAAAGTCACTACAGCTGCCTAGAAATAATGTAGTTGAAGTAATAAGAGCTGCAAATATATATTTATTCAGTTTCATATAATGATAGTTTTAAAGATTAAAGTTGTGTTCCGCATGGAAAACTGGCAGTGGCACCTTGCCACTAGAATGTTAGGTTAATGCCGAAGGTGTAGACTGCAGGTACAGGATAACTACCGTTATCTACTCCGAAAGCAGTGGCGGTTCCTCCGAGTTCGGGAGTATATCCGGTATTATGTTTCCATGTCTTCAGGTTCTGTATGTTGACATAGACTTTCAGGGCTTGCAGACGTATTTTGGCAATTAAGCTCTTGTCGAACGTATAAGCTAACTGTACATTACGGATACGGAAGAAACTACCGTTCTCAATGTAATAGTCGGAATTCAAGTTATTGATAGAATGTTTGGTGTTCAGCAACGGTTGGGTGTTGGACGTACCTTCTCCGTGCCAGCGGTCCAAACGTTGTTCCAGGTAGTTGAACTGGGCAAAATTGTAGTTATCCCATGTACGGAAAATCTTGTTTCCGCCTTGTCCCATCATGTCGATGCCTAACGACCAATTCTTGTAGTCTACTCCGAGAGAAAAACCGTAAGTGACCTTTGGAGTCGGGTTACCTATCATGGTACGGTCTTCCGGGGTGATTTCTCCGTCACCGTTCACATCGGCGAATTTCAGGTCACCGGGGGTAACGGTAGCCAATGTATTTTTGGGTGATGCGTCAATATCTGCTTGTGACTGATAAACGCCTGCCACTTTATAACCATAGAAATATCCGATAGGATAACCTGCCATTGTGTAACTTTGCTGCTTATCTCCGGCAATGATGGAGTATCCTTCCTGAACAAGACTTTTTACCTCATTCTTGATAGTAGTCAGGTTGGCACTGACGGAATATCCCCAATCACCAATCTGATCGCGCCAGGTTACAGCCATTTCCACTCCTTTATTCTGGATCTCTCCCAAGTTTCCGATACCGGGGATAGTTCCGGAAATTCCGGGAACTTCGGCTAACAAATCTTTGGTGTTCTTCTTATAGTAAACACCCTCAAAATGCAAGCGGTTGCGAAGTAGGTTCGTTTCAAATCCGGCTTCCCAGGCTTCTACTTTTTCCCAACGTAGGTTAGGATTAGGAAGATAAGCAAGTTGGTATCCGGGATAAATGATGGACGGTTTACCGAATACAGCCGAATAAGCATTGGTCAATAAGGGTTCGGCAGGATAGGCTTTATCCAGGTTCTGGTTTCCTAACGTACCGTAAGATGCTTTGATTTTCAACATATCCAGCCATTTGATGTCTTTCATAAATTCTTCTTCGGACATCAACCAACCTCCACCCAGTGAGAAGAAGTTCTGCCATTCATTGCCTGTGTAGGAGAAAGCGGAAGAACCATCCCGGCGGAAAGAACCGTTGAACAAGTATTTACCTTTATAGTTGTAGATCACACGTGCAAGTACGGATAATGTACTGCGTTCCCATTGAGTACTTCCATTGGTAGCGGTAGCTGCATCGCCGATGCTGACAAACCATTTGTCCGGATCATCCGGAATGACCAGTCCGACCCCCTGCTTGCGTGCTCCGTCCAATCGGCTCAACGAATTATAATAGGTAGTAAAACCGGCGGTAGCTGTCAGGTTATGATTTCCATTATCAAAGCTGTTGGTGTATGTCAACAGGTAGTCGCTCTGAACTTTGGTTTCATTCTCTTTAAACTGGCTGACCTCGGTCTTGCCTGTTCCCAAAGTAGAGATCCCTCCGTTGACAGCGGCATCGTATACTTTTACGATCGGTGTATACGTCCGTCCGTTGTTCGACGCATAATCCATAGAGAACATCGCTTTGAACGTGAAATGTTTCAGGAAGTCTACCTCACCATAAATGTTACCGGATGCCCGGTAGTTCTCCGCTTTGGTAGTATTTGCTTTCAATTCGACGTCTACCATCGGGTTGTTGATCTGCGCTTTCTGGAATTCGGGCAGAGCCGTATATAATCCGTATTCGTTGTTATATACCGGAGCGATAGGAGTTGCACGCAGGGCATTCAACACCTGTTTGGAATCTGCAGGAAGCATACGTGCACCGTTGAATTGGAAACCGACTTTCAAAAAGTCCGTAATCTTATAATCATTACTTGCGTTGATGGTTACCTTGCTGAATTTCTCATGCTCGATGTTGCCTTGTTCGTAAGAGTAGCCTACACCCAGATAGAAACTGTGTTTGGGCGAGGCCCCTGTAATACTGATGTTATTGTTTGTAATGAAAGCAGTCTGGAAAATTTCGTCTTGCCAGTCGGTATTGGCATCCCAGCCGGTATAATCGAAAGGGTCATCTTTCTGATTGGCAAGCTGTTCGTTATATAGTTCCTTGAATTGTGAACCATTCACCAGTTTCACTTTATCCACTACTTTCTTGAAACCGAAAGAAGTATTAATATTGACCAGTGTCTGTCCCTCTTTGGCTTTCTTTGTGGTAATGATGATAACACCATTCGCACCGCGAACACCGAAGATAGCCAGAGATGACGGGTCTTTCAGGATTTCCATAGATTCGATGTCCTCCGGATTCAGGAAATTGATGTTGTCATTGAATAATCCGTCGACAATGTACAGCGGTTTATATCCGTTGATGGAGTTTGTTCCGCGAATACGGATTTCCGGGTCCGATCCGGCTCGTCCGGAGTTTACAATCTGCACACCTGCCACTTTCCCCTGAAGGGAAGACAGCGGATTCATTGCCGGTTTGTTGGCTAACTCTTCTCCTTTGACATTGGTGATAGAACCTGTCAAGTCTCTTTTCTTTGCACTACCGTATCCGATAACGACTGTTTCGGCTAGTACTTGTGAATCTTCTTTTAAAGTGACATTGATGACATTCTGTGCCCCCACCTTAATGGTTTGCGAAGTCATCCCCACGTATGAAAATACCAATACGTCCTCCAGAGTGACAGAGATTGAATATTTACCGTCCATGTCTGTGATGGTTCCGGTGGAAGTTCCTTGTACGAGTACCGATGCGCCGATCAATGGTTCATTGGCAGCGTCCGTCACTGTTCCTGTCACCGTCTTTGTCTGTGCAAAGGCTGATGCAGAGGCCAGTAGCAGGCAAACAAGCGTCATGATGCTCCTTGACCTGATGGCTTTTTTCTGAAGATGTTGTAAAAGTCTAGTCCTCATTGCATTAAATTTTTCCATTTGTTATTATTTAGGTTGAAGTCTTTTTTCTGCCGTCTTTTGGCGAGAGTAACAAAGGAAACAAACGAAATTCAAAAAAGATTTTGGAAAAAAGAGGGAATGGTTGATTTTAACACTAAAAGGGAGGTGACTGTTGAAAAAGGTTCAGGCACGAACCGGTGTTGTTCGTGCCTGAATAATGGGATGAAGATTACCCGTCGGGGGAGGTATATCCTATGTATACGTTGTTCGTTCTATGATTTCCTGTTTTAAAACATCTGTTCCGCAGTGGTCATACATTGAATGACATCTTCTTTGCTGCCATTGAAAGGACCTGATTTCTCTATTTTTAGAGTTGACATGGCGGCTGCAAAGCGTCCTGCTTCTTCAATGCCGGCTCCTGATACCCGTTGGTATAGATAGCCGATGGTGTAAGTGTCTCCACACCCTGTTGCATCTACCACTTCTTTGGGTTTATAAGCCGGAATACGATAGAAGTCTTCTCCGTCGAAAATAAGTGATCCCATGCTTCCCAAGGTGACAAGCACTTCTTTCACGCCCCATTCGTATAATTGACGGGCAGCTTCATGCGGATCGGAAAGACCTGTCAGCACTTCCATCTCGTGCTCGTTGACTTTCAGGAAATGGATATATTGCAAAGCTTCCCGCTTATCTGTCCAGTCCACCGGATAGACGTGAGTGTCACGCACTTCACGTAAATAGCCTTGTGAGTCTACTGCAATCAACCCTCTTTGAGATAGTTCTTTGATTACTTCCAATGAGAAGTCGTCAGACAGCAGAGAGCCGAGATGGTAGATTTGTGCATCTATATCTTTCAGCTGACCGGCAATGAACGGATCGGCTTTTGCTAATACACGTTGAGTACGGTCGTCCGGATTGGCGCCATAGATATTCTCGAAGTATACGGAATATTTGCTTGGCAGGGCGGTTACATGAATACCCATTTCACGTAGTTGTTCTACAATGTTCATTTCAGTGGTGCCGACTGCTGTTACTAAAGCGTAATCGATGTCGTTAAAATGGCGGATGGCATGTGAACAATAAAAAGCCGTTCCTCCGGGCATATAGACAGTATTTTGGGGAGTGACTACTTTGTCTAATGTGATGTGACCGATGCAGCAAAGTTGATGTTTATTCATGTCTAACCAATTAAAAAGCCTCCAAGATAGTATCTTGAAGGCTTCTAGTTTATTTTTAGTGCGGATGACGGTCACTAAATACGGACTATCTTATGCACTGTTGTTTCATATCTTACAGAGCCCTCGCATTGTTCATGTCAGCGAATAAGTCACCGAACGTATAATGAACTCCTTATTTTACCTAAATCAATGAACTTTTAATTCTGCCGCAAAGGTACTTTTTATTTCTGATAAACCTAGTTAAAGTGATAAAAAACGCCCCATCTCATACCTTATCCTTTTGAGATTCTTCTGTTTATTTTATAATTAACCACTCACTCTACACTAATTATCAACTCCTTTCCTTCCTTTAGCTTGTCATGAGTGATAAAGTAACTTTCTACTTTTTCGTTGTCATAAGTAATGTTTGTTATCTTTTCTCCGTTTCCTTTTTTCTTGATAGTGAAATCTTTGCCATTCAAATTAAAGATTGTCTTGTCGAATAAGGGTACAGTGATAATATACTTAGGGTCGGCAGGTGAATATGTATATAACCCTATGGAATTCAATACATACCACGAAGACATCTCTCCTGCGTCATCCATGCCGCAATATGCTAGTTTTTCGGGTCCCATGCGATAATAACCGTTCAATATCTTATTCAGTATTTTCTGAGACTTTTCCTGTTTGTCCACAAAATAATACATATAAGGAATACTATGCCCAGGTTGGTTGCCATGACAATATTGACCGATAAAAGTAGTCAGGTTATGTGCTTCATACCCTTCCCATGGGATAGTAAATAAGGAGTCTAATTTAGTTTCAAATGCCTCTTTGCTGGGGAATAAATCAATGAGACCTTGAGGATCGTGGAGAGCAAAGAAGGTTGATTGCCATCCATTAGCTTCACGATACATATATTCATAGAATGGTCTCTTAGGGTCGAATGGAGTTACCCATTCTCCATTTTCCAATCGGGGACGCATCTGCTGAGTGGTGGGATCGAATAGATGTTTATAACTATCTGTTCTCTTCATCAGTATTTCATAATTTTGCATATCGCCCAATTCTTTGGCCAGCAAGGCAGTAGCATAATCATCGTATGCATATTCCTGCGTCTTTGTCACAGCTGCTTTCGCTACTGTTTCTAATTTGGGATCTTTAATATCCATTTCGGATATCCATCCCCGCTCCATATACTCTTTAATATGAGGTCTGCTGCCCTCGCCTTCGGCAAAGGCATTGTTTAAGAGTATTTTATATGCGTGCTGCACGTCAAAATCGCGGATACCTCTTAAATAACTCCCTGTAACAAAGGTAGAAGCATGATCGCCATGGAAAAATCTGGGCATGAATCCTCTAATCTCTCCATAATCTGTAATAGATTTTAGGACGTCTGCCGTGACATCGGGAGAAACCATACCCAGCAAAGTTAACTTATTACGATAATCATCCCAAAAAGAAGGTTCACTATAGTAACGGAATCCTTTGTTTACTACCTCGCCTTTGGCATCAACATATTCTCCATTTACATCGCTTAATAATATGGGCCATAGAAATGCTTTGTAGAGAGCAGAATAAAAGGTTTCTTTCTGTTCTTCCGTACCACCTGATACTTGAATTTTAGATAACAATCCTTCCCATGTGTCGCTTGCCTCATTTCTTACTTGTGCGAAATCTTTGGTGAGTATTTCTGCCTCCAGATTTTTCTTTGCATTTTCGACACTGACATAAGAGAAGCCGACTTTCATTTCGAGAGGATCATTGATGTTCTCATTATTGATAAAGTTTACAATACGAACTTCCGCATCCCCATCTTTCAATGATTCTATATCCTTGATTTTATGATTGGTCACCGCATAGAAATAAAAAGTAGGGCCTGTCTGTTGATAACCGGAGAATACATTATCGTCCGACTTCTCTATATTCCAGCTTCTTATATGCTCATTAGAATGGGATAGGTCGACCAATAGTTTTTTCCCTTTCCCATTTTTATAAGTATATTTATGATAACCACATCGTAAGGATGAAGTCACTTCCGCATTAATGTCATATTTTTTGAGATAGACCTGATAATATCCCGGACTTGCCGATTCGTTATCGTGGCTATACCCTGTATAATAAGATTTTGGATCAACATTCCCGCTTACTGCTATCAATGGAACATAACAGAGATTCCAATGCCCTTTGCTGGTATGAACAAAAGCATGGATAATGGTATCTTCATACTGATAGCCCGAGCCGCTTCGCCACATGGTGACGGGAGTGACTTGCACCATTGAGTTAGGCAAGGATGCACCGGGGAAAGTCTCCGCTCCCCATGCCCTGCGAGTGGGATTGTACCCTAAATCTATACTGTCCCACAAAGTGGTGGTCCCTATAAATGGATTGACATAATCGGTCAAACGTTTGTTCTTGTCTTTCTGAACTGCACATCCTGCGACAATAGCCAGAAGGGCGAGAATGGTAATAGCTTTCATTTTTCCAAACATATATTTTCTATTTAATCAATTTTCATCTGAATACAGGAGCGCTATATCCGGTATAAGTGGGATATGTATTATTCACAACCGGCCATCCGTTTATCCAATTTACTTTATCAAGCATCAGACAACGATAATCTAGCTCGTCAACATATCCATGATACAGAATCCAGTCCTGACCCGCATCGTCTGTGATGATGCGCGAGCAATGTCCGGTTGAAGAGAACCGGTTATTGCCTTTTAACATCAACTCATGCTTGACATCGTTCATATCTTCTCCTTTTTTATTGGTATATGGACCCATGATGTTATTCGATTGTCCGACAACTAAACTGTATGTACCACCTTTGTGATATTGGCCGGTAGATAATATCAAATTGTATACTCCGTTTCTTTTGATAACATAGGCGGCTTCGTATTGGCCTCCGGCAACTTTCTTTCTTACTGCTCCTTTTTTGATAGACATTCCGTCGGCAGTCAGTTCTATCACGCTAATTTCACGAAAACTGCCCCAGAACAGGTAGTTGCGGCCATCCTCTTGATAAAGATAGGCATCTATCGAAATATCGACTCCCTGCTCGTTACTGTCTATTAGTTTTCCATGATCGGTAAAAGGACCGGTTGGCGAGGATGAAGTAGCGACACCGATGGCATGTTTCCATTCGGGTGCAGGCTGTGAGTAGTATATGATATACTTGCCATTCACTTTGCTTACAGTCGGTGCCCAGATACCGGCATCACTCACTCCTGTTATTTGAGGATGAGTTGCATCTGTGAAGATGGAACCTGCTCTTGTCCAGTTAATAAGGTCTCGCGACTTCATAATAGGTGCGTTTTTCATATTGGGATCTGTCAGAGAGTGTTCCGTTGCATACAGATAGAAGTAGCCATCCTCTCCTCTTATCACATCGGGATCGGGTAAAGAGAAATCTGTAAATACCGGGTTTTGGTATTTGGCAGTATAATCTCCATGAGAAGTGATATCCAGGAAATCGTGAGTATAGTTCTTTTCGGCTGTCATTGAGATTAAAATAGTGGTATAATACCTGCCCAAATCATTCTCATCACATAGTTCGGCTGGAAATTTGAACTGTGCTCCATCCCATTGTCCGGTTGCAGTGGGAGCCATATCTCTGTAACCGGGTCTGTCAATGGCTGGCCTTTGTCCGAATTCAGGTCCGAGTTGTCCCCAGGCTTCTTCTTCTTGTTCGTTAATAGTGAAGATTATTTTGTATCGTTCGTCAAAGCCCCAGTCGGTAGCGAATAATTGTACATTATAATCTTTTAGCTCCCAGCATCCCTTTGAGGTATAATTAAATTCATTTTCCCGTCCCGTCCAGCTGAAGCGGATTGCTACCTTATTTATTCTCTCTGTGGTAGCCTGATAGGTATTGAAGTTCAAACGGATACGATAAGTTCCTGTCTGTGTTACTGTTGTTCCGGAAAACTGCTGTCCGGTAGTCTCGTTCAATGTTATACCATCTTCCTTCAGGTTGAATGTTCTTTTTTGCTCACCTAGTTGCGAATAAAAAGAATAAGGTTTGTTAGCTTCCAGTTTCGTATATATTTCATAAATCGTGGAGCCGTTATATTCTACTTTTTTCACTTCCTGACCATCTTCTGCTCCCTCTCCGGTGATGTATAATTTCTCTCCCTCTTTGATGATGCCACCTAAATCGGCTGGCAGAGCGAAAGTGATACTTCGAAATTCTTCAGACAGAATGGATTTTAAACCTTTAGTGGTCTGTATAGCCCATTTTAGTTTTATATTGTTTCCGGCAGTACCTCCGGCAGCGGTTGCGATATCTTTAAGTTTGTGTTGTGTGATTCTAATATTGGTATTCGCCCCTGCATTATCTGATGAAACCTTATATATAGGAGCTGAAAAATTGCCATTCTCCTTATCGAATAGAATTGTGTAATTTACATCTTTCGTTTCACTTTTGGACCATTCGAATAATAGGTCTGTAACAGATTGTAGTACAATGTAATCGCCATTCATAGGGGCGTTAAGATTCTTCACTGCAATGAGTTCCTCATCTTCTATTTCATCTTTGTCGCCACAAGCAATTAAGTTGATTCCCAACAGACTTATTATGATTGCTAAAGTGAGTAAAGACTTTGAGTTTATGTGTTGTTTCATCTGATATTATTTATAATTGGATAGAACAGGGAACTATTACCCTGCAATCTTGGCTAATTGCAGGGTATAAATAGATAAAGATTTTATTTATTATGGATTTTGCTTATTCTACAAATCCATTTTTCTCCAATAGGGCCATCGCTTCTATTGTTGTTGTACCGCTTATGGCTGAACGTAAATCGCCCCATGCTGTATCTCCTTTCGGCATTTGCCACCACGTAGGACTCATTTTGATAACTGGCTTTTCGGTGCCAAGAGTCCATAGGTAGTTTGCATTATTTTTCAGGAAAGCAACAAAACGCATCCTGTCACCGTCCGAAAGATCCGGGTGCTGTATCAGTATGGTGAAGTAGCGTACAAATATACCTTTGAAGAGGTTACAGTCGTGTCCGCCGCCATCGCCGGTTTGTTCGCCATAATCCCTCATGACCTTGTAGGCGGTGTTTACGTTATTTGCTATATGATAACGGGCAACTTTCACTGCATCATTAAAATACACTTTCTCTTTTGTGATATTATACAATTCGATAGCTGCTCCCATAAATGTGCCTACATCATACGAGTAATCGCCGTTTGTATTGTCAAAATTTTCAAATACCCGCCCTGTAGACAATACAGTCCGATGATATTTCATCCATTCATATATCCGTAGTGCCCATTGTAGGTTAGTGAAACCGTTGATGGTCTCATCAGGGTATTTTTGTGCAAATCTGGCTGCAATAATAGCCGCAGGTCCGTTTGATGGTATGCCTTTTCCCATACTTTCAGCATCGGTTCCTACTTTCCATTGGATACCTCCACCATCGTAATCATTCCAACCTTCTGTGATCCATGTCCACAGATCGTGAGATGATTGTAAGAACCGGTCGTCATTGGTTGCATAGTATGCGCGTAGATGAGCCATTGCATGCCAACCCATATCGTCATAAAAATCGTGTCTCCATTTACCTCCATTTTTGTTTTTTACTCCATCGTAAAAGTCCCAGATGACTTTTTTATACTTTTCATCATTGGTACGCAGGTAAGCATCCACTACTACATCCAGTCCATGCGCTTCGGGCCAGTAGTCATTTTGCGCTATTTGTCCGTCAAATGTATTGTTGAAGCATCCCACGGATGTGTTCCAATACCTGTTTACAAAAGCTGTTGAAGCACTGTCGGCCGCTGCTACCCATGAGTACTTGGGAAACTGGTTTACTTCTATATATTCATCTTCGTATGTGCCACACGACATCAGAGAACATGAAAATGTAAGGAGAATTCCGAATAATATATTTTTCATAATTGATTCCGTTTTTAGCAGTCTGTTTCCCTTACGAGAAACAGACCGCGTATGATTTAGTCACCTGTATTTATATTAGTAAAGTCGTGAGTGTAATTTTTCTCGGCAGTCATAGATATCGTAACATCTGTGAAATATTTGCTGAGATTATTTTTGTCACAAAGCTCTTCCGGGAATTTGAATTGTTTACCGTTCCATTGACCATTATCGGTAGGAGCCATATCACGGTATCCGGCTCTGTCTATGCTAGGTCTGTTATCAAAGAACTTCTCTTCTATTTGTCCCCAGTCTTCTTGTTTCCCGTCTACGGTAAATTCAATCTTATAACGTTCGTCAAAGCCCCAGTCGGTTTTTTGTAATTGTACATTATAGTTCATAAGTTCCCAAACACCTTTCTCGGTATAACTAAAAATGCCGCGGGCATTTGTCCATGAATTACGTATAGCTACCTTATTTATCTCTTCAAAAGAAATATTTTTGTTCTTGAAGTCAAGTTTAATACGATAGACCCCTGCTTTATCTACTGTATAAGGAAGTGCTTCGCCTCCGGCAGTTTCTTCAATCGATTTTCCATCTTCTTTGATTGATATGATTCTGTCAGAGTTAGCTTGTAATCTGGTGTAGAAATAGATTGGTTCGTCGGCCTCCAGTTTTGTATATATTTCGTAATAAACGGTCGATTCTTTGGTCTCTATCATTTTCACACGCTGTCCTTGTTCCGAACCAGCTCCACCAATGTACAATCTTTCTCCATCGTCCAAATCTTCG
Organism: Bacteroides sp. MSK.20.12; assembly: GCF_019052435.1. NCBI lineage: Bacteria > Pseudomonadati > Bacteroidota > Bacteroidia > Bacteroidales > Bacteroidaceae > Bacteroides > Bacteroides sp. MSK.20.12. Next base: position 40,207 of record NZ_JAHQVH010000037.1, on the reverse strand, counting down.
AGACCTGCCATGCGGAGCAAGGTGATTGTTCTCGATTCTTGAGTCAAAGCGAAATTCATTCCCCTGTTTGAGCGTACGGTCCACTTTACGATTGCTTCTTCTTCCGACTTTGCACCTGCAAGCCGGGCTATTCTATTCAAGCCTTTTTTCGTAATGGTAGCTCCGGTATTTAAACCGTTGCCGTCTGCCGGATAAATATAGATGGGGTTAGAAAAGTCCCCGTCAAGTTTGTCGAATAATATATCGTAATAAACCACGCTGTTATCTTCTGCTTGGGCTTTTTCCCATTCAAAGTACAGGTTTGATACATCTTCTATTACTGCATATCTGTCTTCAACCGGCTCATATAATTTAGGAACTGGAGTGACAGATACACTCTCAAATTCTTTCACTTTTTCACAACTTGTGAATACTCCTGATGCTAATGTAAGGAATGCTATGGCCGTAAATAATATTTTGTTTTTCATCTTTTTATATATTAAATGATTAAAAAAATCGTCATGATTAATATCCGGGGTTTTGTCCCAGATTTTGGTTGATCGTAAATTGTTTTCTCGGCACAGCCCATAGATAATCCCGATCCCTGTTGAATGAATTTTCATGATACGAGAAGTAGGTCAAATCACCGTTACTCAACTTAAATTTGGCTCCTCTGAATGGTTCATTCAAGACATCTTCTGCAATTTTCCAACGACGTATATCATAAATGCGTGTTCCTTCCAGTGCCAGTTCTACGCGCCGTTCGTCTCTGATAATTTGCCGAATATCTCCACTTGTCGGATAGTCCATTGCTGCTGGTGTTTCATTGAACCCGGCGCGGCGGCGGAGTGCTGTGATGGTTTGCTCCCAGATTTCAGGAGTCATTTTATCCAATTCGTACATAGCTTCTGCATACATTAACAAAACGTCGGCATAACGCAGTGTTACAAAGTTGATGTTACAACTCCATGAAGTCCCTACTGTCCACGCACTTGGATTCGGATCATAATACTTCCTGTAGAAGTATCCGGTTTGTGAACCACTGGCATGGCCAATCTTGTCTTTATTATCTTTTGATGCACCGTTAGGATTAACATTTACCGTATAGGACGAGCCGTCTCTTTTTTGTACTACACTGCCATGACGCACGATTGTCATATCCATGCGGGGATCACGGTTGTCGTAAGCGCTTTTTGCTTCATCCCATTTGCTTCCATCTCTCATGAGATAGGTATCTATAAGGCTTTGAGTGGGACTTGCTACTATGTATTGTACCGATTCTAAATTGAATGGAACATATGTTGATATATCACTCCATGTACGTACTTTAGGGACGTATTGAATATCCAGAATTATTTCGTTATTATATTCATTCGCTTTATAAAATAGTTCCTGATAGTTGGAATGAAGTGAATATCTTCCATAGTCAGCTTTGTCGATTAACTTTTCGGTATATTTTTTCACTCTCTCCCAATCGTTGAAATTCAAGGCTACACGAGCGTTGAAAGCTACTGCCGCTCCGCATGTAATCCGTCCTCTGTCAGCTCTTGCATACCGTTCTTTGGTGGGTAGTATCTCTGCTATTTCTTCCAACTCCTGATGTAGCCATTCTACGATGGTAGCCTGTTTGGTTCGCTCAATAGTTCTTGCTGTCTGCTCATCGATATCTTGTGTAAAGAAGGGCACATCTCCATACCAATTTGTCAATTGGAAATAAAGGAAAGCACGTATAAAGCGGGCTTCAGCTTTCATCCTGTTTTTGAGATTTTCATCCATTTCTACTCTGTCGATATTGGCTAGAAGTGTATGGGTTGTCTTTATCCCACCATATAGTTCACCCCAGACTTTATCAAAAAGTCCTGTTGAAGATGTAGCCTGCCCGTTACTGATAGTCTTGACATCATCACCACCGTATCCGTTATAGAGGTTGTCACTCAATCGTTCGTCACGGAATACCCATTCCGTACTGTTCATCTGGCGATATGCCATATGCAAAAGCGAAGCTGCTTTTTCTTCTGATGTCCAATAGTTGTCGTCAGTAAATTTATTTGTAGGAGATACATCCAGATCGACGCAACCGGATGAAAATATGCAAATAAACAGACACCATGAAAAATATTTAATTATTGTTGCTTTCATATATTATACTATATCTGATTATTGTATTTAAAATACGATCTCAATACCACCACCATAATACTTCAGTGTGGGGTAGTTACGTCCACTGTTTGCACCATTGGCATTCATACTGTTACCAAATTCAGAAGACTCAGGATCGATAAATTTATTTTTTGTGATTGTTAATAAATTCTGTCCGGTTACGTATACCCGTACTTTGTTTATACCTATTTTCTGTGTTATATTTTCGGGAATAGTATAACCAATTTGTAAGTTCTTCAATCGCAGATATGCTGCATTATAAATGTTCCTGTCGGACGAATGTTGGTAATTGTTTGCATATGAAGACGTTGCATAGTCATTTATCAACCGTGGATATTTGGCGTCTGTGTTGCTCGGGCTCCAATAATCCAACTGGTGCTCGAACATGACAAAATAATAACTTCCATGAAACGGCTCAACCATTTCGCCACGTAATGCCATGTCGCGTTTGCCTACACCTTGCCACAACATATTGAAATCAAACCCTTTCCAGTTGAGTAAATAGTTGAATCCAAAGATATAGCGGGGGAAAGCATTACCCAAGATATAACGGTCGTTGTCATCTATTACTCCGTCACCGTTGCGATCTACATACTTCACATCTCCAGGTGACAAGTTTGCTCCGATAAACACTGCTGAATTTCGTATTTCTTCTTCGTTTTGATAGAGTCCATCTGTTTTAAATCCATAATAACTATGCAGAGGCACGCCTTCGCGAACAATACGTTCTATTCCGTCTACTTGAAATATATCCTGTTTTCCGTATTTTATTACTTTATTAAAAGAATCTCCTATATTGAATCCGAAGTTATGAGTAAAATCGGAATGACTTAGCCGGTAGTTTATCGACAATTCCCATCCCCTGTTTCTCATCTCTCCAATATTCTTATAAGGTACGGCTCCTCCTAAAGTACTCGGAGTTTGTGGCACTAACAAAATATCGGTAGTGTATTTATTGAAGTAATCGAAAGATATACTCAAGGTGTTTTTCAATAAAGTAGCGTCAAATCCGATGTTGAATGTCTTCGTCTTTTCCCATGACAACGCTTCATTGCCAAAGGTATAGCCTGTGCCTGTTACCGGAGTTTTATTAAACCCATATTGATTCTTATAAATATCGTAGGTGGTGAAATACTGGTAATCTGGCACGGATTGAGTTCCCAACAACCCATATGAACTTCTTATTTTCAGGTCTCCTACTTTTTCTTTCCAGAAAGAGAAAAAGTCTTCTTCCGAGATTCGCCATCCAAGAGTCGCTGATGGGAAAAATGCCCATCGATGCCCTTTTGCTAACAATGACGAACCATCGTAACGGGCACTTACTTCAGCATAATATTTATCCATGTATGAATAACCTAAACGACCCAACCACGAATGAAGCGCACGCTCCACTGTTCCACCAGGTGTATTGTAACTGCCAGGATCTATTTCGGTGTCATCTGTATCCGTATAGAGATCAGGGTCGACATATTTTCTTTTGATTTCATTAGCTTGTCTGCGGAATGACTCTGTTGTATATCCAAATACCCCTGTAACATTATGCACTTTGTTGAAAGTACGGTTATACTCTAAAAGGAACTGGGTATTCAACATGGTTATCTTTCCGTTATAGTCCTCAATGCTATAATCTTTCTTATCGCTTTCATTTATGATTTTATCCCTGTCGATATAATCATATACCGGGTGATAACGTCTTTTTATAAGACGATGTTCGGATCTCAGGTCATAGCCTAATACAGCTTTCGCTTTCAACCCTTTCCAAATGTTTAGTTCCCCGGATACAACCCCTTGAAAATGGTCGTCGTCGTTAGTTGTAAGACCACCATGATATAGGGTGGCAAGGAAATTACCTCCGGTGGTGACGTCTGTATTGTAATATTTTCCATCCGCATCGGGATATATGTCATACGTATTGTATGTTGGTACGCGCATAACATCTGATAACCATAAGCCACCTCTGTCCGAACGCCCTTCCTGCCTGTCGTAAGCCAATAATGCAGTCAGTTTCAAACGGCCTATGTCAGATACAACATTACTTCTGAAATTGTATCTTTTAACTCCAAAGTCTTGCCCTTTATAGTTACTCTCCTGATCGTAATATCCGAAGGAAATATTGTAAGAGGTAGTCTTAGAACCTCCTTGTACACCTACATTATAACTTTGTTGCAGAGCATTCTTCAATATAGCTTTATATCCCCATTCACTGTCTCCTTGAGCAAACTGGTGTATTTCCTCGGCAGTGTAAATAGGGTCTTTGCCAGCGTTTACATACGAGTCGTTACGTAACAGCGCATTTTGATAGCCCGGTAGCGGCTTCAATAAGATATCTGGGTTTTGCGTTCCAATAGAAGCGTTGAAAGAGACCTGGGGTTTCATATCCAAATGCCCTTTCTTTGTGGTAATCAGTATTACTCCATTGGACGAACGTGAACCGTAAATGGCGGCTGTACCAGCGTCTTTCAATATGGAAACGTTTTCTATGTCACTTGGGTTAAGCATATTCATTGCTTTAACATCATTGGCAATCATTCCGTCTATAACAATCAGAGGGTCGTTGTTATTCATTGAACTGACACCTCGAATATTAATATTCATTGAGTTGTCGTTCGGATTCATACTACGTTGCTGAATCGTGAGACTAGGTGACGCTCCTTGCAATGCCTGGGTAAGATTAGCTACCGGACGATCTTTAATAAGCTTATCTTTTACCTGATCGACTGCCCCTATCACATGTTTACGGGTAGTAGTACCATAACCGATCACGATAACTTCGTCCAATACCTTCGAGTCTTCTCTCATAATAAGAGCTTGAAATGATGTGTTTCCTGCTTTCTTCTCAATGGTTTGAAAACCAATATATGAGATTACTAACACATCATCACCATTGCACATGATGGAAAATTTTCCATCTACATCCGTCACTGTACCATTGGCGGTGCCTTTTACAACAACACTCACGCCAATCAACGGTTCTCCCTGCTCATCTTTCACAGTGCCTTTTACAGTTTTTTCTGTTCGAGATTGCTGTGTGACACCAGTTTGAGCAAATCCTTTTGTGGTAATTCCTGCAGATAGCAGTATTAAACCGGTTAACATTAATAGTTTACATATTCTACTAGTCATATTATAACTATTTTATTGATAATAAATTGTGTTTCTTTTATATACCTTATAATTATCCTGCAACGCTGGTTGCTTGGTTGCAGGACAACTATAAAGAATCAGTTTCGCCTAATACCTATTATATACTCGTTATTCCGACAGTGAATTACTGATTTCCTGATTAATCTTTCTAATACGGTCTTCCTCTACTTTAATAACCTTTCTATCATAGGTTATTAAACCATTTACTTCTCCTTCTACATCCGTTGTTTGTGTGTATACACCACCAGATATGCCTCTTTTTACCAATTCTAGTAATTGTTGTCCGTATTTCACATATTCGTCTGTTACTTCTTTTGCACTCTTGAATTGTACATATCCCCAATTTTTGTCGGGTTGCCATAAATGGCCTGTAAGCGGCATACCTATTCCGCCATATTCGCCGACAACGGTAATTCGTTCGTTATCATACATCATCAGCTCCGGTGAAGGATATTTATGGAAATCGAGTATGTCTCCAACTTTTAGATAATGATTGCCACCACTTGCCGAGTTAACTAGACGTGATGGATCATAATACTGAGTCCATTCCGTAATTTCTTGTGTTTTGAATTGTCCCCATGCCTCATTGAACGGAACCCATACGGTGATAGATGGATAAGGCATCAGGTAATCCATTATTTCTTTCCATTCTTTGCGGAAGTTTTGTTCTGATTCGATGGAACGTGTGACTTCTTTTCCGTCAAAGTAGTGGTGCATATCCCAATGAGGTCCCTGGTCTCCATTGGGCATATCTTGCCATACGAGTATACCTAAACGGTCGCAATGAGTGTACCAACGTGCCGGCTCTACTTTTACATGTTTGCGAATCATATTATATCCGAAGTCTTTTGTCTTCACAATATCATATTTCAAAGCTTCATCTGTTGGTGCTGTATAAAGTCCGTCAGGCCACCATCCCTGATCTAATGGTCCGAAATGGAATATATCTTTATTGTTCAATTGCATGCGTAGTATACCATTTGCATCACGCTTTTTCGACACCTTGCGCATTGCGGCATAACTGTTAACTTTATCTACCGGTTTGCCTCTTTCGATGATAGCAACATCCAAATCGTAAAGGAATGGAGATTCGGGCGACCAAAGTTTCGCATTCGGAATAGAGAGATCTAGTGTCTGTCCTGCAACTCCTTTTGCTGAAGCGATGACTTTATTGTTATCCTTTAGTTTAACTTCTACAATATCAGATGATTCTGTATTCTTTGTACATACTTTCACTTTTAAATTATTATTGTCTACATCGGCAATGGGGGTAACGCCAACAATGTGTTTGTTATTCACCGGCTCCAACCAGACTGTTTGCCAAATACCGGAAACGGGTGTGTACCATATTCCATGAGGATTAGTCACTTGTTTTCCTCTTGGTATAGAACTATCGCTTGTAGGATCCCATACTTTAACTACCAGTTTCTGGTTTCCTGAAGTTAGGAATGGGGTTACATCAAAACTAAATGGTGTATATCCTCCAGTATGAGTTCCTATTTTAATATTGTTGAGGTAAACTTCTGCTTTCCAGTCCACTGCTCCAAAATGTAGTATTATATTTTTGCTTTTCCAGTCGGAGGGAATTGTAAATGTACGTCTATACCATAGTTCTTTTCCTTTGCCCAGCTCTTTTTGGACACCGGAAAGACTTGACTCAACAGCAAAAGGAACAAGAATTTTTCCATCGAACGTTTGAGGTTCCTGCTGTCCCATAGGTAAAATTGCATAATCCCACAAACCATTCAGATTTTGCCATTTATCGCGTTCCATTATCGGACGGGGATACTCCGGCAAAACATTGTTAGGATCAATTTTTTCTGCCCAAGCCGTTTTTATTTTATCACCCATGGGTTTCCACTGCGCAGATAATGACATGGAAGAAAAGAGTAAAATAATTAATAAAAAAGGTGTTTTCATTTGATGATAGATTTTTGTATGTAATTAGTATAAATATTAAGAAGCTATAGGAGGCACTAAATTTGAAGCCTGAATATCATTCCTAAAAGAAAGGAAAATTGCTGCATAACTGGTAAGCTGTGTTTTCTTGTGTGTTGGTTTTTTCATGGTATTGAACTATTTTTTCTATAATATTAAAGGGCTAACAAGCTCTCGGTTTGATTGATGGCAAAAATAGATAATTCATCTATTGCCAAGGTGATATATTTGGGTAAAAAAATGGCAATAAAAGGTTTTTATAACCATCTTGACTAAAATGTGATATAAATAAATAATAATTGATATTTTCTCACTGCCGATAAATGCGTATATTTGTCGATACTTTCACGTTATACCATTCTTTATATGAAAAATCACTATTTGTATATTTTGCTTTGCCTTTCCTTTTATAGCATTGTTTCCTTTTCTCAGGGGTACTCTAATTTTCATTTCAAGAAGTTACAAGTAGATAATGGGCTTTCCGCAAATTTTGTCTTTTGTATCATGCAAGATACGAAAGGTTTTATGTGGTTTGGGACAAAGGATGGTTTAAATAAATTCGATGGGAATAGTTGCAAGGTATTCAGATATAATCCTCAAAAAGAGAAAACGATAGGAAATAATATCATACATTGTATGATAGAGGCTGATAATAATAAACTGTATGTAGGTACAGAAGCAGGGCTTTATATAATGGATATAGCCGACGAAACTTTCGAAAAAGTGGAAAATACAACTGCTGATAATTTTAAAATCACTTATACTGTGACCACCATTTTTAAGGATAATAGAGGAAATATATGGATAGGAACTAATTCGCAAGGTATTTATACTTATAATCCCGAAAAGAATGAGCTGAAGAGGGTGCGGGTAAATGGATACGATTTCGACTCCAACATAGTATGGTCTATATACGGAGATGCCTCTGATAATATATGGGTTGGTACAAGGCTTGGATTGCTCAGGTATAATTCAAATACAGGCTTTTTTGATCCGGTAGAAGGATTGTACAGCCTCTATGATAGCTCCGAGCATGAGACACAAACAATCGTCGAAGATGTAAATGGTGATTTATGGCTTGGAACATGGGGTAAAGGTCTACGTTTATATAAAAAACAGTCCAATGTATATACCACTTTTCTGGGTTCAAATAAAGAACCTTCTGCCGTAACACGTATTATGGCTATTTGCCAATATCGGGACAATGCTCTTCTTGTAGGGTCAGACAATGGATTGTATATGTTCGATATTGAGAATAGAACATCCAAGAGAATCGACATTCCTAATTCTTATCATAGTTTGAGTGACCAGGCTATCGGTTCAATCTACAAAGATAGGGAAGGAGGGATATGGATTGGCACTTATTCGGGAGGAGTAAATTACTTAAGTCCTAGTGCATCTTGCATAGAAACATATTATTCCGACATCTTATCCGGATCTTTATCGGGGAAAACAGTCAGGCAGTTTTGCGAAGATGAAAATGAGAATCTATGGATAGCTACAGAGAATGGAGGCGTAAATTATTTTAATACGAAAGAGCAAACTATCACTCAGCCGATAAAAGGATTATACCATAACGCACATGCCTTATTACTAGACGGAGATAACCTGTGGATAGGTACCTATGCGAGAGGAATTCATGTCTACAATACTAAAACAAAGTCTCTATCTGTATTCAAACGTAGTCTTGATGGAAAGAACAGTATCAACGATGATGGTATATATGCTTTATATAAAACTAAAAAAGGAGATATTTATGTCGGAACTCATGCAGGATTGAATAAGTATGACAGAGATAAAAATATATTCATTAACATAGAGCAGGCTTCTAAGTTTATATATGATATAAAAGAAGATGATTTTGGAAATCTATGGTTGGCAACTTACGGTTCAGGAGTAATAAGATATCATATGCCAACTAATGAATGGATATGTTACGATTCAATATACACTAATTGTAAGCCATTAAAAGAGAGTAAATTGACTAATATTTATATTGATTCTAAAAAAAGATTACTATTTGCAAGCGAGGGGCAAGGTGTTTTCATTTACGACTATAAAACCGATAGTTTTAAGAATATATCTGAAACCGATGGTTTGCCTAACGGGGTAATATATGGTATATTGGACGATCCGCAAGGCAATTGGTGGATGAGCTCTAATAAAGGAATCATCCAGATGAACACATCAGACCCGCACAATATAAAACTATATACAAGGGACGATGGATTGCAGAGTAACCAGTTTAATTATAAATCAAGTTATAAGGCTTTAAATGGGAAATTTTACTTTGGAGGAATCAATGGGTTTAGTTCGTTTTATCCCCAAGATCTCAATAAAAACAAGAATACCGTCTTACCATCAATAGAAATAACCCAGATTGATATTCTTGGTAATAGAGATAGGGAACTGAATGAGGCTATACAGCAAAAATTAAACAAGCAGCAAAAGATAGTATTGCCCTATAACAAGTCTTCTTTTTCTATATCTTATACTAGCTTAAGCTATATAGCACACTCGAAAAATAAATATGCATATAAGTTGGAAAGAACAGACACTGAGTGGAATTATGTAGGAAATAAACAAAGCGTAACTTATGTAAATTTATCTCCTGGCAAATATTTATTCAGAGTGAAAGGCTCTAACAATGACGAATTGTGGAATGAAGAGGGGGCAAAAGTAGAGATAGAGATACTACCCCCGTTTTGGTTATCTATCCCTGCCAAGATTATATATGTTGTTTTGATTCTGGTTATGGCCTATTTGATTATCTCATTTTACATAAAGAAAAGTAGGGCAAAACAAGAAAAACAACTGGAAGCATTCAAAACTGAACAGGAAAACTTAGCTTTTAAATCGAAAATAGATTTCTTCACTACTATAGCACACGAAATTAGAACTCCGTTGAGCTTAATCTCTGCACCTTTGGAGGAAGTTGTTAATTCAGGAGAAGGAAGTCCAGAGACTAAAGAGAATATATTGATAATCGAAAAGAATTGTGACAGGTTGACTGATTTGATTAATCAGTTACTGGATTTTAGAAAAATGGATTCAACTCAATATATTATAAACCCGACAAGAGTAGACCTGCGCCATCTTTTAACTGAATTGTATGGACGTATCAGTAAGACAGCTCAGAAACAGCATATTGATTTTACTCTCCAGCTTCCTCAAAATGAGCTTGTAGTAAATTCTGATACAGATGCATTGATTAAAATAATAGGGAATTTGCTTACAAATGCGCTAAAATACACGAAAGATAAAATAGCTTTATCTCTCATAAAGAATGAGAACGCGACTTATTCTGTATTTGTTGAGGATAATGGCAATGGTGTCTCTGATGCCTATAAAAAACTGATATTTGATCCTTTTTATCAGGTGCAAAATGATAACGGGAAGATGGGGACTGGCTTAGGATTATCTTTAGCTAAAAAACTCGCTGAGATGCTGAATGGCAATATTACTGTAAAAGACAATGAAACTGGGGGAGCTACATTTGTATTTAATTTTTCAGATTTACCTCTTTTATATCAACATAAATCAGAGCTTGATAATATTGCTTCCGAAAAGGAAATAATAAAAAACAGAAGTACGCCAGAAAACAAAAACAGTATACTTATTGTCGAAGATAATATCGAAATGGCTTCATTTATAAAAAACTCTTTGAACAAAGACTATGTTGCTGATACTGCTTTCAATGCTGAGGAAGCCATACTATTATTAGAAGAGAACAGCTATGATATTATAATCTCGGATATTATGATGCCTGGGATAGATGGTATCTCATTTACAAAGAAATTGAAGTCGGACCTCAATTATAACCATATCCCTATCATACTACTTTCGGCTAAAACTGAAAATGCAGTAAAGATAGAAGGATTACACTCAGGTGCAGATGTTTTCATCGAAAAGCCGTTCTCAGTTTCATATCTGAAGGCGCAAATCATAAGTTTACTTGAAAATCGGAGAACTGTGCTTGAGGCTTTCAATCGTTCTCCTTTTATTTCTTACTCTGCATTAGTTACCAGTAAAAATGATGAGCTGTTTTTGAACCAGTTGAATGAAGAAATTGAAAGGCATATCTCAGACGAAAATTTCTCGGTAGAATCACTAACCGATATTTTCAATATCAGCCGCTCTCACCTGCAAAGAAAACTCAAAGCAATAGCTGGTGCTACACCAGGTGATTATTTAAGGAATTATCGTCTGAGAAAAGCCTGCCAATTATTGTTGGAGACTGATATGAGGGTAAATGAGGTTGCATATAGTGTCGGCTTTAGTACAGCTTCCTATTTTACACGTGTGTTTCAGAAAGCTTATGGTATTTTACCTAAGGAGTTTATAGCCCAACATGCGAATAAAGCAAAGAAGTAATCACGGAGGATTCCGGGGTATCACCGCAAATGTCACCGAGAATGTGTTCACGTTGGCTCAGTTGTAATTTTTGGGGGACTTGATTCAGGACAGCCATATCCCTAAAAAATGATTCATTCCCGCACATTTTTGAATAGATATTAGACGCATCAGAATTTTATTTACTCTAGTACCAAAGAAAAAACGCTTTGTAATAGAGTTCTATCTGACACCCGGGTCTCAGACAAGTTGTTTATACAGTGGAGAAAAGTCTAAACTATATTATTTAATTTCTTTCTGTGCGGATTAGTTCATTTCTGAAATAGTTCATTTATGCACCGGAATGAATCTATTTTTAAGGATGTGATTGCCCTGAATCAAATCCCCCAAGTTTTCAGACTGAGCTTTCACGTTTTTGGATGATCTGTGGAAAGGATATAAAAAAAGCCTCTAAATGTCTGTTTAGAGGCTTTTTTGTCTGTTTATATATAGAAAGTGTGCGGATGATAGCCGTAAAACATTTTTGCTATTTCGCACTTATTATCAGTTATTTACAGAGCCTTCACTTTAGTCAATGCCACCGAATTAGCCACCGACTAAGTCACGAACTCCTTTTTTTATCTAAATCAATGAACTCTTATTTGTAATACAAAGGTATCGTTTTTAATCGGATAAACCTAATTAAAGTGACAAATAATGATAAATATCGCATTTAATTTATTAACTTCACAGCGTAAAAAATATAAATTATGCAAAATAACAGGTATCAGAATTCTTATATTAAAGGCTTAAAAAGAAATGTTATCAATAATACCATAGCAGGAATCGTTATAGCAGGAATAATATTCATTATACAACTGATAGGAGGCTGCGAACAACCGGAAATAACTCATCAAAAAACTCTCATTGACAGTCTGCAAATAAACACGAATGATGAAATTAATGACTGGGACACAGACACCACCATCTACCATACAACCACTAAACCAACTAAATAAAACATTTTTCTTGCTAAATAATCAACCTATAAGTTTATTATCTCGTTACTTTTGCGTATCTTTGTCTTACTATAAAACAAGGAGATATGACATTTGACGACATTACTGGAGACAGAAAATTATGGGCTGTACACTTTGAAGGCGAGGATGATAACGAATTTTATAAGGTGTTCAACAACTGGGCCGACGTGGTTTGGCTACGCACTTTCTTCAAGGAGAATATAGATGACTTGAACGCCTACTTTAAAATAACAGATATAAAAGAAGCTATCAGCGATACTATTGAAGATAGTGAACGCCTTCGATACATCATAATGGACATCTCCCCGGAAACCGATTTAAGCAAGATATTCCGCCCGCTGGACAACAACCAGGCTTCGGATATGATGCTGCAAAAAGAAAAGGCTCGGTTAAAACGTAAATACGGTCACTCGTCATGGCTCCGGCTATACGCTATCAAATTGATTCAAGGCAACTACATCATCACCGGAGGCGCCATCAAGCTGACGGCTACGATGCAGGAAAGAGAGCACACCAGGCAGGAACTTGTGAAAATAGACAAAGTCCGGCGCTACCTGCTGGAAGAAGGAATTATTGATGACGAAGGGTTTATAGAGTATATTAGTGAATTATAATTTGGGAGGAATGATATGGAAAATCGTATGAAATCTATCGCACAAAGGCTTGAAGAACATGCTTCTCCAACGCCTTCGAAATGGCGTGAGCTGTTTGACTTCCTTGAAACAAACAAGTCTTGGCTCCGACATTCGCAAAATATTGCCATGCTGATGCTGGACAGGATGGAAGAATTAGGAATGAGCCAAAAGCAATTGGCTGAAAAAATGAATTGCAGCCCGCAATACATCTCAAAGGTGTTGAGAGGACGGGAGAACCTTTCACTCGAAACTTTGACCAAGATTGAAAACGCACTGGAAATCTCGATTATCAAAGAGGAACCGATGGCTGTATAGCTCACCCCGGCTGCAGTAGGAAAGATTTGCTATCAGATTTTTCCGGATCAGCTACTGCAGCTCGGGAATAGTGCTAGCAAATGTTTCGTCCTGGAAGAAGCCGGCTGCCGGATTCTGCTAGCAGTTGGCAGGGGATAACAGGTTGATGAAGCCGGGATCCTGCCAGGTATGTGCTAGCAAACTGGAAAAAAGTCATGCTTGAAACTTTTCGTCTGATTGCTCACCGTGCCGCCGTGTGGTTCGTGGCAATGCGTGCAGCGGGAATACCGCCGCCCACACAGCCCCGCTCCCCACAGCAGCACTCCGTCAGTGTTTAATCGGAACATTCCTTCACCGGCAGCGTTTCTCGGACGTTCAGTGTTTCTGTGCACCGTGCCGCTTTCCTTGCTTTCCCGTAGCCGTCGGACTGGCGCAAAGAAAGCCGCCCTCTGACAGTGTTTCTATGGAACATTCTTGGGGGAAGTCTCCCCAAAAGTTACTCCGGTGTATAACAGTCGAGGCTTGCCAAGTGGGTGATTACGGAAGTTGCTACCGCCTGATGCATTCGGCTCCGGCTCCCGCTTACACCCCGGCAAAGCCGGACTACAAGTGACAGCCTATGCGGTGGACACCCTTGCGGACGATAGCAGAAGTTACTCCCGTCTTATATCCGGCTCCGGTTGCCGCTCCCTCACTTGCCGAATACAGCAAAGGAAGCAGCACCCTATGCGATGGGCACCCTTTCGGATGATATCCTTAGCGGAATGTAAGCCCTTGCGGCACGGGTGACAGTTTCGATGCCCGGTGCGGTTTCGCTCCGCCCGGCACTAACGCCGGGACTAAGGCGAGAATCCGCTACCTCTTTTCGTCTGACTATAGGAACGGGCTGTTAGTCAGGAGTGCAGCCGTTCGGTGCGGGGTTCCCGTGTTTTATGATTGAGCGGTTCAGGCTGTTTGGATAGAAGGCGGCGCAAGCTTCCGCCGCCGTGCAGACGTGATGCTGCTTGCGCCGTGTTCTTCCGGTTTTTCTGATGGAGTGCAGCTTTTGCGCAGGAAATCCGGAAGAGCAATTATGTTTAATTAGTCACAAAACCGTTCCGGATTTTGTGCTTTAATTCAACATAACAGCATCTTCCAAATATTCCTGCTGTTTGCGGGCTTTTCCGTTGTTTCAGGAACGGGCATAAAGTTACTCCGTTTCATGTTCACCCTTGCGGACTGCGCCCTGCGGAATGTAAACGCCACCACTGTGGCGGCAAGCCGCCACCCCGACCACCGCCCCTTAGTTACTCCTGCCTTTCCCGGTTCCCTGCAGGATTTTCGACATCTTGCGGGTTTCCTGTTCCTGCGGACTTCGCCTTGCGGCGTGCCCGGCTGACTGTTTGCACCATGCGGACAGTCTTTGCAGAATATCGGAGATTCCCGGCGGTCGGCTTCGCCGTCCGCTTCACGAAGCGGGGCAGACGCCCCGCCGAAAAGTTACGGACAAAAGAAATTCGTGACAATTGCCCGAATATCACAAATTTCCTCTGCCAACAAACATATATAACTATATCTACCAAGTATACAGGTAACAACCAGCCACTAAAAAGCCTATCTTTACATCTGTAAACCAACACTATAATTATGTATACCAACATGCACCAACAAAACAACTGCCAAAGTTTGACCAACCGTAGCTACGGTTTCAAAGAACTGGCCGTTCTCTATTTCCCGAATATTGCACCTGCGTCCGCTTCTATCCGCCTCAAACAGTGGATAAAGGACGACACCGAACTACTCGAAGCATTGCAGGAAACAAACTACCAGTTAAGTAACCGCATCCTCACCCCCAAACAAAAGGAACTGATAACCATCTCTTTCGGCTCACCCTTTTAAACCCTAGCGCAGCAGCTCCTACGGCTACAGCCCGAACCCTCTTTGCTAGGGGAACGCCCTGCGGCAAGGGGGAAGAGCACTTCCCCCGACAAGCGTCTCCCCCAAAGGGGGAAGGAAGGGGGGTAGAACAAGAATACACAACTAAAAATCATCCACATAATCACCCACAAAAAACAATGATTAAACAAAGAAACATCACCCTGATTGTGGTGCACTGCACCGCATCCCGTTGCACAAGCAACCTCACCCCGGAAGCCCTCGACTCCATGCACAAACGCCAAGGCTTTGCCGAATGTGGCTATCACTATTACATCACCAAAGACGGAACGATACATCACATGCGCGACATCACCCATGTCGGCGCCCACGCCAAAGGCTACAACACCCCGTCGATAGGAGTTGCCTACGAAGGAGGCCTGGACGCTTCCGGACGTGCCGCCGACACCCGCACCGACGCACAAAAACAAAGCCTTGAAACCCTTCTCCGCTTCCTGCTGCTCACCTATCCGGGAGCAAAGATTTGCGGTCACCGCGACCTCTCGCCCGACCTCAACCACAACGGTACCATAGAATCCTGCGAGTACATCAAACAATGTCCCTGCTTCTGTGTCTCCGTCGAATACGGGTATTTAATGAAGGATGAAGAATGAAGGATGAAGAATGAAGGATGATGAATGAAGAATGATGAATGAAGAATTACTATGCAGATGTAAATGTATGAAAGCGCAGCCAATTCTTCATTCATCATTCTTCATTCTTCATTTCCCCTACCTTTGCGGGAAACAATTAAAAAGGAGGTCATTATGAAACCATTTTGGAGAACGACGTTGAAGGTATTGAAAGTTATCGGTAAAATTTTTGTTTGGCTCACCGGGGCAGACAGTCCCGTGAAAGATGATGAAAGGAGAAACTATTAAGGAGTAAACTTTACGATCGGAGTGAAAACCCCTGTTTTGAGGGCTGCGGAATACAAACCGCAGCCCTTTTTTCATGTACATAATCGTATGATGAAACACGTATCATCACAGATAATAACATACGTCTGCACGCCCACGCACGTATATGTAGATTTGCAACATTATTAATCATTAAAACACTAATTAACATGGCAATTACAATCAAACCCGCTTTGCGCAAGAATCCGCAGAACAAAGACGCCGCCGCAAAATACTATGCACAAGTAGTACTCGCCCCGGAGATGGCACTGAAACAAATCGTTGAACAAATCGCAGACCGTTGTACGCTGACAGGTTCTGACATCAAAGCTGTTCTTGACGCATTGATGACCGTCATCAAGCGCAACTTAGCCAACGGTTCACCCGTCCGCCTGGGAGACCTTGGGTCTTTCCGTCCTTCCGTTTCCGGTAAAGGTCTCGAGGATGCCAGCAAGTGCGGCGCAAACAGCGTCAAGAAAGCACGTGTCATCTACGTTCCTTCTACGGAAATCAAAGAAGCCGTTGCAATGTATTCTTTCTCAAAAGCAGGAGCAAGCGCAGCGAACGAAGATGGCGAAGGAGGAGATGAGAAACCAAATCCGAAACCTGACGAAGGCGGCGGAGAAGCTCCAGACCCGGCAGCTTAAACAATGACCGGTAACGAAGAAAACGCCTGCTAGCGCATTATCCTCGTTTCGTACATCGCAAACAAACCAAGGAAAAAGCCCGATGAATGAGAAATCATTTCACCGGGCTTTTCATTTGCGGATATTTGGTGAACGGAATATGCTTCTGAAAGTCTCATAGAAAACATCAGGAGTTTTTCAAAAAACGTCTGACGAAATAAAAAAAACGTCTGATGAATTTTTGAAAATATCTCGAAGGGTTTCAAGTACGTTTTTACTTCCGTTCCGACTGTTTTCCGGCGTTTTTACGTTTTATTCCCGTATGATTCCATCTGTAAATAAACGTAGTGACACAGACAGAAACGCAATTATCTATAAAGTGACGGGAAGGGATAGATGATAAGTTTGCTGTTTTACAGCGTATTTTTCCTTTTTTCATCTACCTCTCCAAGGGCACGGCCGCCCGTCAGTCAAGAACCGCTACGCTATTTCAGATAAAAATATCCTGCGCTCCTACGTCGTGCGGTATTTTTATCTGAAATTTCTTGTCTGCCGTTCATCCATGCCCTTGGAGAGGTAGATGAAAAAAGGAAAAAAATGTGTTCCTGTGCAGTGTGGGGCGGATAAAAGCGTGTATTAGTCTTAGGCCCAATATCCGCCGAAGTGATTGTGCCTGGTTACTTTGTCTAACTTCAATTGCTTGCGGCGAAACTTGTTGATTGCCCGTTTGAGCGATTTACGTCCCGATGTGCTGCAGTTCTTTTTTCTCATTCGGCATTGGTAGCAACGGCAGATACCAATACCTGTATGTGATTCTTTCATTTCTATTCTGTTTAATATAAGTTTTAAGAACTTACGTTTTTTACTATTTTATTTTGTGACATTTGCCCGATTGTCACGGATTTGTTATTTGCACTCTTCGGCGGGGCGCTTCGCCCCGCTTCATGGAGCGGACGGCGAAGCCGACCGCCGGGAATTTCCAATGTTCAGAAAGGCGTAAACAGTCAGCCGGGCACGCCGCCAGGCGCAACCCGCAGGAAGCACAAACACCCGCAACAGGTCAGAAAACCGCACGGCTCGGGACTGGCAGAAGTAACTAAGGGGCGGTGGTCGGGGTGGCGGCTTGCCGCCATAGTGGTGGCGTTTCCACTCCGCATGGCTTTTTTTTCGTCCGGGGGCGGAAAAATAAAACAATCCATATTAAACATAACGGGTCATTATGCACCCGACTTGCCTGAATGGCAAGGCGTGCGGGCATAATGACCCGTTATGTTTAATATCGCTACCCCTTTGTTTTTCTGCCGGTCTCTTTTTGGGTGTCCCCCAAAAAGGAAGGCGGAAGGAAAACAATTGCTGTCACGGCGCACGCAGCATCACGTCTGCACGCGCCCGAAGGACGGCGAAGGGTGCTTACTTCCACAATACAAACCCGCTCAACCGTAAACCCGGGAACCCCGCACCGCAGGGCTGCACTCCTGGCTAACACTTCCGTTCCTATAGTCAGCCGAAAAGAGGTGGCGGATTCTCGCCTTAGTCCCGGCGTTAGTGCCGGGCGGAGCGAAACCGCACCGGGCATCACAGCTGTCACCCGTTCCGCAGGGGATACCCTTCCGCAAGGGTTTCCACCGCATAGGCTGTCGCTTGTAGTCCGGCTGTGCCGGGGTGTGAGCGGAAGCCGGAGCCGTATGCGTCAGGCGGTAGTAACTTCCGTAATCACCCACTTGGCAAGCCTCGACTGTTACACACAGGAGTAACTTTTGGGAAGACTTCCCCCAAGAACGTTCCATAGAAACACTGTCAAAGGGCGGCTTTCTTTGCGCCCATTGGGCAGCTACGGGAAAGCAAGGAAAGCGGCACGGTGCACAGAAACACTGAACGTCCGAGAAACGCTGCCGGTGAAGGAATATTGCTATTAAACACTGACGGAGTGCTGCTGCGGGGGACGGGGCTGTGTGGGCGGCGGTATTCCCGCTGCACGCATTGCCACGAACCACACGGCGGCACGGTGAGCTGTCAGACGATAAGTCGCTCGCGAAAGTAATCCGCTTGGTTCGGCACTTGCCTATTACCTTCACTTGCTATCACATACCTGTCGGGATCCCGGCTTCATCAACCTGATATCCCCGTTAATTGCTAGCAAATTAGTTGTTCCGGAACGAACCGGGAACAAGAATCCGCTAGCAGAATCCGGCAGCCGGATTCTTTCAGGATGAAACAGTTGCTAGCATTATTCCCGATCTGTAGCACACGATCCGGAAGAATCCGCTAGCACTTTTACGCAGCTCGAGCACACGATCCGGAAAAATATGATAGCAAATATTTCATTGGCCAAGATCTTCCGGAGCGTATTTTGCTAGCAATCATTTCCCCTACTCTTTCTCCCTGCCCGCTTTCTCCAACCTGCCGAGTGCCGACAGAAAACCCCGCACGGCTTCGCCTTGCTCCTGGTACCTTCGTTTCAGTTCTCCGTGTTCCTTCGCTTCCTGCTTGTAGTGGGTACAGAAACGGGGGTACTCCCGCACAACGTGTTTGATTGCTTCGCTGGCCGTTCGCTTTCCTGTAAGATTCTTCAAAATTTCAAGCTGCGTGACTTCTTCTGCAGTCAGCCGTAGCGTGATGGTGCTTACTTTTTCGCTCATGATCGTTCACCCCCTTTCTCGCCATCGGAGGCGGACGGTTCCAGCGAACCGGTGGTTTCTCCGACTTGTGTTCCGGCGCGCCCCGCTTCCGTTTCCACCTGTTGTTTCCGGTTCATCACTTCCGCCCGCCGGTATGCTTCCGCATACGTCTGGCAGTGTATTCCGTATCTCTCGATAGTGATGCCTGCGGCTGTCACTTCGTGCGCCACGCACCACCCTGTACGCATTTTGCGGGGGTAGTAGAGCGGCGTGTCGGTTGCTTTTTTGTTTTCGCTCATCGTTGTTGCTTTTTGTGAGGCTATGAAGCCGATTTGTTTTTTATTTCGTCATCTCCGTGACTGCTGTCCGCTATCACCCCCACGGCATCCCGTAGCCGCTTCAACAGGAACAACCGGGGCATCCGCAGGCGTTTGTTTCCATGCATTTCGCCTAGAATTTGCCATACGGGATTTCCTATTTCACCGTGTCCGGACAGTTTGAGCACCTCCTCAAGTTCCCGGGGGGAAAGATTGTAAGGGCTTAGGGCCTCTATCAGCCCTTTGGGATTGCGTGGCTTTTGTTCGCGCGCCGCCGCCTCCACTTGTGGCGGGCGTTTCCCGGTAGTTGTGGAAGCAGTATTGCCACCTGTTGCAATGGTCGTTTCAGGCTTGTTTCTCCCCAACGGAGTGGAAGAAAGCAAAGCTCTCGCTTCCTCCTCCGTGAGTTCTCCGATAGTCGGTAGGGGGATAGAGGAGGACTTTTCTTTGTTTTCTTTTTCTTTGCTTTTCTTTTCTTTGTCGATTTTTTCCGGAAGGTTTCCGGAAGTTTCCGGAAAGTTCTGGAAATCTTCCGGAACTTTCTCGAAAGTAGGTTCTACCGTTGTCGGTGACACCGACACGTCCGGTACGTTTTGCCCGGTCGGTTCCGCGGCTGTCGCAGCTTCAAACAGAGGCATAGTGACGGGTTCCTTTATGGGCTGCTCCGGTTCTACGAGAAGAATATCCAGCGGGATATACATTTTCTTCTTCGCCAGCTTGCAGATGTCTATATATCGGCTCTGAATGGCCCGGGAGGTGAGAATACATTTCATCTTCCACACGACGGGGTCGAACAGGCAGATTTCAGCGCAATAGTCTACAATCTCTTTCACCCGTTCCTCGTTCATGCCCCAATAGTCGGCACAGTCGAAAAGCTGATCTTCTGTCCAGCGGATATACGAACCGTCGACACGGTAGATTTCGTTCAATGCATATTGGTATACGGCATAGCCGTCGCACCCGTATTTCTTTTTCAGGCGTTTTATTTTGATGTCCTGAAAGCGGTCTGTTTCCGCTTTGTAATAGGAAAATCCGTTCTTGCTCATATTCTTCTGCTGTAATTAGATGCCAGGTAATTCATGATTTCTTCTTTGCTGTATAGGAAAGTCCCACCCAGTTTATAGAACGGGATAGCTCGCTCCGCGCGCAGGTTTCTCAATGTCGAGTTGCTGATGTTGAGCAGCTTGCATACATCGGCCGATCGGATGAATACAGCATCTTCGGGCACGGTGTCAAGCATAACGGGCGTAACGGGCTTGTATTTCGATTTTTCAGGGTCTTTTTCCTGTTGTGGAGTTCCGGCTGTATCTGTCTTTTCAGGTTTCACGATTCTCATGCTGTTGGTTTCTGTTTTCATAATTCTGCTTTTTATATGGTTAATATTCATTCAAGTGATTAATGTTCATTCAGGTATTCAAAAGTAATCCGGTCGAGGTCCTTCAGTTGGTTACTGTCGAGAGCGTAGATCGTCTTTATAATCCACCCTTTCAGGACAATTTTCCGGTGTCCTTCCCTGCTGCCATAATGCTGCAACGCATCACTAACCGCCTTCTTCATTTCTGAATAGGTGATGAAGCTTTTCTCATACGCTATCATGCTGTCGATAGCTTTCAGTTCCAGTTCTTCCTGATTGATAATTACAGTTGCTTTCATTCGTTTGCGGCTTTATTATTGGGTGATTTATCTTCTTTATGTGAATACATATCTTTGAGTGTTGCCATATCGCGCATTACCTTCGTATCGACTACTCGTGCATATATCTGTGTCGTTGTGATTTTTGTATGTCCCAGCATTTTTGATACGGTTTCGAGTGGGATTTCATGTTGCAGGGTGATTGTCGTTGCGAACGTGTGGCGGGCAACGTGGAAAGTGATAGGTTATGTAAGGAAAAGCGTAGAGAAGAAGATAAAACATAAATCGTTTGAAATAAACGGTATTTCAGCATTCTGCCAAGTAGAGAAAATGCAAACGGCAACGGAATATTGAGGTTGTTCAGTTACCAAACCGTTAGCCGGGCAGTTACCGAAACGGGAATAGGTAACGGCAGGCAATGAAAAGAAACCCTCACCGTTTTATTTGCGCTCATACACAGTGTTTTGCATATCAAGGAACGCTTATACGGCAAGTAATTTTGCACTAAAAAATATAAGCGTATGAAAGTAGAAAAATTCAAGGTGCTGCTCTACCTCAAAAAGAGCGGACTGGACAAATCGGGTAAAGCCCCGATAATGGGAAGAATCACCGTGAACCGCACGATGGCACAGTTCGGATGCAAGCTGTCCTGCACGCCTGGATTGTGGAATCCACGTGAAAGCCGTCTGAACGGCAAGAGCAAGGAAGCGGTGGAAACCAATGCCAGGATTGAAAAACTGCTGTTGGCGGTGAACAACGCTTTCAACAGCCTTGTGAGTCGTAAAGTGGATTTTGAAGCCACCGATGTGAAGAATCATTTTCAAGGCAGCATGGAAACACAGATGACTCTCATGAAAATGACGGATGTTGTCTGTGACGACCTCAAAGCCCGTATCGGCATAGACCGCGCGAAAGGAACTTATCCCGGCTATCACTATATGCGTCTGACCCTCGGAGAGTTCATCGAGCATCAGTACAAGGTCAAGGACCTGTCATTCGGGCAACTGACGGAACAGTTCATCCACGACTATCAAGCATTCGCTATGGAAAACAAGGGATATGCGATAGATACCGTCCGCCATCATCTTGCCATCCTGAAGAAGATATGCCGTCTGGCTTATAAGAAGGGGTATGCCGACAGGAGCCATTTCCAGCATTTTACCTTGCCGAAGAAGACTGAAACGACACCACGGGCATTAAGCCGTGAATCGTTTGAGAAAATCCGGGATGTGGAAATACCTGCTTACCGCAAATCCCACATGCTGGCAAGGGATATGTTTCTCTTCGGATGCTATACCGGAGTCTCTTATGCAGATGTCGTTTCAATTACACATACCAATTTATATACGGATAAGGACGGGGCTTTGTGGCTGAAATACCGCAGAAAGAAGAACGAACTCCGTGCCAGCGTAAAACTATTGCCCGAAGCTATTGCGCTTATCAATAAGTACCATAGTGAGGACAGGGAAACCTTGTTTCCTTTACTTCGCTGGTCAAATCTCAGAAGGCACATGAAAGCGTTGGCGGCATTGTCAGGAATCAAGGATGACTTGTGCTACCATCAGGCCCGCCATAGCTTTGCCTCGTTGATAACGCTTGAAGCAGGCGTTCCGATAGAGACCATCAGCAGGATGTTGGGACACTCCGATATCTCCACCACTCAGGTATATGCCCGTGTAAGCCCCAAAAAACTATTTGAGGACATGGACAAGTTCATTAAAGCGACCGAAGATTTCAAACTCACTCTTTAACACTTAAAGAATAATATGCGAAGTACATTTTCATTATTACCCTACATCAACCGCAGCAAGGTAAAGGCTGACGGTACGACCGCCGTATTGTGTCGTATAACCATTGACGGCAAACAGACCGTCATCAGTCCCGGAATTTATTGCAGACCGGAAGACTGGAACGGCAGGAAGAACGAGATAAAGTCCGCAAGGGAGAACAACCGTTTACGGGAATACCTGCGCCTGATGGAAGAAGCCTATAATGAGATATTGAAATCGCAAGGTGTGGTCAGTGCGGAGATGCTGAAGAACCATATCACCTTGAACAACATCCATCCGACGACCCTCCTGCAAATGGGGGAATGGGAAAGGGAGCGTTTGAAGAAACATTCCGAGGAAATAGACTCAACTTCTTCCTATCGGAGTTCAATGTATTACCAGAAGTACCTGACAAATTATCTCATGTCTTTGGGCAAGAAAGACATAGGCCTTGAAGAAGTCACGGAAGACTTCGGCAAAACCTACAAAGCGTTTTTGAAGAGATGCAAGAATTTCGGGGCTTCCCAAACCAACCATTGCCTGCGTTGGTTGAACCGCCTGCTGTATCTGGCAGTCGATAAGGAGATTATCCGCGTGAACCCTTGTGAGGAAATGGAATATGAAACCAAGCCGGAGGCAAGGCACAGGTATATCAGCCGTGAGGAGTTCAAGAAGATACTTTCCACCCCGATGTATGACAAGCGGATGGAACTGGCAAGACGGGCTTTCATCTTTTCGACCCTGACCGGACTGGCGTATGTGGATATAATGCTCCTGCATCCACATCATATCGGGACGAATGCGGATGGTAGGCGGTACATCCGCATCAACCGCAAGAAGACAAAGATAGAGGCGTTCATTCCACTGCATCCCATAGCGGAGCGGATATTGTCGCTGTATAACACGACTGACGATGAACATCCCGTGTTCCCGCTTCCCAATCGGGATGCCCTGTGGTTTGAGATTCATGAGCTGGGTGTAATCATAGGGAAAGAAGACAACTTGTCCTATCATCAAAGTCGGCATAGCTTCGGTACGTTCCTGATTTCATCGGATATACCTATCGAGAGCATCGCTAAAATGATGGGACATTCCAATATCCGGACGACACAGGGGTATGCACGGATAACCGATGATAAAATCTCCAGAGATATGGACAAGCTGATGGAACGCAGGAAAATACAATCTATCGACGAAAAGACAGACAACAATAAGTAAACAGTATCAATTCAGTACATTATGGACAGAGGAATAATAACAATCAGTGAAACGGGTGCGGTCACGATGCCGACCGTATCCGTATGGATGACACAATTCGAGATAGCCGACCTGTTCGGGATGTTCTCATGCGATGTCCGCAAGGCGATCCGTTCCATCTACAAGAACAAGGAACTGAACGAACTTGGCACGATGAAGTATCTCAAGCAACCGGATGGCATCAGTTACGATGTCTATAACATTGAAGTGATTATAGCCGTTGCATTCAGGATATGCAGTAAAGAGAGTGTCTTGTTCAGACGGTTTATAATAAATGAAATTAGCACCATTAAGAAAGCTACACCGATTACACTGTTTGTTGCCAGCGTCAGTGGTAACAAACAATGGTATAGTTGAGGTTCATTCCGCCAGCCACTCGTTCCCGATGCACGGATGCAAAGGTAGCGTGTGGCTTTGACGGCATTGGTAAGGTCGGGCGGCAAGCCGTTTCGGGCAGAATCTTCCTCCTGAGGAGCGTATTCGGTCCGAAAACCTTGCTACTGCCTGCCACATGCTTTTAGAGCATCCGGCAACGGAAACAAGCGACTGACGGGAAATCAGAAGATAGAAAAGAATGGCTTACAGACGAAGCAGGATATTGGTACTTCATCTGTAAGCCATTCCTTTTCTCTTTATGTTAAAAGTCCATTGCTCTGCAACCATATGGCAGACGGCAAACCGCGCTCCTTCAAGAAAATCATGTGCCTGTCAGCCAATAGGCGGAACGGTAGCCGTCAGCAAGCATCCTTTCGATGTCGGATTCACGGTAGAGGATTTTGCCACCCAACTGGATATAGGCGATACGCCCCTCGTTGCGATAATCCTGAAGTGTCCGGCGGCTCACCTTCAACCGTGCCGACACCTCCTTGTCAGTAAAGAAACGCTCACCGTTCAGTGTCGGGCGGTAATTGGCGGTCAGATGCTCGAAGCTGTCCAAAAAACGGTCGAGACTGCCCATGAAGTGGATTATCCACTCGTTGTCCTTGTTAATCAGTTCATTCATGTTACTTTGGATTTAGTGGGTATTGTTAGTTTACTTCGTTCATTTCATCAAGTTTATATAGTTCTTCCTTTGAACTTTGCTTCTTTGCGCCTGTCCTCCACAACGGAAACAATGCGCTGTACATCATCGAGACGGTAGTAGGTCTTGTGGTTTATCTGCGAGTAAGCCAGCGTCCCGTTGTCCCGAAGCGTCTGCAATGTGCGTGGACTGATGTTGAGTATCCGGCAAACGTCCTGATTGTCCATCCACTCGTCCATTGTCTTCTCTCCGTGCCGCTGACAGATGGCATCCATGCGACTGACGAAACGGTCGAACTTGGCGACCATCGCCTCAAAGGTCTTTCTTTCAATTGATACGATTTCCATATACATACTTTTTATTGTTACTGTTTCTTTTGCCGCAAAGGAATACATAATCTGTTATCCGGCAATGGATTTCCCGGAAGTGGAAGCATGTGGCACAGGTTGGTAGAGGTTGGCACAGATTGGGGCTATATTCTTAATTCCGGAAATCAGGAATGTGGCAAGAGAAAAAACAAGGGCTTAATTCAAACCTGACTGTGATTGCACCTTTGTTCTTCCGGTTATTCATATCCGGCAAATCTGTGAAGTCCTCACCAATATCTCTATCACCATAAAGCAAAGTCTCACAATATTGCCTAACCGAATCCAAGTTATTGACTGACGGTACTAAAACGTCTTACTTTGCTTGCAACAATCGGTCAAGGTACTGACCAAGACCACAGTAATAACTTAATCAACCTGTTTTATGACAATGAAAAGAGAACCAAGTATCAGTGAGCAGCAGGCTCGTGAAATCGTGGAAAGAATGGGACGCAGGGAATCCCGCAGTGAGAAGTCTATGGACGACTTCTACCGGAATATCGGTCTGGATCCGGAACAGCCGGCACAACCCGGCAAGACCGTCACGAAAAAAGCGGAAACAGCTACGGCGGATGAACCGTCAGGCGGAACGCCCGAAGATGTGGCAGTGCCACAGAAGCGTGTCAGCAGCAAACAACGCAGGCTGTCGCTGGACGAGTACCGTACCGCTTACCTGCAAGTTCCCAAGATAACCGACCGCAAACCCGTGTTCGTCAGCGGTGAGGTGCGTGACCGACTGGACGGGATTGTCCGCCGTCTCGGCGGGCGTGGCATGAGCGCATCGGGACTTATTGAGAACCTCGCCCGCCTGCACCTTGAAACCTACCGGGAGGACATCGAGCAGTGGCGCAAACTCTGAGCGGATTACGGTAAAACCGGTCAAGTCAGTGGATACACTCCATTGGCTTGACCGATATTCCAAATGAGTTATTATACTTACAAACCAATCCGACAAGCGGAGGATTCTTGTGTCCTCAAAGACACAGCAAGATATATTTTCAGTTACCCGAATAATTCTAAGTAACTGAAAACACCTTCACCGCCGTGGGCAGAATTATCCTCCGCAGTCGGATAATTTCGGGGTTCCTTAATCAAAGATTAGACAATGGACAAGCTATAAAATTAAAAGAATAAGAAGAATGAAAAAGAAGAGCAAGTACGGGAGAAATCCCAAGTTGAATCCGAAGACACACTGCGTGATGGTGCGCTTCGATGATGTGGAATGGAACAGGTTCCTGACGATGTACGAGGAATCACAGGTGTATGCGAAAGCCGTCTTTCTCAAAGCGCATTTCTTCGGACAGAAGTTCAGGGTACATAAAGTGGACAAAGCAATGTTGGAATACTGTACCAAGCTGTCCGACTTTCATGCCCAGTTCCGCGGCATAGGCACCAATTACAACCACGTCGTGAAGGAATTGCGCATCCATTTTTCGGAGAAGAAGGCGATGGCGTTGCTCTACAAGCTGGAGAAACATACCATCGACCTTGTGAAGTTGAGCCGGGAGATTGTGGAACTTTCAAAGGAGATGTATGTCAAGTGGGAACAACAGAAGGAATAATTCCATACCACACTAAGCGCCCGCAGATTCGCAGTCCGGTGAATGAGCGTAGTCCGTCAGGCAATTTCATTGCCGACCATGTCATCATCGGACGACCGGGTTTTCAGATCAAGGATGATAACCGTCCGAAAGGGATAAAAATATAACTTTTATTGTGGGCAGTAACGTCATTGTTTTCGTTACTGCCCACAATAACAAATAATCCTTATCGCTTTTGGATATTGGCTGATAGAAGTTGGTACAGACAAATTTAACAAAATAGAACAAAAAAAGTAACTACTCAGCTATGCAAAGTCGTTGAGTATCAACTCTATTGCACGAGGTCAATCTTGCGTAATGCCCGATTTTCATCGAAATATAGTAAATCAACAAGTTTGCTACTGTTGATAATCAAGCATTTGGGCACATTTAGATACCTGAGTAGTTACACAAAAAAGCAATGCAATTTTTTTATACGTTGCACACTGATTTCTTATTTTGCAGAATTACAGCGAACAAGTTTCTCTTTCGTTTTGCAAATCTACTTGCAGTGTAATCTGTTTGCTTCTTAATATTATAGATGAAATTATAGCAACAATCAAAGCAAACACGGCAATACCTATAAATGACACATGCAAACCGTAGCGTTTTCCTATGAATCCGATTATAACCGGACCAAGAAGTATGCCGGAATATCCAAGAGCATTAATAAAACTAATGATGTTGTGTACAGCCATCCCTTTTATGTGGGCCGCAAAAGATACTAATTGAGGAACTACATTGGCCGCACCACAACCGACCATAGCAAAACCAGCTACAGAAGCGATCGCACTATCAATTGATACCACAATCAGGAAACCAGCGGAAATAAGTAATGCCCCTCCGCTAATCACAGTCCTTCGTCCAAATCGATCGACGATCTTGTCGCCGCAAAGTCTCATAATAGTCATTGCTATGGCAAAAGCGGTATAGAAAAATCCGGCCACGGACATGTCAATGCCACGCTCTTGACTAACAAAAATTGCTGACCACCCCATTACAGCACCTTCCGACGCATACATGATAAAACATAACAAACCGACCACTATCACCATAGGTGGAATATAAAATTTCTTATTCACATCCTGTTTCGGATGGTCGTTGCTTTTAAGTACCTTTGAGGATAGAAGGTCACGGCATCCGGCCATCATCGCAGCCAATACCAATATCATAAATATTACGACCGACCACATAGGGATTATTCCGAATGCGAAAAGAGAACTCATCACACCGGCACCGATGAGCGTACCAAGTGAATAACCCCCATGAAATCCTGACATCAGATGTTTTCCTGTCTGACCTTCAACTGCAACACCATTCACATTAGCAGCAACATCGATGGTGATAGTACAACCGCCGAATACCAATAACATTATAGCCGTCAGGGTGAAGTTAGCCAATAGGCTTATCGTCAATAGAGAAAAAGCCATTAAAAATCCGGAGAAATAAACTACTCGTTTTGCGCCAAATCTCACACATAGCCAACTTGATAAAGGAAGTGCTATTATTGAACCCAACCCGGTACAAAGCATCAGAAGTCCTAAGGAAGCTTCGTCCAAACTAAATGCACGTTTAACATACGGTACAAGAGGTGCCCATGCAGCCTCAAGACAACCTATGACGAGAAAAGCGGTGCGATTTGCGATAATTGGATGTTTACTCATCGTTTAAAGGTATAAGAAAAGCGCACATTTTGAATATGTGTGCGCCTTTGAAAATGATTAGATTGTTTTATTATTCTGCTATATTACCCTTTCTAAAGTCAGCGACAGGTTT
Organism: Bacteroides sp. MSK.20.12; assembly: GCF_019052435.1. Lineage (NCBI taxonomy): Bacteria > Pseudomonadati > Bacteroidota > Bacteroidia > Bacteroidales > Bacteroidaceae > Bacteroides > Bacteroides sp. MSK.20.12. The sequence continues at coordinate 10,911 of NZ_JAHQVH010000037.1, read as the reverse complement.
ATCTGTCAGAGATACTTCGGTGAATAGGCAGGTGTGTTCATTATCCTTAGGACTCTGTGAACTGATGCCTATAAGCAATTTTTCAGGAAAGTCATTCTTATAGAGTCGGGCCATACGCCATATTTTACCATCTTCTGAGAAATAGCTACCAAGGGTTGTGCCATCGGAGGATAATCTCATATAAACGTATGGAGCCGTGATTGCCTGATGGTTATTGTCATCAGAGGTGCCTAATGTGCGAACTGACACCACTCGGTGATCGCCATACTCATCCTGCTCGAAACATAGTTTTTGACAATGTGTGTCGTTTTCATAAGCATATATCACCCCTGCCGAATAAGTTCCGGTTTCAGTGAATTCAGGCTGCACTTTAGCCCTGAAAGTGAAAGGTTTGGTGTTGTCAACCTCTGTGAAGATGACCGCAGAGTTATTGACTACGCTTCCATCCGGGGAACGGAAATAATCAGTTTGAGGACCGGCCACAAATTTGAGCGTGTCGCCAAGAAGTGTGATGCCATTCTCTCCGCCGTTTTTCGACTTTGTAAAACGAATTCCTCCTACATTGATGTCGCATGTGGCGAGTTCAACGTTTTCTGTTGTAGCTTTCTTGTCAGAATTTCCCGCTTTTTTCTCTGGTTCTTTCTGGGTGCATCCAGCCATTACAAGACTTGCAATGATTGCGATAAATACTAATTTTTTCATTATGATATTGATTTGATTATTATTAAATTGCAATTTCCTTGTGATTTATTTGCGGTTGCAAAGTTAGATAGAACAAAAGATGTGCACAATACTGATTTCTAACCAATTTTCGCATCAATAGCAATAGGAATTAGCTATTATTTGTTGAATATCAATCCTCTACGGCCTACTACCAACGAATTATCAGGAACATCTTGGGTTATGGTACATCCATGTGACATGACACAACCATTACCAACACTAAAGCTACCCGCGACAATTATAGTTCCTGTACCAAAAACACAACGATTGCCTATTCTTGCTCCCGGAAACAAAATAAGTTCTCCTCCTATGATATTATTATCTCCGATATAGATGTCATCACCTACTCCTGTGCAATAAATAGAAGCTCCGTGTGTAAGAGAAACGCCTTTACCAAAATGAATTGGCACAGAACTAAAAATACGTTCACATTCATTTTGCAGAACTGTTATGCCTGCTTCCAATTCTAATTTACCAGCAAATTGATTCATCTTTTTCGCTTTTATATGCCCGCAAAATTACGAACCAATAATAACTGGTACAACACTGATTTTTAACCAATCATAAAGCAAGAGGGCTCATTAAATAAGATTCATTCTTAATGCGATTTCTACAGCAGCCGCAGTATTAGCGACTTTTAATGAAGCTAAAATATCCTGACGATGGCGATTAACGGTATAAACGGAAATATTTAGGTTGTCTGCAATCTGTTTACTGGGCACCCCTTTCGCTATTAGTGATAGTATTTCAAGTTGTCGCCGACTAAGGATTTTTCGGTCGCATGCTTCGTACACGTTTCGTCTAACGGTTTCTCCTGTCACGAGATTTACAATAATACCGTCTTGTTTGTTATGAGAACCAAAGTATGGAGAATAAGTGCATAGACCGAGAATGACACTTCCACCGTTGCTACAACTAAAATATCTCGTTGTATGTAATATTTTTATTGTCTCATTACTCCCTGTCCGATAGAAACTGATTATACACGAAGCCGAGAAATTTGTCTTTTCATTTATGGGAAGTTCTTTTATAAAGTTGAAGAAACGAAGTTCGAGTATATGACGTTGAATAAGCTCTTCTTCATTCGCGTGGCTGAAAACGGTATTTTCAAAGGCAGATGTATGATCAACCATATATTCCGGGAAGTCCATTATAGTTTGACCGAATCTGCCAGAATATATATGACATTCGTTGTTTTGAAAATCTGACACAACTGCTATACCTTCTGTTGCAAGAGCATAACCATTTGCGCACGCTCTTGCTTGAGCAAGCATAAATTTCTTATTTTCAACATCTTCAAACTGCTGCTCAGTCAGAAGCGATTTTAGTTGATGTTCCTGTTCCATAGTGAATTGGTTAATTTTCACCATTGCGGGATTGCGCCAATAGTCCTAATTTTGCCACAAAATTACGAATAATAAATGATTCAAAGATGAAAAGAACCGTTTTATATGGAGCATTTCTTGTTGGATGCCTCTCTTTAGCTGCATGTCAGCAGCACAAAGAGTCCAAAACAAGTGAACCGGATTTGACCGGTAAAGTGGCTGAAACAAGCCAAATCACAGACTGTGAGATAAAAGTGGGAGATGTCACTTTTACCAAATCCATCAATGGCGCAGATACATGTGTAACCATACTTGCAGACGGAGGATTGGAATTCAACTGTCCCGGAGGACTTGACTTCTTCTGTGATCCTAACGAGGGTAAGCTGTCCAACAATACACTGCCTGTGTTACTGATTCCGACCGATAATACAAAGCCATTCACGCTGACAGCTAAAGTAACCCCTGAGTTTACCTCTGATGGACTTTACAATGCCGCCGATCTTTTTGTGTATGTCAACGATACACTTTGGCAGAAACTTGCCTTTGAGCAGGACGAATATGGCAACCACCGCATCGTAACGGTACGAACACAAGGTACATCGGATGACAATAACCATGATAAGATAGACGCAAAATCAGTCTATATGAAAATATCTTCCGATACTCGGACTATCGCCAGCTACTATTCATTAGACAAAAAAGAGTGGCATATGGTGCGTCTGTATCGTAATGAATATCCCGATCAAATATATCTCGGCATCAGCAGCCAGTGTCCGCAACATGGAGGATGCACAAGCCTCATCGAAGATATAACTATCAGCCATGACAACGTGGGTGATTTCCGTATGGGTGAATAAATAAAAGTAAATAATATGAACAAGCGAATATTGATTTTAACCGGCAGCCCACGACGGGGAGGTAACAGCGACCTTATGGCGGACGCTTTTGCGAAAGGAGCATCCGAAGCGGGCAACATTGTTATGCGGTTCGATACTGCGCATAAACATATTCAAGGATGCAGAGCTTGCGATAATTGTTTCAGCAAGGAGAATAAAGCCTGTATTTTTAATGATGATTTCAATGAATTGGCATCTTTGATGGCAGAAAGTGATGTCATCGTATTCTGCACACCTCTTTATTGGTACTCGTTTCCTGCCCAGATAAAAGCAGCCATAGACAAGTTTTATTCTTTCATCATAGGTAAAAAAGATGTGCCTATTAAGGAATGTATGCTTCTTTCGTGTGGAGAATTGGAAGACCCTCATGTTTTCGATGGCATAGTGCGTTCCTTTGAACTCATTGCACAAGATAGGGGATGGAAAAACAGAGGCCATTATCTTGTAAATAGTGTCAATGAGAAAGGTGCAATTTTGAATACCGAACATCTACAAAAGATATATAATCTGGGGAAAGATTATGATTCCCCAATTGAGTTTTCTTGAGAACAATCGGAGCAAATTCGATTGCGACCGGGATAATCGGTATATAATTCAATACGCAAATTTATTTCATAATGAATTGGAAAGGTATTCTTATAACTTTGGTTTTCAGTATGGTGTCGTGGGGTACGCATGCTGAAAACCTCTTTGTCTCTTTACTGGGGAAGAACGAGGAGGAGGTTAATGAACGGCTCCAGCAAGTATGGAAGCATTTCTTTACACCGTCAGATTTGAACCGTTATGAAGCCGATGATGAAAAATCTGTTTATTACGAGGTCTCGAATAGTACAGCCTTTATTTTGGATACTGGCAACAACGATGTGCGCTCCGAAGGGATGTCGTACGGCATGATGATTAGTGTACAACTGGATCACCGTGAACAGTTCGATAAACTTTGGGAATGGTCGAAACGAAATATGGCATTTGCTCCCGATTCCAAATGGGACGGCTACTTCTGCTGGCAGTGCAAGCCCGACGGTACTAAGATTGGTGGAAGCAACGCTTCGGATGGAGAATTGTATTATGTTACTGCTTTGTTTCTTGCTTCAGAACGCTGGAACGAGCCTCGATACCGTGATGAAGCAAATAAAATATTGACCAAAGTCATGATCAAAGACGGTAGAGAGAGTGGAGTTTATAATCTTTTTGACCTTGACAATGGGCTTATAACTTTCGTTCCCGATCATGCGGGGCATAGTTTTACTGACCCTTCTTATATGCTTCCAGCTTTTTTAGACAAATGGGCACGTACAGCATCTGCCAATCGCTCATTTTGGGAAAAGGCTGCTACGGCAAGCCGCCAGCATCTAATCGCATCAGCCCACCCGGTTACCGGTCTCTATCCCGACTACAGTCGGTTTGACGGCAGAGCTTATGCTTGGCGTCATGCCGCTTATGATACCTCCATTTATATGTTCGATGCCATCCGTTGTCCCATAAACGTAGGTATGGATTATTATCTGTGCGGAAAGGATTGCCACAGACAGAAAGCAGTGATGTACCGTCTTCTTACATTCTTTAAGAACGATGGCTTCAAGCATGGTCATTTCACGCTTGATGGATCCAAGGCTTTCGGACAATACACTTGTGGCATGGCTGGTGCCAATGCCGTAGGAGCCATAACCCTTGCCCAGTCAAATATTCCCGAATATCGCGAACTTGCTCGTGAGTATGTTCAACGCCTATGGGATGTAAAACCGCCGACAGGCAAGTTCCGATATTATGAAGGTTTGGTCTATTTTCTTTCTATGCTACACGTATCAGGACGTTTCTCATTGGACTTCTGACATCAAAATAGATTATAAAAACTCACTATCAAGTGATATTGTTATCTGCCTACGCAATGACAAATATTCATTTGTAGCAAACTTATCAATTTATACAGGGATAAATCTTATTCTATATAATAGGGAATTAGGTATATTTCAAAATCTGAACGAACGGGAGTTCACATATACCGCTGTCCCAGAACGCTTGCTTCTGTATGAAGCAATATACGGAAGTAGGTTACTGTATATTCCTTACATAAATTGATGACAATCTGACGAGTGAAGAATGTCTCATAGAATATACTTTCCTGCAAATAGAAAAGAGTTATAATCTGAGAAAAAGAATTTGAACTGTCAAAGGGAATAACATCAAAAAAATAATTTGAAATAGTATAGCAAAAAAGCTTCGAAGACCATACAGCCCGTAAGCCTATAAAGACCTACGGGCTGTATTATCAATAATCAATGGCAATAACGCATGAATCGACATAACGCTGAAACAAGACACTTCCGTATGCTGACTTCCATAGGCTATCTACTGATAGCTTTGCTGGTAGGCGGCATCATGTACACATGGCTTGGCGAATGGCGAGACATGGAGGGACTGGAAGCCAAAAACCGAGAGATCGATGAATTTCGAAAAGAGGTAAACAATATTCATATTCATTTGATAGAGTTTTCTTTATTAGGTGAAACGATATTGGAATGGGATGATGAAGATTTAGGACTTTACCATGCTCGGCGTATGACAATGGACAGTATGCTTTGTCGGTTCAAAGCTATCTATCCGGTAGAACGCATAGACAGTGTACGCCATTTTCTCGAAGACAAGGAACAGCAGATGTGCCAAATCGTGCAGATACTTGAACAGCAACAAGCCATCAACGATAAGATAACCAGTCAAGTACCTGTAATCGTGCAGAAGAGTGTGCAGGAACAGCCCAAGAAATCCAAGCGCAAGGGTTTCTTAGGCATCTTTGGCAAAAAGGAAGAAGCGAAACCAACTGCGACTACTACGATGCTCCGTTCCCTTAATCGGAATATGATAGCTGAACAACAGGCACAAAGCCGCCGTTTGTCGGAACACGCCGATAGTCTTGCTACACGAAATGCGGAACTCAACAGACAACTGCAAGGACTGGTAGTTCAAATGGATGAGAAGGTGCAAGCAGACATACAGAAACGGGAAGCTGAGATAACAGCCATGCGGGAACAATCGTTTATTCAGATAGGTGGCTTGACAGGATTCGTTGTGTTGTTATTGGTAATCTCTTACATAATCATCCACCGAAATATCACCCGTATCAAACGGTACAAACGAGAAACTGCGGATTTAATAGAACAGCAGATACAGTCTATCAAACAAAACGAGGCACTGATTGCCTCTCGTAAAAAAGCCGTTCATACCATCACCCATGAATTACGCTCTCCACTGACGGCAATAACGGGTTATGCCGGACTGATGCGGAAAGACTGCAATACGGATAAAACCGGGACGTATATCCGAAACATTCAGGAATCTTCTGACCGCATGCGTGAAATGCTGAACACCCTGCTGAATTTTTTCCGGCTGGACAACGGCAAGGAACAGCCTAATTTCTCCGCATGTAGGATTTCCGCAATCACACATACGCTCGAAACGGAGTTTATGCCAATCGCCATAAACAAAGGACTGACTCTGACAATACATTGCCACAAGGATGCCTTTGTATGTACAGATAAGGAACGCATCTTGCAAATCGGAAACAACTTGCTGTCCAACGCTATCAAGTTCACGGAGAACGGCAGTGTTTCTTTGCGGGCAGATTATGATAACGGTCTGCTGAAACTTATCGTCGAAGATACGGGTACAGGTATGACCGAAGAGGAACAGCAGCGGGTATTCGGGGCGTTTGAACGTCTGTCAAACGCTGCCGCAAAGGACGGCTTCGGATTAGGTCTTTCCATTGTTCAGCGTATTGTGACAATGCTCGGCGGTATAATCCGGCTGGAGAGCGATAAAGGTAAAGGAAGCCGCTTCACAGTGGAAATACCTATGCAGACAGTCGAGGAACTACCGGAACAGATAAATCAAACACAGATTCATTGTAACCATGTATTCCATAATGTGATTGCCATTGACAATGACGAGGTACTGCTCCTTATGCTGAAAGAAATGTATGTACAGGAAGGGATACACTGCGATACCTGTACCAATGCGGCGGAACTGATGGAAATGATACGCCGGAAAGAATACAGTCTGCTTCTGACCGATTTGAATATGCCGGATATAAACGGCTTCGAGCTGTTGGAACTGCTACGCACCTCCAATGTGGGCAATTCAAGGACGATTCCTGTGGTTGTAACAACCGCTTCGGGCAGTTGCAGCAAGGAGGAGCTTATGGAACGTGGTTTCTCCGGTTGCCTGCTCAAACCGTTCTCCATATCGGAACTTATGGAGGTTTCAGACAAATGCGCCATGAAAGGCAACCGGAATGAAAAGCCGGATTTCACCTCCCTGCTGTCCTACGGCAATGAAGCCGTCATGCTGGAGAAACTGATAACGGAAACCGGAAAGGAAATGCAGTCGGTCAGGGATGCGGAACAGCGCAAAGACCTTCAGGAACTGGACGCCCTGACACACCACCTGCGAAGTTCATGGGAGATACTCCGTGCCGACCAACCGTTAAGGGAGCTTTATAAACTGCTTCATTGCGATTGCACGCCTGACGATAAAACAATTGGCAATGCTGTAAAAGCTGTACTGGATAAGGGTTCGGAGATAATCCGGCTGGCAAAAGAAGAAAGGAGAAAATACGAAAATGGATAAGACAAAAATCATCGTGGTGGAGGACAACATCGTGTATTGCGAGTTCGTCTGTAACCTGCTGGCACGCGAGGGATTCCGCACCGTGCAGGCTTTCCACCTCTCGACCGCGAAGAAATATCTGCAACAGGCCGCAGACGGGGACATCGTGGTTTCCGACCTGCGCCTGCCCGACGGCAACGGTATCGACCTGTTGCGCTGGATGCGCAAAGAAGGTATGATGCAGCCTTTCATCATCATGACTGACTATGCCGAGGTGCATACGGCAGTCGAAAGTATGAAACTCGGCTCACTGGACTACATACCCAAGCAACTTGTAGAGGATAAACTCGTCCCTTTGCTCCGTACCATATTAAAAGAACGGAGTATCGGAAGGAACCGTATGCCTGTGTTCTCTCGTGACGGCTCGGCATTTCAAGTCATCATGAAGCGGATAAGGTTGGTAGCCCCAACCGACATGAGCGTGCTGATATTCGGGGAGAACGGCACGGGCAAGGAGCATATCGCCCACCTGCTGCACGATAAGAGCAAACGAGCGGGAAAGCCGTTTGTGGCTGTGGACTGCGGTTCGCTCACCAAAGAACTTGCACCGTCGACTTTCTTCGGACACGTCAGAGGCGCGTTCACGGGTGCGGACAGTACCAAGAAAGGCTATTTCCATGAAGCCGAAGGCGGCACGCTGTTCTTGGACGAGGTGGGCAACCTCGCACCGGAAACCCAGCAGATGCTACTCCGCGCCATACAGGAACGGAGATACCGTCCTGTTGGCGACAAGTCTGACCGCAGTTTCAATGTCCGCATCATCGCCGCCACCAACGAGGAGCTGGAAAAGGCGGTCCATGAAAAGCGTTTCCGGCAGGACTTGCTGTACCGCCTGCACGACTTCGAGATAACCGTCCCGCCATTGCGCGACTGTCAGGAGGACATTATGCCGCTGGCTGAGTTCTTCCGTGAGGCAGCGAACCGGGAACTGGAATGCGACGTTATCGGATTTGACGGAGAAGCCCGCAAGACATTGCTGACCCATGCGTGGCCGGGCAATGTCCGTGAGCTTCGACAGAAAATCATGGGTGCGGTGTTACAGGCACAGACGGGTCTTGTCACGAAAGAGCATCTGGAACTTGCCGTGACGAGGGCGACCTCACCCGTCAGCTTCGCCCTGCGCAGCGATGCGGAAGACAAGGAGCGTGTCTTACGCGCGTTGAAGCAGGCGAACGGAAACCGCAAGGTTGCCGCCGAACTGCTCGGGATAGGACGTACGACGCTGTACAACAAACTGGAAGAATATGGATTGAAGTATAAATTTCAGCAACCATAGCCGCTAATTCGTCGGATTTGGCTATCTTTGCAAAAATTATAAATATGAATACTTCTTTTTGGGACTCCAACCTATTTCAAACAATTGTATTGATTGTTACTATTGGTACAACTGTCGGTATTGCTTTATGGCAATTTCATGTTCATAAACAAACAGAATTGAGGAATGCTGTATCAATTTTAATACTTCAAATAAAAGATATAGAAAAAAATATAGAATACATTTTTTCGGAAGGGCTTATAAATGGATTTATTCAAGAAGTACCCATGCACTATTCTACAATAATATTCGAAGAGAATCAATGGAACAAATACGCCCATAGTATTGTTGGACATATATCTCAAGAAGCGTTTGAAAAGATTGACACTTTCTTTAAGGTAGCTCAAAGAATACGTGAGCAACAAATTTATATAAAGCAAAAAATACAATTATCTATGGATAATAGAGTTTTTTACTATTATAACACTATCTATAACCAAGCAGTTATTGCAGATAATCCTGCACAATGTGTCCAACTGATGATAGATAAATTCAATGAACTTCTTGTACCGTCATATATTCAGAAAGAGTTTGCATCAGGATTAGAAAAAACATTGAAGCAGTATCATAAACTAACAGACGGTATTGCATATACGGAATTATTAAAACTAAAGTAGTATTATATAAAATATTATATTACCTTTGTAGTCAAGATAAGCGTTCTTGAGGATTATGCAGAATAAGACAAAATAGAGAACTTCGCTCGTTTCTAAATCGTTACCCATCAAGAAACGAATCTTTGCAAAATATTCAATTTCAGTGAGAAAGACAATCCGTAATGTCTTGCCATGTGATACGTAACTCTGTCTTCTACTCCGGCGAGTTTGGCTACTTTTTTGAGATAACGGTTCATGATCTGATTGCTGACATATGGGAATAGCGGCTGGTTCTTTTTGCCGCCTTTGTGGTAGGTGTCATATCTATTGATAATTTCCAATGCAGGTTCTAGTAATGGCAATGATACACGGACACCTGTTTTGACCCGTTTGTAATGCAGCCACAGGCTTTTGTCTATGCCGATAACGATGTTCTTTTGCGTTAATCGTGTCATATCTTCGTATGAGACTCCGGTATACACGGCAAAAATGAGCAAGTCTCTGACAATGCCCAGATTAGGAGGTAGTATTACAGTGGAAAGTCGTTTTACGGCTTCTTCGTCCAGTTCGTTGATGTCGGTTTTTTCTTTATGTGCTTTGAGTGCTTTTACCGGATTTCGATTTATCCATTCGTTATTGAACGCCATTTCCATGACTTTTTTGAAGCGTTCCATGTGTTTCAATGCTCCGTTAATATCGCATCGTTTCATGTTGTCCTGTCGCAAATAACCTTGCAGATAGGCGAAAAACTCATTGACAAAAGCTGCGTCGATGATACTTATATCGTAGTCGGCCACTTTGTGTTTGATTCGCACGTAGCTTAGTAGATATTTCAAGGTAACTCCGTATTGGTAGCATGTTGACTGGGAGAGTTTTTTCCCTTCCATAATCATGTGATATTCGAACAGCGTTTTAATGGTAGAATATTCGTTATCCTCTGATTGGAACATGAGTTTAAAGTTCTCGATGTTGAGGGGATAGTTCTTTTGCCGGAGCTTGTTACAGGTTTCTTCAATTTGCAGTTTTAAATCTTCGATATACCTGTTTGTTTCCTTGTCTACAGCTGTTTTTCCGAGTGACTTTTGGGCGACTGCCGACCATGAAGCGGGGGAGATATGACAATTCGTCGGAATTTCGTATCTTTGCCCCATGATTGTAACTCTGCAGAACAGAGGTGACAGACTTTCATTTGTTCGACTTTTCCGTAGCCAAAACAGAACGTTGAAAGTTTTTTTTCTTTCCATACTTGATTTTTTTTGGTGAATCCTACTTTGAATCCAAAAAATCAAGATAAAAAAAGGAATCCTGTCACCGAGAATGGCACCGAATTGGGCTCACCCGCAATTTCTTGGGGGTAACTATTTGTAGCTTTCTTTAAAGTGATTACTTTTGTAATA
>NZ_JAHQVH010000036.1:0-63357 GCF_019052435.1 Bacteroides sp. MSK.20.12 | reverse complement strand
GTTAACTAACTTAGGTATAACAAACGAAGTTGTCAACTAAATCCAGTACAGTACAGTTTCCAGGCGGGGAACTGGAGTTTCCGGTATTAGAAACTGTAGTTTCCACGGTAGGAAACGAGCGTTTCCAAGGCAGGAAACGACAGTTCCTATGTATGGAAACTGCCGTTTCTCCGTATGGATACCAAAACTATCTTATAGCTTTACATATAGAAACCAAGCGGTTTTCTTTGGTTATATAACGCGTTGCAGATACTTTATCTGCAACGTATCTGCCGCAGGTATCTGCAACGCTTCAACTGTTTGTCAGCTAGCGTATTACGCGCTTTTTGTTGCAGGTGGCAGATACTTCTATGTTTTTTCAACTTTATAGTAGGCAAATGTGGTTCAAGCTAGTTAGTCTTTTATCTTGCGTAACTTCGCCTTTTTGATAAAGAACTTGGCTAATTCTCTTCCTGCTTTGGCATACGTTTCCTGAACGCGATACCCGGAAGTGAAATCGGTACCCCAAAAGTTGTTGGCAGAAGCATTACGGATTCTGATAGAGGCTACTTGCTCACCTGTTTCAATCTTCTTCACTTTGCAGCTTAGGTCGACAGATGCATTCTGACGCATGACACCCACATTCCAACCCGGCTCGGTGAAGTCTGTATTGATTTCGATTCGATATTGAGCGCCTTCCGTACCTGCTGTGATACCAACTTCGCTCATATATTTATCGAAAAGTTCCAAGAACTTTGGCTCAAATCGTTCTTTACGGTCGCCATACCAGGCAGCTTTCCATTGATCTCCTTTGCCCTCTTCTTTTGCATTATATTCGGAGCTTTTTTTATCTACATATTCGCTTTCTGTCAGTTTTCCTACCAGCATTTCATCATAAGAGAAAGTGAATTGTATCACTTGTTGGTCCTTGATGAAGTCGATAATTCCTGAAGTCATAACAATGCTTTGCGCAAATGAAAATGCAGTAATGCAGCTCAATAGTAGAAGTGTTGTGATAGTCTTCTTCATGGTTCGAATTTGATTTATTGTTTATTTGTTTGTTTGTTGTTAAAAGGTACAGACAAACAGTAGATTTAGAATTCAAAACCGAATCTGACTCCTACTCCGTGTAACTCCCATGTATCATCCCAGCTGTCATGATAATAATGACCTCCATAACTGTAACTATAATCAGTTGTGGTGTCATAATCTTGGAAGTTGTACATCAAAGCTAAATTCAAGGCCTTTTTCCCTTTTAAAGAAAAACGTACTCCTACTCCTATCGAAGCATACGCTCCTTCTATGTCTCCTACAGCATATCCGGTTTTTACATCGGCAAAAGGCGTCACTCTTTTGTTGATGAAGTTAGCCCTGAAGTTAGCATAGATTGGCGCTGCAACAAGATCAGCATCCGTATAGTAGTTGAGAGCAACACCACCACCAACGAAGAAATAATTATTGAATTGATAACCGTGTGAGGTTGATAATTCAATTTTGGAGGCATTGTAGTCGCTGACATCACCGATGTATGCAAAGTCAACGAAACCTTTATAGCCTTTTAATGTATTTCTTGCAGCTTTGCGGTTGTTGGCCTCTTTGCGGTAATCTCTTGTGTACCGTTCTTCTTTAGTGATTTTCTCCACATCACTCATCTGACAGATGATGAGGCTGCCATCACTTGTTTTAATTTTTAAGGAAACATTGGGCACTTGCTCAATGATAACTCCTTTGATAATGCTGCCATTCTTTAAATACACTACTTCTGTGTAATTTTGTGCTGCGACATAAGTACTGATACTTAACAGTAAAGTCAGCAATAATAGTAGTTTTCTCATGTTTATATATATTATTGGTTTATAATTTCTTGAGTGCGCTATAAACAGAGCCTGCCCAGTAGTTGCGCAATCCGAAACCACGTGCTTTTCCATCTGTTATCCATTCTTCAATGATCTCCTTTGTTTCAGTATTGAAGAATACGACTTCATACGTACCTCTGGCGTTTGATTTATCCAGGAACTGTGCGATAAATACCATACCTACGCCCGGCGTTTTCTGAATAGGTAATGCTTCGATAGCCGCTTTGATTTGTTCTTTACTAAGGCTATACTCTCTTTTGGTAGTCATCAGTTCCGCCACGTTGATGTTTTCGTTCACTTGATTGACTGCATCCAATGAGATTTCCGTTACCTCTTTTTTCAACTGTTTTCCTACGTTATACTTTTTGGCTTCTGTGATAAACAGCTCATTGATACGTCTGAAAGCATCTTTGAATTGTATCGGTGATTCATCTGCACCGAAAACTTTAGCTTGGGAGTAGTCCACTCCATAGAACTTGATAGACTGGATGTCTTTCAATGCACTCTTGCCTTGTCCAAAACAGAATAGGCTCGTACTTAAGAATAAGAATAGAATAAGTTTTTTCATATACGTTAATGTTAAAGTGATATAGTTGGTTTACTAACTTCCAAAAGTAGAAAATAATTATCGTAAATCAATGAATTTTATTGTTTTTCGACTCATTGGAGGCATTTGAATTTTTGCGATGTATTCTGCCGACTCAAAATTAATGCTTGGAGCCACTCTTACTTTCGAACGGAACAGGTCTTTTATCTCCTTGGCAAAACCTTCGCTACGGTTTTCGCTCCCGATACGGATCAGAATTTCATCCGTTCCCAATTCGTTGGTGTAGACTTCAATGATGTAATTCTTTACCGAAGGAATATTGTCCAGTATGTCGAACAATGCAGGCGGATACAAAGTAGTCCCTTTGTATTTAATCATTTGCCCTTTTCGTCCGAGGATGGAACTAAGGCGAATCGTATTTCTTCCGCAGGCACAAGGTTCGGTATGATGGTAACAAATATCACCTGTCTTGAAGCGGAGCAGCGGCATACCTTCTACTCCAAGCGTCGTGATCGTCACTTCGCCAGCTTCTCCCTCTGCGACAGGACGATTGTTGTCATCCAAAAACTCTACGATGATAAGTTCCGGTTGCAAATGCCCGCCGTGGAATTCGCTACATTCGGTAAAAGACGACTGCATTTCGGTGGAAGCATAGGTGGAATATAGCTGTAAGGCAGGCCATTTGTCATGTATCTTCTGTCCGAGCGTATTTAACTGAAACTCCTGATTGCGCAAAGCCTCACCGATACAGATACATTTCTGCATCGAGCACGCATTATGGTTGATATGATTCTTCTCGGCAAATTCTATCAGTTTGATAAGGAAAGAAGGGACGACCATTCCACAAGTCGGATGAATCCGGCGAATCGTGTCCCATTGCAGTTCGGGGATCCCGTTACCCACACGGATCACTCCCATGCCGAGTTCGCGTGCTCCCATATAATAGGCAAGTCCTGCCATGAAGCGGCGGTCGATGGTAGTCATGAGTTGCAGAATATCCTTTTTACTGCATCCGGTGGTGGTGAAAGACAGGTACTCGTTGTAAGATAAACGGTCCAGATCCTCGGAAGTGAGAACGAAAGTCACCGGATCTCCCAGTGTGCCGGAAGTCGTTACATAGTCGATGATTTGCTCCTTGTCTACACAGATGAAGTCGTCGTTATGAAGTTGCAAGTCTGTCTTGGTGGTGACAGGGATTTGTTGCAGGTCTTCAATCTTCTTTATCTGATTGATGTCAATGTGGTGTTCTTCGAACATTCGTTGGTAGAACTTGGAGTGTGCTTGCAGGTAGGTCAACGTTTGGGTTAACCGTTCTTCCTGATAGCATTTGATCTCTTCCGGTGAGCGGAACTGAATTTCAGGATTCTTTTCCATCTTTGGATTGTTTTTGAATTTTCTGTTGGATACGTTCTTTCTCTTGCAACTTGGGAATCGGTTTCTTTAATGCTTTTTGCCAGTACACAATGGCTTGTTGCGGTTGCTGCATAGCCTCGTAATAATCTCCCATTACTTCATATACATAATATAGAGAAGGATTGGAGGCTTCGTATGTTTTTAAAACATGCTCTTCTATTTTCTCCTTTTTTCTGATCTTCTTCAATAGGAGCGGAGTCAGCTTCTTATAGGTAAGAAGATGCTGGAACTCCGGTGTTTCGGCGAATTCATCTGCCGGAATGGTCAGGTTAGAACTGTATATTTCGTGTTGCAAGTTAATCGTGTCGTTAAATATCTTATTCAGGTCATAAGCTACATACTTTCCACATTGCCAGGGAGAGGTAGATACCCACATCAATCGTTTCTCCGGTTGGAAGATAACGGAATGATGAGCAATAAATTGATTGATAGCCATTTCGTTAGCCAGTCCCAAGTCCGCATCTTGCAAACCTTTGTGGTTGCGCAGGATAGAGGCGGCCTTGGAGGCGTCTATCGGCATATTTTCATTGATGAGTTCTTCCAGTCGTGCAAAACGGTATGGACTGTCCGAAGTACGGATATTTTCCATGTTTCGTTCATCCTTGCTGAATTCCTCCGATTGGTAATGATTGGTGCAGATGAGCCGGTCGGCTTCTTTTCCTTTAAAGAGCACTGTCTTCTCCGGGGATTTCTCAATGATAGCGGCTTTGCCATCTTTGGCAGAACCTATCAATATAGATTCGGAGACGAATGTCTTCCGTTTCTTTGCGATGGCAAAAGCCTCATCAATCGTTGACGCATATTGCAGGATTTCTCTGGTCAGAATGGAAATAGGGGTGGCAGAACCTGTTGGAACAGCGGACTTCGCGGCATTGATCGTGACGGTCAGCCCCGTTTCGTTCATGCCGGATAGTACGCCTATCATACCGGGCCATCCTACGGAAGCGAATTTATAACCTTGATCCGGTGTATAAAAAGCCACTTGTTTATTTTCTGCGAAGGCATCTCCCACATAGAAATCGAAGTTGCGTCCGATCAGTAGAGACGAATCTGCACTTTGAGTTCCCCAAGTGGCAAACGAACTGCATCCTACTAACATATAATCTTGCATGGCATGTCCCAGGTCGTGTGCCGAATGGTAATTCAGCTGACGTTCGTAAGGAGTGCCGATAAAGTCGTATTCATGGGTACACGATAGCGAGATTCCGTAGATCTCGTCGCGGTATTCTTCGAGAACGTTCTCACCCAAATGACGGTTGAATAAAACGATGAAGAACCGGAGGAACTTCAGATAACTGTCTGAAGGAACAATCTCACGAATCTGATCGACAAATACTTTCTCCTGATAATGAAGCAGATCAGAGGACAGTTTGCCGATGGCTTCTCCCCTTTGAAAGGCATCCCCTTTCACAAACAACTCCCACAATCCGCTTTCGCTGTGGCGCAGGAAGTTGCCGTCATAATATCGGAGATCGAGCGTATCGTTGTAGAGCACCTCTGCCGGAACCATGGTGGTAGTACCTGCATGAGACACTTTTGTCATGATGATACTGGGTTCATGTTTCGGTGTCCTCATATCTGCTGAAAAGTAGAGATAACAGACTCCGGCTATCAATATCACAAGGAGCGACCAAAGAACGCAGCTCGTGTACTTGAATATCTTTTTGATTGTTTTATGCATTTCCTACTTTTTTAGCCAGGTATTCTTGTCCCACAAATTCCGCACAAGTGAGCATGGAAGTCAGCGTTACCCCCAGTGCGCCATGCACGTTCAGGTTTTGACCTGTGAGAAAGAGATTACCCAACCGGCTTCGTGTAGACACAAAACCGATTTGCGGACATTTATAATCTTTGATAATTCCGTATGCGGAACCGTCCACCGTTCCGGTATAGTCGCGGTAGCTCAACGGAGTGGTGGTGTGAATCTCTTCTATGTTGTCGGAGAAATCAATGCCATGGCTCCGGATAAAGCGAAGCAGCTGTTCCGTCTTTTCCTTCTTGAAGGACCGGTAGCTTTCTCCCCGATGTTCGGGAGTAGTGTCTTTCCATGCAGACAGTTCGTCCATATACATCGGTGTCAGAATCGAAATAACACTGGCGTATTGACTGTCTTCGGAAGAGGCTTGCATCGAAATCATGCAGTTGGTGGTCCGTCCCGGATAGAGCTGTTTGTCATACCACACTTTATGATCCCCATGCAGATAGAGGTTACGGTTTTGGTATGGAGTGCTCTTCTTTTTCATTACCAGATAAAGTGTGAAGATACCGTATGTGTTTTCGAGCGAACGGATGCGGGAAATGTAGGCGTTCTTGATGCTGCGGTTTTTATCCAGTATCTCCAGGGTTCGTTGAGGGTGCATGTTGGAAATTACATAGTCGCTTTCCAACCGCTCTTCGCCGTTGATGATGACTCCCTGTACTTTTTCGTTTTCAACAATGATGCGGGTGGCTTCGCTGTTGTTAAGTACTGTCCCTCCATTCGCCCGGATCACGTTAATCAATTCCAGGCTGACTTGCATACTGCCGTCCACAAAACGATAAGCTCCTTCGATATAGGAATGGTTAATCATGGCATGTTCGTAGAAGGTGGAGACATCTTTCAAGCCTCCGTAGAGCAAGGCCGAGCCTGCCAGTACATTTTGTAAAGTAGGGTCCGGAGTAATATCCGCAATCAGTCCTGCGGCGGAGGTGCAGAAGTATTTCATTCCTTCCAGGGCAAGTGTGCCCTGTTTCAGATGGTCTACGCTAATCAAGTTACCAACAGTCTGAAGCTGTTCGGCATAACGTTTCAGGTTTTCTTTTTCGTGCGGGAAGGACCGGCAGATCGTTTCGATGAATTGCGGATACCCCATTGCATAATCGTATGTTTTTCCTTTATAGTAGATTGTATCGAAAGCCTCATCGTCCAAACGTTTCAGCTTTAGTTTGTCCATGATGCCGAAATAGCGGAAATACTGATTCATCACTTGACCTTCATCCAGGCTTCCTACATAATGAATGCCTGTATCGAATAAGTGTCCTTTTCGCCGGTAGGTTTGAAAGCATCCGCCGAATTGCGTGTTTTTCTCTACGACGCATACATTGAATCCTTCTTTACTAAGAATCGCTCCACATTCCAGTCCGCCAAGGCCGCTTCCGATAATGATGATATCGTATTTACTCATGTTCGTTCGGTTTTCTGAATATATAAATAGTGTTCGAGGTATATTTGTCATTAGGAATGATTTCTACATTCATTCCGCAGGTGACTGCTATTTCCCGCAGTTGGGTTTCTGTGGTGAAATGCAATTCTCCGGCAGTCCGGTTGAAATTGAAGATACGGGTGGACAGCAGTTCCGTGAACCGGGTCAGCCTATGTTTGGAAGTATTTGCCGAGTTTCCGTCGCGTATAATAATCATTCCCTGCGAACGCAGCCGGTCAGCACATTTCAACAGCAAAGTCCGTTGATGTTCATAGCTCATATAGTGAAGCATATCGTTCAGGATAAAAACATCGCTTTCCGGTAGCGGATATTCCAATGCGTTGCCGTGCCTGAACTGGAGATGTTCGTTGCGTAACCATCCGTGTTGTGCCAAGGCTATTTTATCCTCATCGTAATCAATTCCTAAAATTTCCCGGTCTTCGGAAAGCAGAGACAGCATATAACAGAGCGGACCGTAGCCGCAGCCGATGTCCGTAATTTGCCCTTGAACGGGAATCAGTTGGTTGAACAGCCGGTAGTTTCTTTCCATCTTCACCTTGATACGGATATACCATTCTACGACCGGTCCTTTATAGATATAGTTTTGGATCAGAGCTTCGTAGAAAGCAGGATTGTCCGTCGTGTTCTTTTCCCGGCAGATACGGGCGTAACCTTCCTTCATATAGGCGGATATGCGTTTGGTACGTTCCTGGTAGGTGGTTCCGAAAGAAAGGTCGTCGGCCGGTATACGGGGAAGTATTTCCGTGTAGATGATTCCTTTGCGGATATTGAAAGGCTGTGCCTTTGCAATGATTTTGTTGTTGCCGTAGAGGAGGATCGGAAGAATATCCAGTTGCAATGTTTCTGCCAGGTAGAAAGCTCCTTTGTGGAAACGCTTCATCTTTCCGTTGTAAGTGCGTGTACCTTCGGGGAAGATAGCGATGGAGTAGCCCTCTTTTACTTTTTTCCGCATCCGTTCCATATATTGTTCGTAGCCTTCGCCTATGTAATAGAAATCGACATAGCGGATGATTGCTCCGAAGAAAGGAGAATGCCATACCCAATGGTTGGTTACCATCAGGATTTTAGACGAAAGAGACAGCAATACCAGAATATCGATGAACGACTGGTGGTTGGCGATAATAATTGCCGGATGCTGAAAACGTTCGTTAGCTTTGTTGATATGTTCTTTTTTGACGGCAGTGGCTAACAACAGAATCCCTTTACAAGTGATTTGTATCAGTCGGCATACCAAACGTTGCTTGCTGCTTTTCCGCACAGGCACCAGATAAAGGACAGCGATCAGTACACGGAGGAAGATACAACCGATAAAGAAAAGCAGGAAGAGCAACACGGTTCGTATCAACCCGATAAGCGTATAAGGCGGCAATCCTTTGGAAGCGGGTCCTGCAATGAAGAACCGGAAAATGAGTGGCTGAATGGTATAGGCAACCAACACCACTGCTATCATGCCGAGAATGGAAATCAATGAAATGGATTGCAAAGCCGGATGCTTGGCAAAAACAAGTGCTCCCATGCCGACAACTGTGGTGAAAGCAGAGAAGAAGATGGCTGTTTTGTGAGAATTCAGTACCTTCTGACCTGTACGATATTTGTTTTGTAACCCGTCCATAATGAAGATACTGAAATCGTCTCCAATGCCAAAGATAAAGGTGGACAGGATGATGTTGATGATGTTGAATTCAATTCCCAAAATTCCCATCAATCCCAAGATGATTACCCAGCTGACCAGCATCGGGAGAAAACTCATCAAGGTAAGTTCGATACGTCCGTATGAGAACCATAATGCGAAGAATATCAGGAAAGAAGAGATATACAGAATCAGGTAAAAGTCGTCATTGATGGCAGATACCCATTTATTGGCAAAGTAGGAACGGTCGAAGATGACTACATCCTGGGCTTTGCTGAAGTTCTGATACACGGTTTCCTTATTCTGGTCGCTAATCCGTATCTGGCTGATAAGCATGGTGATGGAATCGGCAGAAGTTTGCCATTCGTTCAGTAGCTTGCCGGATATATCGTCTTCTTGTGCGGTGTAGTGATATTCACCGAAAGGTTGGTTCAACCATTGATAAAAGGGATCGAAGCTTCCCGGGCGGAAACGGTATTCAGCGGCAGCTGTTTCCAGTTGTTCACGGATTTGCTGTTGTTTTTCATCTGTCCAGTAGTCTTTCCATCTTTTCAGGCGTAGCTGTTGCTCTTGTGGCGAGATCAGAAATTGTGAGGCGGAAGCATAGTCTTTAATCAGTCCCTGATCTTTCAGTGCCGATAACTTCTGATTGGTTATTGCATAAGTTTCGGTAGCCTGATTCATGTCTTTGCCTACGCTGACAAAAAGCACTGTCTTTTCGTCGCTGTCGAAGAGCTGCATTAATTTCTCTTCCGATTGTTTGAGATGTTGAGGTTCATAATTGAGGCTCATCATGTCGTTGTTGAAGCCGACCTTTTGTGAGGTAAACAAACAGATAACTGTAATGAGGAGAATACCGCCTACCAACCATTTATTCTTTTCGTAAGAATATGCGTTTATTTTCTCGATGATGCGTAATATACATCCCTGTTTGACGTCTGCCTGTCCTTTCAGGAAATGAGGCAGGTAAATGAGGCAGAAAAGAGTAGTACCCACCAATGCCAGGGAAGCAAACAACCCGAAATCGCGTAACAGATCGGAACTGGTGAATATCAATCCCATAAATGCGCCGATAGTGGTGAAACTACCTACTGTAAGCGGATAGGCTATCTCTTTAATCAGTTGTTGCACGGTGGAAACATGGTTCTGATGTGCCAACATGTGGATGGAATAGCTTAGTGCAATACCCATCACTGCCGAACCGGCTCCCACAGCAATGGCCGAGATACTTCCTTTGATAAAGAAAATCAGAAACAGGGCGAACAATCCTCCGAAGAGTACCGGAGTAATAATCAATGGTATCGATCGCTTCCGTTTAAACACGAGTGAGATAAATATTATGATGATAAGCAGTGCCAGTGAGGAAGTCAGAATCGTGTCTTTCTTGATCTGACGGGCGTTGTAGACTCCCACGGAGGGACCGCCGAAATATTCGGCTCGAATGGTAGGAGATTCTTCCTGTACGTGTTGGAGTTCTTCTTCGAGTATTTTTATCAGTTCGTCATTCTTTCCGGTACTGCCTGTGCTGAATACCGGGGTAATGAACATAAGCAAGGTGGAACCGTCTTTGGAAAAGATGTGTTCGTCATAAATCTCGTAGTTGGCTTCCAACTGGAAATCCTGCAGATGTTTCAGGGCTTCACTTCCCAGTCCGAGCGGATCCCGGAGAATATAACTTCTTAATGCGATTCCGGCAGGAGAGAGGAGATTGGTATAGTTCTTCTGCATGATAGCTTGTATACCTTTCTCTGTCAATAGGGAATCGAATCGTTGATAATCCGTATCTGTCAGGAAAAGCGGGAGATGCTCGTAGACAAAGTCTGTGGCTCCTCCGATGAGGCTTTGGTCTATCTGTGCGAAAATTCCCTTAATCAGGGTTCCTCCGGCTTTTTCAGTCAGGGTTTGTTGCAGTTGTCCGGCAGCTTCTATCAGGGAATCAGGTTCTACCCGGTGACATGTATCTGCCGAGGATAGCATAATGATAATCTTATCCTTGATTTTGAGATTGTCGAATACCTTGATTGTGTTTTGGGAGTCTTTGGTGTCGGGGAAGAATTGTGTGATGTTCTCTTCGAACCTTACTTGCAGGGCAAAGAACCCCATCAACAGGACACAACTGATGAGTGACAAATAGAACAGAATCTTGTGCCTCTCAAAATAATCATATAGTCCGATAAAAAACTGGGTCATATCTTTTTTTTCCTACACGCCGTGAGCAGAATGAACGCGATGGTTCCTGCCAGTATGCTGCATACGACTGCAAAGATAACACTTCCTATTAAATATTGCTCTATGACTGATTTTACATTTTCAAAAGAAAGTTCGTTTAAGTGCAGGTTTACAGGTTCTCCCAGTACTTTACAGCCGGTTACATAACTTCCGTACAGTAAAAATGGTATCATCGGAGGGATGCTGATGTTGGCTGCTACAATAGCTATGACTTTGTTTAATCGGAACAAATGTGCCAAAAACAACGTAATCAGCATTTGATATCCCCATGCCGGAACGATGCCCATAAATACGCCGAGCATGATGGCTGCTGTAATCCGCAGGTTAGATTCGGGGGAGTGGGTGATGTGATTGGAGAAAAACTGCTTGCAATTCTTCCAGGTCAGTTTACGAAAGAAGTTCCGTGGTACGATCCAAAGGAAAGTGACGAGTACCAGTATCGTATTCAGAATACTGATACGGGTGAAATCACGGAACGGGCGGAAATGAGAAACCCGTTCTTCCTGTGGCGGATAATAAACGTGTACCGGAATGTTTTTTACGGGATTGCCTCCCCATGCTGCAAAAACAAGTGCTTCCAGTTCGAACTCATATTTGGCAGTGTAATACCACTTGTCCACATTCATTCGTTGGATAGGGTAGAGGCGGTAGCCGGATTGCGTATCTTGTAGTTTGATACCGGTTTCGAGGGTGAACCAAAAGTTGGAAAACTTATTAGCAAAGGTGTTCTTTCCCGGCATATTGTCCGAGGCCAGATTACGGGAGCCTACCAGTAACGTGTCCGGTTCCTTTTCTATGGCTTCAATCAATACGGGAATGTCCGAAGCGAAATGCTGTCCGTCGGAATCAATGGTGATGGCATATCGGAATCCTTGCTTCTTTGCGAAAGATAATCCATGTTTCAAAGCTACCCCTTTTCCTTGATTGACAGGGTGGGTGATGATGTGAAGATTAGCTTCCTGATTCAGTATTTCAGGTGTTTCATCCGTTGAACCGTCATTGACAACAAGGATTTCCGGGGCATAAAGACGTACACTTGCTATGACTTCTGCCAGTGTCTTGCCATTGTTGTAACTCGGGATGATGACGATGATCCCTAATTGTTTCAACTTTTCGTGCCAATAGGCTGTACTTGTTTGCTCCTTCATGCTTTTGGGGTAAGTGCAGCTTTTAGTTTAATGAAACATTCGTCTTTTATATTTTCTTCCTTTATAATGCTTTCTTTTCCTGTGTTCTCCTTTACAATTTCTTCTTTTGCAATATCCTCTTTCACAATGCTTTTATTTACGGTATTTCCCTTTATAGTACCTTCCGCCTGTAACTGGAACTTGCCTTCTTCTGTCTCTTTGAGAATCAGTACGATTGCTATCCGAGGCGTTTCTATAGGATTGATAGCCGAAAGAAATTTGCAGGAAGATACTTGTGTTATTTGCAACTTTTGCTGACGAATATTTTCTGCACATTCCTTGATAAGTTGCAATAGACAAACTCCGGGAACTACCGGATGTTCAGGAAAATGTCCCTGATAAACAGTGTGGGCAGGATTCAACTCTATCTGAATAGTCCAGGTGGTTGAATCCGATGACTCGGAGGAAAGGATAGTATAGAAGTTATCAAGTAGCATATATTAAATTTCTTTAGATAGTTTATCCAGACGGATCGTTAACCGTATCCACGGATGTTTGATTTTTATTTGTGCCGGTTCACCCGGAGTGTCGCCGGTAATGTAGACCACTGATTTTCCAAAGCCTTTTCCACTGGTTCTTTTTTGGGTAGCATTGTCTTTGGTGGCTTTCACACGGACGTCTTTTCCATTTAAGAACAAACGCCTGAAATCCATCTCTAACAGTTTCAATACCTTTTCTTTTTTCATGGGTTCAATGCAGCTGTTGACATTAAATTGATCATCGCGAAGAGAAAAATCGAAAAGGCTTAATCCGAAGTAGGTAGACGCCACGATCCGGATTTCGTTATCAGGCATACGGCGTACTATCAGCATACCACTCATGTGATGTTTCATGAAATCCAGTTGGATATTGTATTTTTGTGATTCTTCCCCTTGTGTCAGTTCGATAACAGGAGGCACAGTACTGCCTTCCCCGCTTATTCGTGGAGAGCAGGACGTTTGAACCTGTATTCCTAAGAATAACAGAACCGTCAGGCTAATGAATCGCAAACTTCGTCTCATTCTTCAGAGAGTTGAACTTTTTATTATAGAATTCGTATTCTGTGTAGTTTGTAGCTGTTTCGGACAGACGGAGTTTGTGCACCGACATATCTTTCTTGTCCAAATAAATTTCGATACCGGCAATATAGGCTTGTACTGCTTTGTTAGTCGGCTTAATTTTAACCAAATAATATCGTGCGTCTTCAAAATATTCTAGCTGGTAGTTGGATGACATCTTAGACAGGTCGCCTATCATACACGCAGTTAGCATATCCTGCATCTGTGCCATCATTTTGTTCGAACTTAGGTTCATAATACTTTTCTTGCCATCCGATACAATTTTGAGTTTACTGCCATTTATCACGATGAGATAATCCATCGGGCGGAAGTATTCCATACAGATTTTATTGCTTTTTTGGTAGTAGAACTTCCCTTTGGAAGTAACCTTTTCGTCGAATACATCGAGATATTTCACTTGGGTAAAATCGCTTTCGATAGACTCTACGGTTTGTGCCTCCTTTGCCAAGCGGTTTTCAAACTCGGTCTTTTGCACCATCTTTTTCATGCTCTGTGCATGGACGGTGGCGATAGACAAGAAGAAAAGCGATAAGTATAGTAATAAAGTTCTCATACATTTTTATTTTATGCCAATAGTTTATCCGGACGGACAACGGTATATCCTTGTTCTTTCAGCAAATCCAGTATTTGTTTCACTAACTGGTCGCTGCCGGGCATCCGGTCGTGCAACAGAATGATGGCTCCCGGTTCAAGACGTTTCCGAATCCTGGCAAGTATTTTGTCCGGAGCTGACTGTTGCGTATCTAATGTACGGATGCTCCATCCGATCGAGGTATATCCTAACTGTCGGACAGCTTTCGCAATCGTAGGATTAGTGACACCGAATGGCGGACGAAACAAAGTAACCGGCTGCGAAGTTACTCGTTCTAGTTCACACTGACAAGTTTGCAGGTCTTTTTTCATTTTAGAGAGTCCATATAGTGGAAATAAACCGGAATGACTATATGAATGATTCCCAATTAGATGACCTTCTGTTACCATACTTTTCAATAAGGCTTCATTTCCTTTTATCTTGTGTCCGATACAGAAAAAACAGGCAGTTGCCTGATATTCTTTTAGTACCTCCAATACTTTGGGCGTTTGAATGGGATCGGGACCGTCGTCAAAAGTTAGGACGACAACTTTTTCCGTAGTACGTTTTTTGCAAAACGATCGTAGATAAATTCCCGACTGAATGCTATAGGAAGCATAAACGAGAAAGGACAGTATCAAGAATAAACATAGAAGGAGGCAAACAATCATCATACGCTTTTCCGAATTAGAATCAATGAGTGATTGATGGAGTGGTGATGATTATAAATCAATATATTGGTAGGGGTAGTGCAGTTTATTGATGTCTTTACTGCTTTCCATACGGCATACGATGAGGCGGTAGGATATTCTCCACATTCGTCCTTAAAACTAAGATGAATACTTTCCGGGAAAAGGTTGGTTTCAAGCTCTTCATAGATAGAGTTAGTGATTTGCTCGTGGTAATCACCTTGAAGGGATTGTTTTTTGTTCTTTCCGGTAACTAACCATTGAATATCCTGACACTCTAATCCGTTTCGTTGTAAAAAACGAATAATTCGGGAACTGATTTCTTCTGTCGTATGTTGTCCCGTGAAAGTTTCAAGTCCTCGTATTTCTGCTAACGGATGCTCTCCGGCTTCCCGGCTTAATAGGAAGAATTGAGCGCCTTCTCCGGCTTCTATTCCTTTCAGCAGGCCCAGTCGTTGCTGAATGATGTAACTGGTTTCTGTCATTTCGTCCATGGCTCCCACCAGTATATTCTCGCTTCCTTCTTCTATTTTCATCATGGCATCCAGCAAAGCGCTTTCAAAACTTAGTCCCCGGTGAACATAAGTCATGTTATAGGTGTGTATTTGATGAATTAAAGCTATTTGTGCACCAATTGTATTGAATGTCGACTGAATAAAAGGAGTAGGATTCAGCATCCGCTCTTCATTATCTAACAGGTTGTTCAGAAACTTTTCCGTATCAACCAGGCAGCCCAACCCTGTGGCTGTGATAATTCCCCCTATCTTCTCGGGAGATAGTTCGCCCATACATTCCAATCCGCAAGCTACTCCCATTTTGACAATACGGCTCATGCGCCTGCGCAAAGTTGCATTGGCAATAATATCCTTATAATCGGGTTCACAAGCCTGAAGAAAAGGACGGTTTGCTGAAACATCGGGCGAATCATTTACTTTCGGATTATTTCCTTGTGAATGATTTCCTTGTGGATGGATAGAAGCGATGCGTTGAATATAAACTGGCTGCATAGGCTCAAAAACTTAAAGGTTCGTTCGTTTTGGAAAATTCGTTGCGGAAAAGAGGAGCGACGAGTCGTTTCCCCCAAAGCCGAAAGAATTGGATAATACATGGCGGATCGGCAATCCTTCCTGGAAAGACGTTTCCGGTATCAATCCTGTTTCTGATTTTACTCCTGTTTCTGACATCAGCTCTGTTTCCGGCATAGCCTCCGTGAAATTCAGATTCGGATAAATCATGCCTTTATCTATGGAAAGAACGGAATAAACAGCTTCAATTCCTTCGGAAGCTCCTAAGGTGTGTCCGATAAAAGCTTTTACCGAACTAAACGGTGGAACATGTTCTCCGAAGATTCTTCGCAGTGCCATACCTTCCGACGCATCATTGCCGGGAGTACCTGTTCCATGTACGTTGATATAATCAATATCTTCAGGAGAAATACCACTGGAAGCGATGGCTTCGCTCATTGATAGAAAGGCGCCATCTCCTTCGGGAGAACTTCCTGTTTGATGATACGCTTCATTTGTATTAGCATAACCGCTTAGTTCACAGTAAGGAATTCTCTGCAGTGAACTTTCTGATTGAAGCACTAAATAACCTGCGCCTTCTCCCAAATTTAATCCGTTACGCGAACGGTCAAAAGGACGACAATGTATTTTGTCCAAGATCATGAGAGAGTTGAACCCATTAAGCGTAAACTGGCAAAGTGCATCCGTACCTCCGACGATAGCAGCATCCAGTTGTCCGTGTTTTATCAGTCTCGCTCCCAACATAATAGCATTGGCTGCCGATGAACAGGCTGTACTGATGGTGGTTATAAAATCATTGATACCTAAATACGAAGCTATTAATTCAGTGCTGGCTCCACAGTCGTGTGAAATCACTTCCCGCAATCGTCCCTGTTTCGGGTTTTTCTTGAACGATTCATAGAAACGCTCGCTTAAATCCATACCGCCGACAGAAGTGGCGGAAATAAAACCAATACGTAACGGTTGCTGGTCTTTTTGCGAGGTTATTGACTGGTTCGGTAATTGATTTTTTGGCTGATTGGATGATATACGCAAGTTTAGTCCTGCATCTTCCATCGCTTCTTTGGCGGCTATCATGCCTAGCAATGCTGTGCGTGATACTGTACGCTGCGGAGGTAAAGATAATAGTTGTTTAAGTTCTTCATTGCTACGTTTCACTTCAGATACGGGTACATCGAGAGCAGTCGGGAAAAGAGTTACCTTTCCGATGCCATGCTTCCCTTGTTGTAGTGCCTCTATATTTTCGGAAACTCCGATGCCGATGCCCGAAACAACTCCCAATCCGGTGACGTAAATCTTCATAAGTTAAGCTTTCCGATTAGCAATGATGTAGTCAGTCAGTGTACATACCGAGTAGAAGATTTGTTTTCCTTCACTAGGATTCTCTATTTTAATGCCATATTCACGTTCCAAAATCAGGATGATTTCGAGTGCGTCAATGGAGTCAAGGCCAAGACCTTCGTCGCCAAACAGAGGGGCTTCATCGTCAATATCTTCCGGAGTGATTTCTTCAAGGTTCAACTCTTCGATTAGTTTACCTTTCACTTCGTCCATCAGTTCTCTTTTGGTTTGATCTAAATTATTCATAAATCGTTGATATATTATTAAGTTGTTTAAATTCTGCTTGATAATGTCCGTACAGTAGTTCGCACCAGCCTATGATGCATGTGCGTAACTTACCTTTCGCCATCACAATTCTTGCGTAATCCTCTAAGGAAGCAGTGTCGGATTGCTGACAGACAAAGAATGTATTTTCTCCCTGAATTTTGTGTCGTATACAGATTTCTCCCAATACTACATTGGGGAGAGTGTAGACAAACACGGCAGGACTGGCGGCTTTATCTCCTTCTTTATTGATGATAGCTTGATGTTTGCAGTCCGTATCTAAAGAGGAAGATGCATTGGCTAGAATGATTCCAATCTCTTTCGGCTGGTAGTTGGTATCTTTCAATAAATATCCGGCAGCTACATATCCCAGCTTACAAAGATTATCCATCTTGTAGAACTTCATATTGTTTTCTCCCAGATGCTTGTATGCTTCCCGGATAAACGGCGCAAAGTCAGTCTCCGAAGAATTGAATATAGCTGTTCCTTGGTTTTCTACCACTCCCGGTTTGATCGTGACTATATTGGCTGATTCCACGACAGCTTTGCAAAATGCCGGAGAATCGGTTTTCTGTTTCAAATGAGCATCTGGGAGAGATAATACCAGTGCGGCATTACAGCCTCCGAAACCGGAAGCGGTTTTGATACAACATTTCATCGGCATCGGCTGATGGGTACCATAAACGGTGATGGGCATGGGAACGCCCAGTGTCTCATATCCTAAAGTTCCGTAGTATATTCCTTCTTTCAGTTGCTCTATGCAGAGTATGGTTTCAATAATGCCTGAAGCTCCTAATGTATGCCCGAAATAAGGCTTAAGACTATTTACCGGAACTGCTGACAATCCTGCCAAATGTATGGCTTTGGATTCCATTTCGTCATTATAAACCGTAGCTGTTCCGTGTGCATTGATAAAGCTGATATCTTCGGGAAGTGCTCCGGCTTCTTCCATTGCCTGATTGATAGCCAGCGCCAGTCCGTCTCCTGTCCGGGAAGGACCGGATATATGGTTGGCATCATTGCTGATCGCTCCTCCGGATAGAATAATATGATTTGCGTTTCCTTGAGTTTCTAAAAGCACAGCTCCACAGGCTTCGCCTAGACTTAATCCGTCCCGTTGTATATCGTATGGCCGGCATCGGTGTGCGCTGACTGACCGGAAAGACAAGAAACCGCTGGTAATAAAATGAGAAAGAATATCCCCGCCGGCGACAATCACCCGTTTGTAACGCCCTGATTCTATCCATCTCTTGGCAACAACCAGTGCCGAGACTCCAGATATACAGGCGTTGGAGATAACTTCTACCTGATTGGCTGCCTCAAAAAAATGCCCGATTCGTTCTGCCATTTTCCAAAGAAAAGCCGGGCTGTCAACAGATAATTCCTGTAAAAAGGAAGGATTGTCAATTGTTGATTGTACAGAATCGCCTGGCTTGTCCGAATTAGTTCTTTTTTCTTGATTGCTCAATAAATCAATATTTCCCTTCGTGGTGGAGAGTAATAAAGCACAGTCCGACTCTTGCAGATTCACTCCCGATTGGGAAATCACTTCCTGAATAGTCAATATAAACAGTTGCTCTAGCCGGGTATAAGAGGAAATATCCAGCTCCTTTGCCCGCTTTTCCAACTCGACAGAATCAATCATCCCTGCCAGAATCTGACTGTCAGAAATCCGTCCGGCTTCTTGCATACGAATCCCGCTTCGGTAGTCATGGATTGCTTTCCTATTCTCCGAAATGCCGAAACCTAACGAACTAATCAGCGTATGGGCTGTGATGTATATATTTAAAGGATGTTCCATTTCTTTTTCCATTCCAGATAAAACGGAGGGTTGATAAGCTCCAGCTCTTTATTCAGGTTCAGGAACACTTGTATGGTGCTTCCGGTGGCCACTACACTCTGGTCGGTAGCCCGATAGATAACGTATTCGAATTTTATCTTGGCTGCCTCACAGGCAATATAGCGTGTTTCGATAATCGCTTCTTCACCAAAGGACAATGATTGCTTGAACTGACAGGTTAAATCTACGATGGGAACCATGTAGCCTTCCCGGTAAATGCTCATATAATCCAAACCATACTGTTTGCCGAAAGCTTCCCGTCCATCTTCAAAGTAGCGCACGTACTCGCCATGCCATACAATTTGCATGGAGTCAATTTCGCTGAACCGTACTCTGAAAGTAGTCCGGTTAGTCAAAGCTGCAATCTGTTGATTTGTTTTCCGTTTCATTCTTTTTTGATAAATATTTTCATCTTACATTCAGCAATCAGCTCTTCTTCCGTTTTCACTTGTGCCGAAATAAGCGTAATATCGAATACCTCTTGTACGACGGTAATCTCTGTAAATAATTTCATTCCGGCTTCCGGCAAATTGTAGATTTTAAGTTTGTCTACCGAACCGATAAAACCTAACGGAACTTTTTCACCCTGCCGGGTATAAATAAACCCGATACGTGCAGCCGCTGATTGTGCGATATGCTCAATAATTCCCGGCTCTTGCAGTCTGCCTGCCTCACAAAATAAATTGTCGGTAGTGACAGTCAGTCCGGAATATGAACGGTTTTCTTCAAATCCGAAGAAACTGTCCACCATAACGATTGGCGGACGCTGTGGAATCAGGTTGAGTATTCCTTCTCCTTGTATGACGGCTTCTCTGTTCATTTCAATCTGCATTGTACGATGCTGTGTCCCATTCCTAAATGGTCATGTATCTCTTCGATTTCCAATCCTGCTGCTTCGATGCATCGTTGCATATCGTCCGAATGATACATCTTGCTGTTTCCGTTTGCCATCGCTGTAAAATAGAGACTGATTTGTGTCAGGCAATAAGCGGCTGTGTCAAATTTCTGTCGGTTCCAGAAAGTCTCCATAATATACAGGCGGCTCTCTCGGTTCATAGAACGGGCTGCACGGGTCAATATGCTGGTAACTTCTTCTTCCGAGAAACAATCGAGGAACTGGCTCATCCAAATAGCATCGAACCCTGTCTGGAAAGGAACTTCCGGGTCGAGCAGATTGGCACCATGACCGTGGATACGTGTAGCTCCGGGCAGTTCTTTGGTTTGTTGACGCATCATCTCCAATTGTTGCGGAAGGTCCATGATGGTTACTTCCACTGTGTCGTCATAGCTTACGCATTTGGTCGCCCAACGGCCGGTATTGCCTCCCACATCCAATAAAGTCTTGGGATGACGGGCGAAGACAATCGCCAGTGCTTCGTCGAACGAACAATCCGAGTAATAATGATCGAAACCGAACCAGCTCTTTTGTACCTGTGAAGGCAGACTTGACAACCCTTCATAGATAGTACTCCATTCACCGAATACTTTCAGTCCTTCAGGACGTCCGGTGGTAATGGCTTCTTCCAGATGAAACATTCCCTGATAGTTAACATCATGGTTGAAGTCCATATTAACACGTACCATTTTGTCATTGAGCAGAAACCAGCCGGCTTTCGCAAGGCAGTATCGCCCTTCACGCAGCAATACGGTGCCGATAGTCAATGATGCCTCCAACAATACTTGTGCGCCATAAGAGGACAGCCCACAAGCTTTGCTGATTTCTTCTTGCGTCATACCTTTGCGCTCGTCGGCCAATAACTGGAAAATTCCGAATTTAAGCATAAGGCGTGATACCTGAAAAACAATAGGCCCAAAAGCTATTTCTTGTGCCAGGCGTTGTGCCTCTACCGCTGTCAACGGCTCTTTGTCATATTTATTCTGTTGCATCTTTTTGTTTCTCTTTTAAATCCGGTGACTGCTTTCCGGCAGGTTCCCAGAATGGATAATAATTGAACCATTGTTCCGGATAGCGTTTTAGTATCTGTTCCAAAGCAACAGTGTATTGTTCGAGCAGAGCCATCTCCGCTTTCTTTTTTTTTGTTCGTACTACCGGTTCCGCTATTATAAAATGAAAACGGTAAGTTCTTCCCGGTTCCCTCATAGCAAAGTAGAATACCACCGGAACTTTCATTCGCGAAGCCAGCAGGAAAGGACCGGCAGGGAAAGGAGCTTTCTGTCCCAGTAAAATTCCTGGCAGAAGTTTCTCTTTGTTCAGATAACGGTCGCCCTGGAAACATACATATTCTTTTTGGTTGATCGCCTCGGTTATGCGGAAAACGTGTGTCAGGTTGTCTTCATTGACAGGGATAATCTTAAATTCCTTGTCCTGACCGTTTTTCTCCAGGATCTCTTTGATTCTACGATGTTCGGCATCGTACATCACGATATTGATTTTCTTTCCGTAATCATCAAAGAAAGGAACGCCTATTTCCCAGTTTCCCACATGGGCGCCAATCATAATCACTCCCTGTTCACTGTTCAGCAGTTGCAGAAACTCCGGATACTGCTCGAATTTGAACTGATATTGATTTACTTTTCCATTACCGATGGCTACCTTGTCAATCAGGATTTGTCCTAATCGGTAATAGTTGAGTAGTAACATTTTCAAAGAACGTATCCTATTGTATTTCAGAATGTGACGGGCATAAAACCAGGTGCTTTTGGTTGCTTTCGGAGCAAACGGTATGAAGTAGAGCACTACCAGGCTTAGAAAAAGATAAGCGGCAGTAATGCCCAGATACTTAATCAGGTAAATAAAGAATAAGTATCCGAACGTTCCTCCCCGGGTTTTGCCTTTCCACGTCGACATATTTACTTGGCTTCCTGCATACGGGTGATAACGAGATCGTAGAAGTCCTGGAAGGTTTTGATACCTGCAAAGTCTTGTCCGGTTACATTGAAACCGAAATTCTTTTCTACCAATACCACCATGTCGACCAAGTCCAAACTGTCCAGTTCAAGAGTTTCCATTAACGGCGCATCCGGCTGGATGACGTCGATGTCTACTTCAAACTCTTCTGCCAGAGTTGTTCTTATTTTCTCAATGATTTCTTCATTTGTCATATATCTGTTTTCTTTAGTAATTTATTCTTTGATTTGGCGTATAATCAGGGTGGAATTGGTTCCTCCGAATCCAAACGAATTGGAAAGGAACGTGTCAAATTCCAGATTTACCCGTTGGGTAGGTATATTCAACTGTGCGGAAGCCTCATCCGGTTCCTCGAAATTGAGGTTGGGAGCGATGAAACCGTTGTTCATCATGAGGGTGGAGTAAATCACTTCACTGGCACCTGCCATCCACATTTCATGTCCGGTCATAGACTTCGTGGAAGTGACATACGGGTGATGTCCTTCAAATACTTCCGCAATGGCTTTCGCTTCGTTCAGGTCGCCTACCGGAGTGGAAGTGGCGTGTGCATTGATATAACTGATTTGTTCGAGTGCAATACCCGCATCTTTGATGGCCATCTGAAGAGAACGTTTCGGACCGTCCACATTCGGTACGGAGATATGATCTCCATTGGAAGAGAAACCGTAACCGATAACTTCGGCCAAAATGGGAGCTCCCCTTTTTACTGCCGATTCATAGCTCTCTAATACCAGACTGGCGGCTCCTCCACTCGGAATCAGTCCGTCACGTCGTTTATCAAAAGGTTTGGAGGCTTTCTCGGGCTCTGCTTCCTGGGTGGAAAATGCGCTTAGCCCGTCGAAACTGCCGACCGCATAAGGATTTACTTCTTGTGCGCCACCGCAAAGAATACAATCCTGCAATCCTGATTTAATGAGCAGATACCCCATGCCAATAGCATGAGAACCACTTGCGCAGGCTCCGGCAATGGTGAAGTTAACCCCTCTAAGCTTGAAGATAACCGACAGGTTCATTGTCACGGTAGAATTCATCGACTGGAAAATAGAACCGGATCCCACCAACGCTGTATTTTTCTTTTCACGAATGATGTCCACTGCGTTGATAACAGGGGCGGCACTACTATCATTACCATACAAGATACCCACTTCATTAGCTTCGAGAAAAGCCTCGTCAATACCGGCGTTACGGAAAGCCTCCAAAGTAGCGAGATAAGCATATTCTCCTTGTTCCGGCAGGCAGAGACGTTTACGACGATCTAATAGTTTCTTCAAGTCGGGACGTTCCAATATGCCCGTTAATGCAGAAAAATAGCCCAGCTCTTTCCGTACCGGATCTATGCCAATCCCCGATTTCCCATTGTATAGTGAGTCTTTTACTTCATCCAGGTTCTTGCCGATGCAAGAGTAAATCCCCATTCCCGTGATAACAACTCTTTTCATTATTTTGTCTATTCTATGCTTTTGTTTTAAGTATATAGTCCTCCGTTGATGGAAATCACCTCTCCTGTGATATAGGATGAGGCTGGAGATGCCAGAAAACCAACCAGATCGGCAACCTCTTCCGCAGTACCGAAACGTCCTGCAGGAATGTGTTTTTTCCATTCGTTCTCATCAATCCCTTCCGTCATATCCGTGCGGATAAATCCCGGAGCTACTGCGTTGACTGTTACCTTTTTCTTGGCGACTTCTTGTGCCAGTGCTTTGGTCGCAGCTATTACGCCACCTTTGGCTGCGGAATAGTTGGCTTGTCCGGGCATTCCCTGAATACCTGACAAGGATACGATATTGACAATACGTCCATAACGTTTGACCAGCATATTCTTCAATAAAGGCTGTGTCACATAAAAGAATCCGTTCAGACTAATATCGAGCACTTTGTTCCATTCTTCTCCTGTCATCCAGAGCATCAGGTTGTCTTTACGGATGCCCGCATTGTTAATCAGTACTTCGATGTATTCGTCAGGATGTTGTGACGCCCAGTTGTTCAAGGCAAGGGCAATAGCGGCAGGGTCTGTCACATCGAACTTCATGATTTCTCCGTTACTTCCTTTTTCCTGCACTAACTGCAACGTTTTTTCTGCTTCTGCGTCGTTACTCTGATAATTAATCAGTATAAAGTAGCCCATTTCCGCCAGTTTGCAACTGACAGCACGACCGATACCTCGGCTTCCTCCGGTTACTAATGCGTATTTCATTTTATTTATTTTCTTTTTTGAGATAGTCCATCATTCTTTCTATCTCTTTATATTTAGGTGTGTCATTGGTAAATACAGGGAAGAAGCTACGTATCTCTTCATACACCTGCCGGCTTTTGGGACTTAGACGATCCTGTATTTTCAGGTAGTCGATGGCTTGTGCCATTCCCATAAATTGAATAGCCATCACCTGATAAGAATTCTCAATGACTGTTTTTGCTAATAGAGCCGAGTTGGTTCCCATGCTGACAATATCCTGATTATCGTTGTTGTTAGGAATACTGTGCACATACATCGGATTTGATAATGTCTGACATTCGGCTGTAGTGGATGTTGCTGTGAATTGCGAAGCCTGCAAACCGTAGTTCAATCCAAGCACTCCCAAGTTTACAAAAGGAGGCAGGATGCCATTGATACGGTCGTGGAACAGATAATTGATCTGTCTTTCGCAAAGCATGGTCAGTTTGGTTACGGCGATTTTCAGTTTATCCATTTCGAAAGAGATGTAATCTCCGTGGAAGTTACCGCCATGATAAATATTTTGTGTGTCCGGATCAACAATCGGATTGTCGCAGGCGGAATTTATTTCGTTAATCAATACTTCTTCCGCATTCTTCAGCTCATCATAGATGGGACCGAGGATTTGCGGAACACATCGCAAGGAATAATAGGGCTGTACTTTGTGCTCGAAGATTTTTTCTTTGTGCACTTGGTTGTATAGCTCATTCTCTCTTTGAAGTACACATTTACTGCCCGCTACCCATTCTCTCATCATAGCGGCTATCTCTTGTTGCCCTTTGTGATGCTTGGCCTCGTTTAATGCCTGTGCCATGAAATCATCATAAGAGGCGGCAATCTCATTCATCATGACAGAAGCGGCTACCGACCAACGGAGCAGCTTTTTGGCATAAATAAGATTGACGATACCGATTCCTGTCATCACAGAAGTACCGTTTGTGACGGATAATCCTTCGCGGATGCGCATTGAAAAAGGTTGCAGACCGTTTTCCTCAAGCACAGTAGCGGCATCACGTAATTTCCCCTGATAAAAAACTTCCCCTTCTCCTATTAATGTCAGGGCAATATGGGCCAGTTGCACGAGATCGCCGCTGGCACCTACACTTCCATGTTCGGGTATGAACGGATAAATTCCACGGTTGATAAATTCACAGAGAAGAGATACCAGCTCCATGTGTACTCCTGATTTCCCCTGTAGAAAAGTGTACAGGCGGGCAATCATAGCTGCTTTTACATAAAGTTCGGGAAGTGGTTTGCCGGCACCGGTGGAATGGCTTCGAATGATATTGTACTGAAGCTCGATCAGTGACTGATCTTCTATCCGGTATTGTGCCATTGGACCGAACCCCGTATTGATACCATAAATAATCTTATCGCTGGAAAAAGATTGTAGGAAATCGAAGCTTTCCTCTACTTTTCGGATACATTCTTTAGAGAGTTCCAGCTTCTCATTATCAAACAATACTTTATAAAGGGTATCTAAATTTATACTTTTGTCAGCTATCATTTTCTGTACTAGATATTTTATGCCTTATTAATTAAGGTACAAAAATAGGCAATTTCTGTTATATAGCGGACATGAATCAGAATAAAACTTTTTCCGGAGAATTGGTTTTGCTTGTTTTGTTTCTCATTCGTGAGGGGGCTTTTTCAAAAAAAAACTATCTATGCTTTTTGCAAGTCCCGTTCTTCATATTTGCAGATCGCCTCTATCCATTCTTCTGTCAGTGGCATGGATTCATGTCTTTCAAGATCGAAAGTAACCATAACAGACTTGCAGATACATTTTACTTCATTCGTTTCTGTGTCGATAACCCGCTGGATCAGGTGAAAGCTTTTGGTGCCTATCTTAGAAACAGCAGTCTGTACGGCGATATGATCGGATGCGAATATCTGTTTGACGAAATCCGCTTCGATGTGGACAACGACAATCCCGATCTTTTCCCAATCTACTCCGGGGCATACTGAAGCGAAGTATTCAGTCTTTCCTAAGTCGTAAAAGGAGAAGTAAACTGTGTTGTTGACGTGACCAAATTTGTCTACATCATTGAATCGCAATTGGATAGGTAATGTGTGATGAAATACGATTTCTTCCATTGTTTTCTCTTAAACGTTTTAAATTCGACACAAAAATGGCACTTTTGCTTTCTTGCTTGAAATTGAGGCAAAGATAGAGATTTCTAATGATTCTGCTTTCGGAGATAAGGAAGATTTTCGTTAATAATCGTTTAAAACGAAGTTTTGGGATGTTTGTTCTGTTAGGGAAACACGCTTGTAATAATGTAATAGTTAAATTGTTGTCTGCCAATAGTTGATTTTAAAGGGTGATTTAAAAACGTCAGGATAGATTTCACTAAATGGAATAAATGTGTTATTTTTGCGTCTTGTTCTTAACGGAAATTAATCAAGAAATGATAGAAGATATTAAAAAAGCCTGTCAGGTGATGAATGAAGGAGGAGTGATCCTTTATCCCACTGATACCGTATGGGGTATAGGCTGTGACGCGACTAATGAGGAGGCTGTACGCCGGGTGTATGAGATTAAGAAACGTGCTGATAGCAAAGCTATGTTGGTGTTGGTGGATTCTCCGGTTAAAGTGGATTTTTATGTACAGGATGTACCTGATGTAGCATGGGATTTGATTGAAGTTGCCGACAAGCCGTTGACGATTATTTATTCCGGAGCACGTAATTTAGCACCTAATTTGCTGGCCGAAGATGGTAGTGTAGGGATTCGTGTGACGAATGAAGATTTTTCCAGAAGGCTCTGTCAACAGTTCCGTAAAGCAATTGTTTCTACTTCGGCTAATGTCAGCGGGCAGCCGGGTGCTGCTAATTTTAGTGAAATCAGTGATGAAATCAAATCGGCGGTAGATTATATTGTTGGCTTTCGCCAGGATGATATGAATAAGCCGAAACCCTCAAGTATTATTAAGTTGGAAAAAGGTGGAGTGATAAAGATAATTCGCGAATAAATGAAAGGAGAAAAACTTAGTTTATTGCAGCGTTGTATCAAATGGCGGGAAGCGAACATAAAGGAGAAGCAATTTATCCTGATATTAAGTTTCCTGGTCGGAATCTTCACTGCGTTTGCTGCGTTAATATTGAAATTCTTTATCCATCAGATACAGAATTTCCTGACTAATAATTTCAATGCAACAGAAGCTAACTACCTGTATTTGGTATATCCGGTAGTCGGTATTTTTCTTGCAGGTTGGTTTGTACGTAATATTGTAAAGGATGACATCAGTCATGGGGTCACCAAAATTCTATATGCCATCTCCCGTAGGCAGGGACGTATCAAGCGACACAATATCTGGTCGTCTACTATCGCCAGTGCCATAACCATCGGATTTGGTGGATCGGTCGGAGCAGAGGCGCCGATTGTACTGACGGGCTCGGCAATCGGTTCCAATCTCGGGAGCGTGTTTAAGATGGAGCATCGCACGTTGATGTTACTCGTTGGTTGTGGTGCGGCAGGTGCCATTGCCGGTATTTTTAAAGCTCCGATTGCGGGACTGGTATTTACCTTGGAAGTGCTGATGATTGACTTAACCATGTCTTCTTTGCTTCCCCTGCTGATTTCTGCCGTGACAGCAGCAACTGTTTCGTACATAGTCACTGGTACGGAGGCTATGTTTAAGTTCCACCTCGATCAGGCATTTGAACTGGAGCGTATTCCTTTCGTTATCTTGCTGGGAATTTTTTGCGGACTGATTTCGTTGTACTTCACACGTGCCATGAATTCGGTAGAAGGTGTATTTGGCAAACTCAATAACCCTTACAAGAAACTGGCGTTTGGTGGTGTGATGTTGAGTGTATTGATTTTCCTTTTCCCGCCTCTTTATGGTGAAGGATATGATACGATTAATCTTTTGTTGAATGGAACGTCTGCCGAAGAGTGGGATACGGTCATGAACAACTCTATGTTTTATGGCTATGGTAATTTGTTGCTGGTTTATCTGATGCTGATTATCTTATTGAAAGTATTTGCTTCCAGTGCAACAAACGGTGGCGGTGGTTGTGGTGGTATCTTTGCTCCTTCGCTTTATCTGGGATGTATTGCCGGTTTTGTTTTCTCTCATTTTAGCAATGACTTTGCTTTCTCCGCTTATTTGCCGGAGAAGAATTTCGCATTGATGGGAATGGCGGGAGTAATGAGTGGTGTCATGCATGCTCCATTGACAGGGGTGTTCCTGATAGCCGAGCTGACAGGTGGATATGATTTATTTCTTCCGTTGATGATTGTATCTGTAAGTTCATATCTGACAATTATTGCTTTCGAACCTCATAGTATCTATTCGATGCGTTTGGCTAAGAAGGGACAATTGCTGACACATCACAAGGATAAAGCTGTGTTGACGCTGATGAAAATGGAAAACGTGGTGGAGAAAGATTTCGTTGTCGTACACCCGGAAATGGACTTGGGCGAACTGGTGAAAGCAATTGCAGCTTCTCATCGAAATGTCTTTCCGGTGACAGATAAGAAAACGGGTGAATTGTTGGGAATTGTATTGCTCGACGATATTCGCAACATCATGTTCCGGCAAGAACTTTATCATCGTTTCACTGTTAATAAATTGATGATATCTGCTCCTGCCAAAATCTTCGATACGGATGGAATGGAGCAGGTTATGCAAACATTTGACGATACGAAAGCCTGGAATCTTCCGGTTGTAGATGAGGAAGGCCGCTATCAGGGATTTGTCTCTAAATCAAAGATATTTAATTCGTATCGGCAAGTGCTGGTACATTTTTCTGAAGACTAATCCGTGCCTAAGTAATGATAACATATTTAAAATGATGAAGAAAGAGGACTTAAGAATAGTATATATGGGGACTCCCGATTTTGCGGTAGAGGCCCTGCGTCAATTAGTAGAAGGCGGTTATAATGTAGTGGGTGTGATTACGATGCCCGATAAACCTGCCGGACGCGGACATAAGATTCAATATTCTCCTGTCAAACAATATGCGTTCGAACAGAATTTACCGTTGCTTCAACCGGAAAAGTTGAAAGATGAAGCTTTTGTGGAAGCGTTGCGTGAATGGAAAGCCGATTTGCAGATTGTAGTTGCTTTCCGTATGTTGCCGGAAGTGGTATGGAATATGCCGCGACTGGGTACATTTAATCTTCATGCTTCTTTACTTCCTCAATATCGTGGAGCTGCTCCTATCAACTGGGCGGTTATCAACGGTGATACGGAAACCGGGATTACGACTTTCTTTTTGAAGCATGAGATAGATACCGGAGAGGTCATTCAACAGGTACGTGTGCCTATTGCAGATACGGATAATGTAGAAGTGGTACATGATAAATTGATGATGTTGGGAGGAAAACTGGTTCTTGAAACAGTAGATGCTATACTGAATGGAACGGTCAAACCAATTCCTCAAGAAGAAATGGTAGTTGTCGGTGAACTCCGTCCTGCTCCGAAGATATTTAAAGAAACCTGCCGGATTGACTGGAACCAGCCGGTGAAGAAGATCTACGATTTTATCCGTGGACTATCACCTTACCCCGCTGCCTGGAGTGAACTGATTGCTTCCGAAAAAGCAGAAAGTGTGGTCGTGAAAATATTTGAAAGTGAGAAAGTTTATGAATCACATCAATTGGCTGCCGGAACAATCGTGACTGATGGCAAGAAATTTATGAAAGTAGCTGTACCGGATGGATTTGTATCTATTCTTTCTTTACAACTACCCGGTAAGAAACGACTGAAAACAGATGAGTTGCTTCGTGGTTATCACCTGGAAGATGGGTGTAAGATGAAGTGATTTGACAATAAAATAGAATAAAAAAACCGTCCCGAACACGAGACAATTAGAACCTAAAATAAAAGAATTATGAAACCGATTATCGCTCCTTCTATTCTTTCTGCCGATTTTGGATATTTGGCAAAGGATATTGAAATGGTAAACCGCAGTGAAGCGGAGTGGGTACATATTGATATTATGGACGGAGTATTTGTTCCGAATATTTCATTTGGCTTTCCGGTACTGAAATATGTAGCGAAGTTAAGTAAGAAGCCGTTGGATGTGCATTTGATGATTGTGAATCCGGAGAAATTCATTCCGGAAGTAAAAGCATTGGGTGCTCATACGATGAATGTGCATTATGAAGCTTGTCCACATCTGCATCGGGTGATTCAACAAATCAGAGAAGCCGGGATGCAGCCTGCTGTAACGATCAATCCTGCTACTCCTGTAGCTCTTCTGCAAGATATTATCCGGGACGTGTATATGGTGCTTATCATGAGCGTGAATCCGGGATTTGGCGGGCAGAAGTTTATCGAACATTCGGTAGAAAAAGTTCGTGAACTGCGTGCCCTGATTGAACGGACAGGTTCGAAAGCCCTGATTGAAGTAGACGGTGGCGTGAATCTGGAAACAGGGGC
Source organism: Bacteroides sp. MSK.20.12 (assembly GCF_019052435.1). Taxonomy (NCBI): domain Bacteria; kingdom Pseudomonadati; phylum Bacteroidota; class Bacteroidia; order Bacteroidales; family Bacteroidaceae; genus Bacteroides; species Bacteroides sp. MSK.20.12. The sequence continues at coordinate 33,049 of NZ_JAHQVH010000036.1, read as the reverse complement.
CCGTCTGGTTGAGGCGGGAGCCGATGCGTTGGTGGCTGGAAATGCTGTCTTTGGTGCACAGGATCCGGAAGGAATGATTCGTCAGTTGCACGAACTGTAGTGGATGAATTATAAATATTGGTAAATTAGCTTAGATATAAAATATAAAAGTTACCTTTGTTGGAAAATAAACAAAAATGGGAACTTGGAGTCAACAGCAGGAGGTTAGAAAAGAAACCAAAGAAAGAGATAAGACTAGAAAAGAAAAATTGGCTGGTTATTTTTTTGATCTTTCGAAGCTTTCATTTGCTGGACTTGTGATTGGTATAATTATACCTCTATACGCCAACTTTTTGGATGAAAATAATTGGTATATAGCTGTAACGGGTATTGTTTTGACAACTTTGTCTGCATTATTAGCTAATAAAATATTAAAATGATATGGAAATGTTAGGTTTTGTTTTTACAGTAGGATGTGTGATTGTTGGAGGTATTTATCTGTGGACATTCACTAAGTCGGGAAAGAAGTGGCTGAAGAATCTGTGAAATAACTGCGACATTGTTTCTTTATAACGTCCATCGATATCCATTTATACGCCTGCTTATCCCTTGGATAGCAGGCGTTTTTTGTGGAGATCATTTTTTTGACCGTTCATGGGCCCCCCTTTGTGGTATTCTCTTCTTTGGCTTTTTTGCTGCATTGTCTTTTGCTCTTTATTTTCTGAAGCGCTATTCGCTGCGATGGTGTTTTGGGATAGCTATCTCCGCTCTTTGTTTTACGGGAGGATGGCTTGGGATGACTGGACAATTGCAACAGGCTGTCTGCTCTTTTCCGAAAGAAGAAACTGTGTACCGGGTTTTGATAACGGATGCAGCTCAACCAAAAGAACATACTTACCTCTGTCAGGCATTATTAAAAGAACGTCGTGATACTGCGGGCATATATCCGATAGGACATACTGCGGTTCTTTATCTACAGCAAGATTCGTCTGCCTCCCGTTTGAAGAGTGGAGATGAACTGCTGATTTCTGCCCACATTTCTCCTCCTCTCAACAATCGAAACTTTGATGAATTTGATTATGCCCGCTTCCTGATGCGGAAAGGTATTAGCGGAACAGGATATGTTGCATCCGGGAAATGGATAAAATGCGACGGAATGAATAACTTTGACCTCAAAAGTGTAGCCAGCTCTTGTAGAAGAAACATGGTTTCACTTTATCAGGAACTGGGATTCAACGGGGATGAACTGGCAGTACTTTCAGCACTAACAATAGGAGATAAGACAGAATTAAGTGATTCGGTTCGTGAAAGTTATTCGGTAGCAGGTGCAAGCCATATTCTTGCTCTATCCGGTTTGCATATCGGACTTTTATATACAATGATCTTTTTCATTCTGAAACCTATTGCCCGAAGAGGAAATATAGGTAGATGTGTGCGTTCTGTTTTTCTTCTTGTCTTATTGTGGACCTTTGCTTTTTTTACAGGGCTTTCTCCGTCGGTAGTACGTTCGGTCAGTATGTTTTCGATTTTAGCTATGGCGGATATGACTGGTCGTGAACCTTTATCTTTAAATACATTGGCGGTAGCTGCGTGGTTGATGTTATTCTGCAATCCTGCATGGTTGTTCGATGTTGGTTTTCAACTCTCTTTCCTTGCTGTTGCTTCTATCTTGCTTATCCAAAAGCCGATCTACCATTTGATTACCGTGAAAAGTAGAATAGGAAAGTATGTTTGGGGGCTGATGAGTATATCTGTTGCCGCACAAATAGGAACAGCTCCGCTTGTTCTGTTTTATTTCTCTCGATTCTCCGTGCATTTTCTGTTGACGAATTTAGTTGTTATACCTTTGATTACGATTATCTTATATGCTGCTGTCGCAATGCTTCTTCTGACTCCTTTCTCCTGGCTTCAGATAGGAGTGGCCGGAGGTGTTAAGAAGCTGTTGGAAGGACTTAATTTCTTTGTCCGATGGGTAGAACGGCTTCCTTGCGCTTCTATAGATGGAATTTGGCTTTATCAGTCAGAAGTGCTAGGTATCTATATTGTTATCGCTCTGCTAACCTATTATTTCATGAATCGCCGATACCGGAATCTGCAAATCTGTCTTTTTTCTATCTTGTTGATGGGGACTTATCATGCAACGCTGTATTGGCTGGATCGTCCTCAAACGAGTTTAGTCTTTTACAATATGCGTGGCTGTCCGGCAGTACATTGCATAAAGAGTGACGGACAATCCTGGATAAACTATATGGATACTCTCTCCAATGAAAAACGTCTGAAACACATGACAGCTAACTATTGGAAGCGTCATCACCTTCTTCCTCCCCAAGAAATAACGGCTGATTGCCGGCACGCTGAACTTAACCGTCAACAGCAGATTATATCCTATCATGGTTGTCGTGTATGTGTCATAAACGATAACCGTTGGCGAAACAAATCTACCGTTTCTCCGTTATATATTCAGTATCTTTACTTATGCAAAGGATATGACGGTCATCTGGAAGAACTCGCCCTGGTCTTTTCTTTCTCTTACGTCATATTGGACGCGTCCCTCTCGGAATACCGCAAACACCTACTTGAAAGCGAATGCAAGAAATCCGGTCTGCGATTTATCTCTTTGTCTGACGAAGGTTCTGTCCGCTTTTTGCTCTAAGTACAAAGATTTATCGTACATTTGCACCTTGATAAAGTTTAAGAGTATGTTGACGAAAGTAATTGAACAAGCCAAAATAGACCATTTTACCAAATGGTTTGAACGAGCTGACAAAATAGTAATTGTATCCCATGTTTCTCCTGACGGCGACGCTATTGGTTCATCATTGGGATTATATCATTTTCTGGATTCACAGGAAAAAACAGTAAACGTAATTGTGCCGAATGCCTTTCCCGATTTCTTGCGATGGATGCCGGGCAGTAAGGATATTCTTTTGTATGACCGTTACAAAGATTTTGCCGATAAGTTGATAGCCGAAGCTGACGTAATCTGTTGTCTCGACTTCAATGCACTGAAGCGTATTGACGATATGGCAGATGCTGTGGCTGCATCTCCTGCGCGTAAAATCATGATCGATCATCACCTGTATCCCGAAGATTTCTGTAAGATTGTAATGTCCTATCCTAAGATTTCTTCTACTTCCGAATTGATATTCCGGCTGATTTGTCGTATGGGATATTTCAGTGATATCACGAAGGAAGGCGCAGAATGTATCTACACAGGCATGATGACAGATACAGGAGGATTCACTTATAATTCGAATAACCGGGAAATTTATTTTATCATTAGCGAACTACTTTCCAAAGGAATCGATAAGGATGATATTTACCGTAAGGTGTACAATACCTATTCCGAGAGCCGTTTGCGTTTGATGGGCTATGTACTGTCGAACATGACTGTTTATCCGGATTGTAATTCGGCATTAATCACATTGACAAAAGCCGAGCAAAGTAAGTTTAACTATATAAAAGGTGATAGCGAAGGCTTCGTAAACATCCCCCTTTCCATCAAGAATGTTTGTTTCTCCTGCTTCTTGCGGGAAGATACAGAGAAGCCGATGATTAAAATCTCCCTTCGTTCGGTAGGAACCTTTCCATGTAATCAGTTAGCCGCTGAATTTTTCAACGGTGGCGGACATTTGAACGCTTCGGGCGGTGAGTTTTTCGGAACGATGGAAGAGGCAAAAGCGGTCTTTGAGAAAGCGCTTGAGAAGTATAAACCTTTGCTAACAGCGAAAAGCTAAAGATGGAAGGTTAAAAGTGAATATGGAAAGGTTAAAAGATACGAACTTTCAACTTCCCCCTTTCAACTTTTAATGATTTTGAGATACATTTGTGCGGAATATAGCTAAATAACAGATAATGAAGAAACTTGTATTTTTATTTCTCTCTTTGTTAACCGCCGGAAGTCTGTTCCAGGCATGCGACAATTCGAAGACTTATGCAGAAATGCTGGAAGACGAGAAAAATGCGGTGAATAAGTTCATCAAAGATAATGATATTCGTGTCATTTCACTGGAAGAGTTCGAACGAGACACTGTTACGGCTTCAAAAGAAGCTGGGGATGGATATGACGAATATGTTGCTTTTTCCAACGGCGTATATATGCAGATCGTAGATCGTGGCGGGAAAGAGGAAGGTGAGAATGGGGTTGAGTTTATTAATGAAGTAGATACTTTTGCTACTGATAACATCATTTGTACTCGTTATGTAGAAAAGGATATGATGACAGGAGAGGTTACTTGTTTCAATGTAGCTTTAGAAGAATGGATGGATTACCCTGATTATTATAAGTTTCCATTAACATTCCGTTATGTACAAAACGCGTCTACTGTTTATGGGATCGTTTTATCCGGTAGTTTGGAATATGATTTATTATGGGTTAATCAAGGTTATGGAACTGCAATTCCATCCGGATGGTTGATTGCCTTACCTTATTTGCGTAATAATGCACATGTACGCCTGATTGTACCTTCTAAGATGGGGCATACAACTGCACAACAATATGTCAATCCTTATTTCTATGATATCTGGAAATTTGAGAAAGCAAAAAGCTAAAGCACTAACATTAGATAAATCTTTTAGTTAAAAACCTATGACTCTAATCAAATCTATCTCTGGAATCCGCGGAACCATCGGCGGAGGAGCGGGAGAAGGACTGAACCCGCTTGACATTGTAAAATTCACCTCGGCTTATGCTACTTTAATTCGTAAGACCTGCAAAGCGAAGAGCAACAAGATTGTTGTGGGACGCGATGCCCGCATCTCGGGTGAAATGGTAAAAAACGTAGTAGTCGGCACATTAATGGGAATGGGCTGGGATGTAGTAGATATTGATCTTGCTTCTACTCCGACCACAGAGCTTGCTGTAACTATGGAAGGCGCTTGTGGTGGCATCATCCTGACAGCTTCTCATAACCCGAAACAGTGGAACGCACTGAAGTTACTGAATGAACATGGCGAATTTCTGAATGCAGCCGAAGGCAACGAAGTGCTTCGTATTGCTGAAGCAGAAGAATTTGACTATGCTGACGTAGATCACTTGGGCTCTTACCGCAAAGACCTGACTTATAATCAGAAACATATCGACAGTGTATTGGCTCTCGATCTGGTAGATGTAGAAGCTATCAAAAAAGCTGATTTCCGGGTAGCTATTGACTGTGTAAACTCGGTAGGTGGTATCATTCTTCCCGAACTTCTTGAACGTTTGGGGGTGAAACATGTAGAAAAACTCTACTGTGAACCTACCGGAAACTTCCAGCACAACCCCGAACCGCTTGAAAAGAACCTCGGTGACATCATGAACTTAATGAAAGGTGGAAAGGCCGATGTAGCTTTTGTTGTAGACCCCGATGTTGACCGTCTGGCAATGATCTGCGAGAATGGCGTAATGTACGGTGAAGAATATACATTGGTTACTGTTGCCGACTATGTACTGAAACATACCCCCGGTAACACTGTTTCTAATTTAAGCTCTACCCGTGCTTTGCGTGATGTAACTCGCAAGTATGGAATGGAATACAGCGCTTCTGCCGTAGGCGAAGTAAATGTGGTAACGAAGATGAAAGCAATCAATGCTGTTATCGGTGGTGAGGGAAATGGTGGAGTAATTTATCCTGCCAGTCACTACGGACGTGATGCATTGGTAGGCATCGCATTATTCCTTAGCCATCTGGCTCACGAAGGAAAGAAGGTTAGCGAGCTCCGTGCTACTTATCCTCCTTACTTCATTGCTAAAAACCGTGTAGACCTGACTCCGGAAATCGATGTAGATGCTATCCTTGCCAAAGTAAAGGAAATCTATAAGAACGAAGAAATCAACGATATCGACGGTGTGAAAATAGACTTTGCCGACAAATGGGTACATTTGCGCAAGAGTAATACAGAACCGATCATCCGTGTGTATAGTGAAGCTTCTACCATGGAGGCTGCTGAAGAAATCGGTCAGAAGATAATGGATGTGATTAATGAATTAGCAAAATAATATCCTGTAAAATAGGATTTTATTTATAACATTTGAGTCTCGTATATCATAAAGATAACTGAATAAGTTGTCTCATTGATATACGAGACTTTTTATTAGGATGATATCCACAGAATGATGATAGTTACTCTTCTCCTTGAGTATTAACAATAAAGTTTCTTTTGATTAAGTCTAAACTTCCTTTCGTCTAATAGTAAACTTCTCTTTTGTTATTTACAAACTTAAAATGAAAGCTTCATTTTTATAAATGCAAGCTTTGTTTTTAAAAACGGAACCTTTGTTTTTATAAATGAAGATTGCATTTATAGATTGGAAGGGATGAAAAGCAACTTTACTGTTAATAAAAAGAAAGTTTGGACTTAATCAAGAGCAACTTTTCTATTAATAGATTACATGAGAAGTAAGCAGTGTTGAGAGAGAAGTAATCAACGAAGCTTACTTTTCTGCGTCGTTAGCATAGATACACTACAAGAATATCAATTGGTATACAAAACTTTATAGGTCTTATATCAATGATAAACACATGGCTTAAATATACATATTGATAAACGTGCGATATGAAAATAAAACTGATTGCATTATTATTTATAATGATGAGATCATTGAAAAATGGAAGAGGCAGACTCTTAGATTGTGTGAACTTAGTAGTGAAGTAATTGTTGAAAAATAGAGGTACTTGATAAAATAGAGTTGCATTTTCCGTATAAAAACGTATCTTTGTGTAAAGAGAATCAAAGACATCGATTATTAATGGCTATTTTTTTTCGCACTGCGAAACAAAACATATAAGCGATTGCCTGATATTTAATAGATGATATTAATGATTAACACAATGAAAATACGCTTGATTTTTCCTTTTGTTCTATTGATTTATTCATTGATCTGTCAGGCAGATGGCGGTAAAGATTCATATATCTTCCGGAAAGTAGATTATCAGCAAGGATTATCTAATAGCGCTGTGCTTTGTCTTTTTCAAGACAATACAGGGTTGATGTGGTTCGGTACTTACGATGGCGTCAATTGTTATGACGGCAGAAGCATGGAAGTTTTCCGTTCCGATTTTTCAGCTCCCAAGGCTTTGAGTAACAACGTAATCCATTCTATTCAGCAGGCGGATAATAATTGTTTGTGGATTTCTACCCATTTGGGGATCAATCGTCTTTCACAGGATTCACGGCAAGTTGTCGGATATTATGACTTTACAGATGATTATTATCTACATTCCAATTCTAAAGGAAACACATGGGTGGTGAGTCATGGTGGAATTTTCTACTATAATACATCTTATAAACGATTTGTACAGATTAAGAATCTGAAAGTACCCGTAGAAGATATGGATAAACGGGCGTTCGTCACGGATGATGGTGTTTTGTGGATTTTCACTCAACAAACAGGGGAGCTGTTACAGGTTTCGCAGGATGCTTTTGATTGTGACACATTATCAATTCATTCAACTGTTTCATCTACTAATTTTCATGCGAAACCTATTGAAGATGTCTTTTATCAGAATGGCGTTCTTTGTTTTATCGATAGTGAGCATGATCTTTATGTTTATGATATTTCCCGACAATCTAAAATTTATATTCGTAACCTTTCTTCATTAGTGCAGAAGAATGGAACTATTGCAGGAATAGCCCTTTTCTATGAAGATATTATTATTGGTTTTCGAACGAATGGGTTAGTCCGTCTCCGTACTTCACAAAAATATAAAGAAGAAGTGGTCGACCGGAATGTGCGTATATATAGTATTTATCGAGATCCTCATCAGAATGTCTTATGGGTTGCTTCGGACGGACAAGGAACGATTATGTATGCTAAGAAATATTCTATTGCCACCAATTTGATGCTCAATCAACTGTCATCTAACTTAAGCAGGCAGGTACGTTCTGTTATGACAGACAATAGTGGTGGGCTATGGTTCGGGACGAAAGGTGATGGACTGTTGCATATACCGGATTATCGTGAGAATGAGGAGGCTTCTGCCGTTACAGTTTACTCTCCTGAAGGTAAGCAAAATGTTGTGTCTTATATACGATGGAATAAAGAATTTCCTGTTTATAAATTGGTTCAAAGCCGTTATATGGATGGCTTTTGGATAGGATCTGGAGATCCGGGACTATTTTACTACTCTTTTGAAGACAAAACTTTGCATTCTGTGGAGAACCTGTCGGCACAACCCACCGAGATACATGGCATTTATGAGGAAAATGATAGTGTACTTTATGTGGTGACAGCCGGTTCCGGTTTTCATAAATTAATACTTGAGAAGCAGGCAGGTACCATTCGTTTCAAGTCGCAGAAAAGTTATCATTTTTTTCACGGTCAGCGAGAAATTACGATGTTCTATCCAATGTTGCCCGAGGGGGATTCTATTTTGTGGCTTGGCAGTCGGGAGAAAGGACTCGTACGGTTTGATAAGCGGACTGAAGAATATAAAGTGATTTCTTTGAAAGAAATGCTTCATAAGTCGGTAGACGATGTGCTCAGCCTGTATCGGACCAAAGAAGGGTTGTTATATGTAGGGACAACATCAGGATTGGTATGTCTGAATTCTAATGGAAAACAGATGAAAGCTACCTATATCGGACGGGAGCAAGGTTTGCTCAATGATATGATTCATGGTGTACTTGAAGATGAGAACGGACTCTTATGGCTTGGTACGAATCGGGGGCTGATTAAATATAATCCGATAAATGGCTCATCACATGCCTACTTTTACAGTGCAGGTGTTCAAATCGGTGAGTTTAGTGATGATGCTTATTACATGTGTCCATATACACAGGAGCTTTTTTTCGGTGGGATTGACGGGTTGCTTTATCTGGATAAAGAGGTGCAGGCTGCTCCGGAATTTTATCCGGATATTTTGTTACGTAAGTTGACTGTTGGACATACGCAAGTGGTTCAGGGGGATGGAGATTACTATACAGACGATGGTAAGGCATTACAGTTGAAGGGGACGGAGGTTTCATTTGCACTTTCTTTTGTTGTTCCGGATTTTTTATCAGGAGAAGATATAGAATATTCTTACCAGTTGGAAGGATATGATAAGGATTGGACCTCTTTTAGTAGTATTAATGAAGCCTCATATACAGGAGTGCCGGCAGGTGATTATATCTTTAAGGTACGCTATAAGAGGGATGTATTTGATACGGAATATCGGCATTTTTCTATTCCGGTATATATCCTTTCTCCCTGGTATCGATCGGTGGCGGCTTATTTTGTTTATTTGGTCATTTTCTTGTTGCTGTTAGGGTACGTGATATATTTACTACGTAAAAACTATCTTCAGGAACGGATGATGAAAACACTGATGGGGACAGAAAGTTGCCGGAAATCCGAGACTGTATATACAAACCGTAGGATGCTTGAAGATTTTACTCTTATTTATAATTATTGTGACCAATTGCGTGCAGAGAATCTTTCTTATGAGCAATGTCTTGAGAAAGTGTCACTGATACGCGAAACTGTGATGAACGCACTTCTTAATCCTGACGCTCTGTTTTTGGAAGAACTTAAACAATTCTTTCCGGATCGGTTTATTGTTTCTGCACGTATGAGTATACAGGGAGTTTCTCAAGAGGTGTTACGTACGTTGGAAGAACAAGGGATTGATCATTCTTCTATATCGTCAATGATTCCGGAACACTTAACATTTCCAGTTTACAAGAATGCATTATACAGTATTCTTTATTGCTGCTATCTTCGGATTACTGAAATGAAAGGTACTCATGGCGTAATAGTAGAAATGTCAGAACAGGATGGTAAGATGCAGCTACATTTTTCTTCTAAAGATGCTACTGCGAAAGCGTTGTATGAATATCTTTCAGATAAAGCTTCTTCAGTGACGGAGAAAGATTCCGATCATGTGTTTGCTGTGCATTTACTTTTAGGTTTTGTACGGTCGGCTTTGGAACGTATTCATGCCGTTCTTCGTTATGATGATGATGAGAGTGGTAGTCGGTTGACGATTATCTTTGAACCGGCAGTCTTGACAGTGGCAGGTGAACAAGGGAAAAAAACTGTGCTTTTGTTGGAAGACAGAGATGAAATGACTTGGTTGATTAGTAATTTCCTGGCTGATGAATATGTGGTTCATCAAGTAAAGAGTGTGCAGCTTGCTTTTGACGAAATTCGTCGGTCGGCTCCGGCTCTATTATTAGTGGATATGACAATGTATGCCAATGCTGAAAGTACTTTTATGGAGTATGTTAGCCGGAATCGTACTCTGCTTTCAAAGACAGCTTTTATTCCATTGTTAACTTGGAAAGTTGGTTCGGCCATTCAGCGGGAACTGATCTTGTGGTCTGATTCTTATATTGTACTTCCTTATGATATATTATTCTTGCGGGAAGTTGTCCATAATGCTATTTATGGAAAGCGGGAAGCGAAGCAGATATATATGGAGGAACTGGGAGATTTGGCGGGACAGATTGTCTGTACAACTACCGAACAAGCTGATTTTATTCGTAAATTGTTAAAGGTGATTGAAGAAAACCTGGACAAGGAAGAACTGGGCTCAACGTTGATCGCTGATCGTATGGCAATGAGTTCCCGTCAGTTCTATCGTAAATTCAAGGAAATCTCCAATACTGCTCCCGGTGATTTAATAAAGAGTTACCGTATGGAAAAGGCAGCCCGCCTGTTACTTGATGAAGAACTTTCTATTCAAGATGTTATTATGGAGGTCGGTATTTCCAGCCGGTCTTATTTTTATAAAGAGTTTACCCGTCGGTTCGGGATGACACCGAAAGATTATCGGGAACAGCGAAAGGTATGCTGATTGTCAGGTTAAATTCTTTCGTATAGGTGATTAGTTGGGAAACATTATTATTTATTTGTTTGTCACAACCTTGTGCTCTAAATCCCTTTTGTTGATTTTATTATGTTGATTATTAGTGCGTTAATCTGTGCTCTAATTTACCATTCTGTGCTTTAAATATGTGTCTTTATTTTGCCGTTTTTTTGGCAAGGTAGAGCATTGGACTTTTATTCGAATAGCCTTTATTTGCAACAATCTTTTTAAAGGGAATTAACCTTATTACTAATCAAATTTAAAGGAATTATGAATGAAAAACTAAAGTATCTTACCTTATTTGTAATAGGTATGATGTTGAGTTTGGGCATGAATGCTCAATCTGTAAAATCAATCTCCGGTACGGTAACCGATGATCAGGGAGAGGCGGTTATCAGTGGTACGGTGAAAGTTAAAAACGGTAGTACAGGAACAATCACTGACATTAACGGTAAATACACTCTCTCTGTTCCTTCCAATGCCACCTTGGTGTTTTCGTATATTGGTTATATCACACAAGAATTTAAAGTCTCGGAATTAAAGAGTAATGTTCTGAACGTAGTTCTGCAATCGGATACGAAAGCACTGGACGAAGTAGTCGTTGTAGGTTATGGTACCATGCGCAAATCAGACTTGACGGGTTCCATTTCCACAGCCAAAGGTAAAGACATGCTGAAAGCACAATCATTCAATGCGCTTGACGGATTGAAGGGTAAAGTGGCCGGTGTGAATATCTTCTCTAATACCGGTCAGCCGGGTGGAGAATCACGTGTCATCATTCGTGGTATTTCTACTATCAACGCATCGGCATCACCGCTGTACGTAGTAGATGGAGTGGTGATGTCAAACTTCGAATTGCTTAATCCGAATGATATCGAATCTATCGAAGTATTGAAAGATGCTTCCTCTGCTGCCATCTATGGTGCCCGTGGTGCGAATGGTGTTATCATGGTGACTACCAAGCGCGGTAATGCAGGAAAAGGAGTCCATGTTTCCTATGATGGTTCATTGTCTATCGGTAAGATGGCTAGAAAAATAGATGTAATGGATGCTAACGAATGGATGTCTACCTTCAAGCAGGGATTGGAAAATGCCAACGAATTTCAAGGCAAGAACTTCACAACTGATCTGTCACAGATATTCACAGACGAACGTTTGTTCAATGCAGACGGTTCTCCGAAATATAATACCAACTGGCAGGATGAAGCATCCCGCACTGCCATCTCTCATAACCATCAGATCAGTATCCAACGTACAGGAGAAGGATCTTCTATCGGAGCATTCATCAATTATACCGATCAACAGGGTATTTTGTTGAATTCCTACTTCAAACGTATCAATGCAAAATTGGCGTATGATGACAAACCGACTGATTGGCTGTCTACTTCCGTTAATTTATTAGTAAATCATACTTGGGGTAATAGAACTTCTGATAACCCTTACGGACAAGGCGCATTGCGTACAATGATCGAACAGTTGCCTTTCTTACCGGTTAAGCTGGATGGTGAATATACGCAGACGAACATTATTAATACAAGCTCTATTCTCAATAATCAGACTGATCCTAATAGCGGAAAACAAGGATTCAGCCCGGAAGGTGTAGGTAATCCCGTTGAGTTGCTCGAACGGATGCAGGCTATGCAATATCGTACGCAGATTTTTGGTAATGCTGCTTTGACTTTCCATCTCATGAAAGGATTGGATTTGAAGACCCAGTTCGGTATCGACTACCACAATAATCGTGATGCTAACTATACGCCGTTCACTCCGCGTCCGATGATTAATCAAAGTTCCGAGGGAGCAGCTTCTGCAAATAACTCCAACTCTTTGTATTGGCAGGAAGAAACCTATTTGACTTATGTGAAAGATATAAACAAACATCACATTAATGCAATGGCGGGTATGTCTTGGCAAGAGTATAATTATACCAAATTCGAAGCTTCCGACAGTAAGTATATTGATGACTTCTACGGATATTATAATTTAGGTTCCGGAACGAATCGTCCTTCTGTTGGCAGTGATTACGACAAGTGGGCAATGAACTCTTATTTCTTGCGTCTGGCGTATTCTTATGACAACAAGTATATGGCTACCGTAACCGGTCGTTATGATGGCTCTTCCAAATTCGGACAGAACAATAAATATGCATTTTTCCCGTCAGTCGGCTTGGGCTGGATGATTTCTAATGAAGACTTCTTGAAAGATAACTCATTGATTAGCAAACTAAAACTGCATACTTCTTACGGTGTGACAGGTAACTCGGAAATCGGTACTTATAAGTCATTGGCCACGGTAAGCCAGTCAAATACGATTATTGGTGATGCTTTGCACGTTGTGTCTTATCTGGACAATATGCCTAATCCTGACTTGAAATGGGAAAAGACTGGACAGTGGGACTTAGGATTCGAGTTGGGTTTATTCAATAACAGACTGAATTTCGATATTTCCTATTATTATAAATATACTTCAGATTTGTTGCTCGACCGTCCGGTTCCTGAATCAACAGGCTACTCTTCCATTATGGATAATATTGGAGCCGTTTCCAATCGTGGTTTAGATATTCTGGTTACAGCATATCCTATTCAGACACATGATTTCCAGTGGACTTCCACTCTTAATTTAGGTTTCAACAAAAACCGTGTAGAGAAGTTGGATGAAAGTGCATCTGTTGATCCTGTCACCGGTAAGCGTCAGATTACGACCGACGGTTTTGTGGGTTACGATATGTTGATCCGTGAAGGTGAAGAGCTTTCTTCTTTCTATGGTTATAAGCGCGCCGGTATCTACGATGGTATTCCGTCTAACTGGGATCCGGAGACAATGAACATACCTTCCACTATCGGTGAAAAGGTAACTTATAAGAAACGCGAAATTATCGGTAACGGATTACCAGACTGGATGGGCTCATTTATCAATACCTTCAATTATAAAGGTTTCGATTTGACTTTAGACTTCCAGTTTACATGGGGGGTAGACGTGATGCAAGAATATTATCACTCTACTGTAGCCCGTTTCCTGACTAACGGTATAGACCGTCTTTATAAGGAAGCATGGCATCCAACTCTCAATCCGTCGGGTAAAGAACAGGCAATTCGTCTGAATAACTTTGGTCAGGGAGCTAATAACCAGGCAGATGATGACTGGGTTTGCAATGGTTCTTATTTGCGTTGTAACATGATTCAGCTCGGATATACCTTCAATCCGACACTGATTAAGAAGATCGGTCTGTCTTCATTGCGTTTGTATGCGAATGTGAATAACGCGTTCCTGATTACTTCTAAGGACTATAACGGATACGATCCGGATAACTCATCTCGTTTAGGTGACAACAAATGGGGGGCTAACCGCCAATTCTTCACCTATCCGCGTCCGAGAACGTTTACGTTCGGTCTTAATGTAGCATTTTAATTCACCGTTATAAAAACCATAAGAATTATGAAACTATTAAAAGTATATATATCTGCATTTTGTATGTGTTCACTTTCTGTGTTGCTGAATTCATGCGACGATTTCCTGAAAGAAGAACCATTGGATATGAAATCATCTGACCAATTCTGGAAGACGAAAGCTGATGCGGAGTCAGGTGTGAACGCATTGTATTTTGGTGGTGTACCTTATTTACACAACACTGATGTAGGCGGTGGCTGGACTCCTAAAGCGACAATGTGGGGTGGTATTGTGTCCGGATTGTACGTTGATAAGCGTAAGGATAGAACATTTACTACGGCATCCGAAGGGTGTAACTTCAATATTGAATCTTTTGATGATATTGCAATGAAATACTGGCATGAGTTTTATAAAGGTATTTCACGTGCCAACTTTGTTATAGCCAATATTCCGACAATGACCGGGGTGCTGGATGAAGCTACTATTAATAATTATGTGGCTCAAGGTAAATTCTTCCGTGCATACGGATATTTTTGGCTGGTCAAAGAATTTGGTGGTGTTCCTTATATTTCAGAACCTTACACATCTACAGAAGGTATGTACAAAGAACGTCTTTCTGCTGAAGAGGTTTATAAGAAAATTGAAGCCGACTTGCTGGATATTGTCAACGGGGATGCATTGCCGAATAAAACGTTCTATGAAAATGGCTGTTATGTTACCAGAGCAATGGCGCAGACTTTGCTGGCACAAGTTTATCTACAATGGGCTGGTGCACCGTTAAACGGGGGGGCAGACTATTATGGAAAAGCTGCACAGATGGCATTGAAAGTGATTAATGATAGTCCTCACGGACTTATTCATCCGAATGGAACGACTGATGATTTGAACTCTGCGTATAATGTGATTAAGACAACGAAAGAATCAGCTGAAATCATTTATGCTAAAGAATACAATTATAGTGATTATAGTGTAGGTAACTCTTATGCTTGTCGTTCTATCGGGACAGATGCTTTTCAGTGGGGAGTGTTCCATCCGGGAGGAGACGTGCTGTATAATGCATACCTTCCCTGTGATATGTTGCTTAACAGCTATGCCTCTAATGATATTCGAGGACATGAGAAACAGTTCTTCTTTAAGCAATATACCGATGCTGAAGGAAATACTCATACTTTGAATAATGCAGGCAACTGGGCATGGTTTGATGAAAATGCTTTGATTAGCGGTCACGACGGTGATTATAATATGCCGGTATTCCGTTTTGCGGAAGTCTTGCTGATTGCGGCCGAAGGTCTGGCACGTACAAATCATGAAGATAATGCTGTCGGTGGAGCTAAATATTATCTCAATCAAGTGCGTAAACGTGCTGGATTGGCAGATGAGACGGCTACAGGAAACGATTTAATACAATCGATTTTGACTGAACGTTTGCATGAGTTACCGTTGGAATTTAAGATTTGGGATGACATTCGTCGTACTCGTTTGTATCCGGAAGCATCTACCGAATCAGGAAAATTGAAATGGACTGCTCTTGCATCGGCTCAAATTCAAAACAAGCCCGATGGAAGCACAAGAGCCGGTGCCATTCCTGAATATGCTTTGTTATGGCCTATCCCGTTAGATGAAATTCAGGCTAATCCTGCGTTGGAAGGACGTCAGAACCCGGGATGGAATTAATTAGGTAATAATAAATATTTGTTTCTGATAGAATTGGAGAGAGGGTAAAGGCAAATTATCCTCTCTCTATTGCTTAAACAGTTAGTCCTCCGGTTGTACTCTCGTGGTATGCACATAAATATTACATCCTGATTCTCACTTATTTAACTTGTACTCTCGTTGACGCTCGTATCCTTTGGTTGACCAAATGCTATTTTTTTCTTATTTTGGCGTATCAGAGGACTGATAATTACAGAAAGATGCTTTAATTTGTAACGTAAATAAAAAAGACTTGATAATCTAATTAATAGCTTAATTCGTAGACCATGAATAAAAAGAAACTACTATCTTTCGCAATAGCCCTGCTATTGGGAGCTTCTTCTACCTTTGCGCAAAAGCAACCGGTAGACTATGTGAATCCTTTAATGGGAACTGATTCGAAAATATCACTATCTAATGGGAATACATATCCTGCCATCGCGTTGCCTTGGGGAATGAACTTCTGGATGCCACAAACCGGAAAGATGGGTGACGGTTGGGCTTACACTTATGCATCCGACAAAATCAGAGGTTTCAAGCAAACCCATCAGCCTAGTCCGTGGATCAATGACTACGGTCAGTTCTCAATCATGCCGATGACTAAACAGTTGAAGATCGATCAGGACAGTCGTGCTTCCTGGTTCTCTCATAAGGCAGAGAAAGCCACTCCTTATTATTATAGTGTTTATTTGTCAGAGTATGACATGACAACTGAAATAGCTCCGACGGAACGTTGCGCATATTTCCGTTTCACTTTCCCTGAAACCTCTGATGCCTATGTGGTGGTAGATGCTTTCGACCGCGGTTCGTATGTGAAGGTGATTCCCGAAGAAAATAAAATAGTTGGTTATACGACACGCAATAGTGGCGGTGTTCCTCAAAACTTTAAAAATTACTTTGTGATAGAGTTCGACAAGCCTTTTACTTTCAATAAAGTATGGGCAGACTATCATTTGGTTGAAACACATCTCGAACTACAATCCAATCACGTGGGTGCTGCTATCGGATTTTCAACGAAGAAAGGAGAACAGGTACATGCAAAGGTGGCATCCTCATTCATCAGTCCTGAACAGGCTGAACTGAACTTGAAAGAAATTGGTAATAAGACCTTTGAACAGACAAAAGAGGCCGGTCGTAAGGCATGGAACAATGTCTTGGGGCGTATCAAGGTTGAAGACAGCGATGAGAACCGTATGCGTACGTTCTACTCTTGTTTGTATCGTTCGGTGTTGTTTCCTCGTATGTTTTACGAAGTAAACGGTAAGGGGGAAACTGTGCATTACAGCCCCTATAATGGTGAAATCCGTCCGGGATATATGTTTACCGACACTGGATTCTGGGATACTTTCCGTTGCTTGTTTCCATTTGTTAATTTGATATATCCTTCAATGGGTGAGAAGATGCAGGCAGGTCTGTTGAATACCTATCTTGAAAGTGGATTCTTTCCTGAATGGGCAAGCCCGGGCCATCGTGGTTGCATGGTTGGGAATAATTCTGCTTCTGTAGTGGCGGATGCTTTCATGAAGAATATAACCAAAGCGGATGCAGAAAAAATGTATGAAGGTCTACTGAAAGGGGCCAATAGCGTACATCCGAAAGTTTCTACTACCGGACGCCGTGGATATGAATATTATAACAAGCTGGGCTATGTGCCGTATGATGTGAAAATTAATGAGAATGCGGCACGCACATTGGAATATGCATACGATGACTGGTGCATTTACCGTATGGGTGAAAAATTAGGTCGTCCGGCAGAAGAACTGGATGTTTATAAGAAAAGGAGTCAGAACTACCGTAATCTGTTCGATCCGGAAACTAAGTTGATGCGGGGAAAGAATTCCGACGGAACTTTCCAGACTCCTTTCAATCCTTTTAAATGGGGAGATGCCTTTACGGAAGGAAATAGTTGGCATTATACATGGTCGGTATTCCACGATGTACAAGGACTGGTTGATCTGATGGGCGGCAAGAAGATGTTTGTTAGTATGCTTGATTCTGTATTCAATCTTCCTCCTGTATTTGATGATAGCTATTATGGAGGAGTGATTCACGAGATTCGTGAAATGGAAATTGCTAACATGGGTAACTATGCGCATGGCAACCAACCTATCCAGCACATGATCTATTTGTATAACTATGCCGGCGAACCTTGGAAAGCCCAATATTGGTTGCGTGAGACGATGAACCGCCTCTATCTTCCTACTCCGGACGGTTATTGTGGAGATGAAGATAACGGTCAGACTTCGGCTTGGTATGTATTTACTGCATTGGGATTTTATCCGGTATGTCCCGGCAGCAATGAATATGTAATGGGAGCTCCTTACTTCAAGAAAGCAACGATTACACTGGAGAACGGCAAGAAACTGGAAATCTCCGCCCCGAAGAATAACGATGATAATCGTTATATTCGTTCATTGAATTATAATGGCAAGAATTATACAAAGAATTATCTGAACCATTTCGATCTGTTGAAAGGCGGTCGTCTGGTGTTTGATATGGATAACAAACCGAATAAGGGAAGAGGTATCAACGAATCAGACTTCCCGTATTCATTCTCTCGTGACGCAAAGTAAGCTGATATGAATAATTTGAGAAAGAAAGTATTGATGATGACTATGGCGGCAGCAACTTTGTCCGCCATAGCTCAACAGCCGGTAGACTATGTGAATCCGATTATCGGGACCAATGGGATGGGGCACACTTTTCCCGGTGCTTGTACTCCTTTTGGATGGGTACAGTTGAGTCCGGACACAGACACAATTCCGCATAATGTAAATGGAGCTTATCAGAAAAATGCCTACGAGTATTGTGCCGGTTACCAATATAGGGACAAGACCATTGTTGGCTTCAGTCACACTCATCTTAGTGGTACGGGACATTCTGACTTGGGAGACATCTTGTTGATGCCTGCTGTTGGCGATGTGAAGTTAAATCCCGGTCGGGCGGATTATCCGGAAGAGGGATACCGTTCACGTTTTGACCATGCTACAGAAAAAGCTGTTCCCGGATATTATGAAGTGATACTGGACGATTATGGCATTAAGGCCCAACTGACAGCAACACAACGGACGGGTATACATAAATATACCTTCCCGAAAGGAAAAGATGGTCATTTGATTTTGGATCTGGTGCATGGTATTTATAATTATGACGGCAAAGTACTATGGGCTAATTTAAGGGTAGAAAACGATACTCTGTTGACCGGATACCGTATCACCAACGGATGGGCGCGCACGAATTATACCTATTTTGCTATCTCTTTGTCACAGCCGATTAAAGACTACGGATATAAGGATAAGGAAAAAGTACTGTACAATGGCTTCTGGCGTCGTTTCAAGATGGAAAAGAACTTCCCCGAAATCACAGGTCGAAAAATCGTGGCTTACTTTAACTTCGATACCGCTAACAATTCGGAACTGGTTGTAAAAGTGGCATTGTCGGCAGTCAGTACGGAAGGGGCCATTAAGAATCTGCGTGCCGAGGCTTCCGGAAAGAGTTTCGAACAGTTGGCGGAAGCTGCTCGTACAGATTGGAATAGTGAACTGGAGCATTTCGAGATCGAAGGTACGTCCGATCAGAAAGCAATGTTCTATACTTCTCTTTACCACACCATGATTAATCCGTCTGTGTATATGGATGTAGACGGTTCCTATCGTGGGCTGGATCATAACATACACCGGGCGGAAGGATTCACCAACTATACTATATTTTCCCTTTGGGATACCTATCGTGCGGAACATCCTTTCCTGAATCTGGTGAAACCGGGACGCAATGCGGATATGGTGGAATCCATGATTAAACATGAGCAACAAAGCGTGCACGGAATGTTGCCGATATGGAGTCTGATGGGAAATGAAAACTGGTGTATGAGCGGTTATCATGCTGTGTCTGTACTGGCGGATGCAATAACCAAAGGCGTCTTTTCGAATGTGGATGAGGCATTGGCGGCAATGGTCAGTACATCCACCGTTCCGTATTATGAAGGTATAGCTGATTATATGAAGCTGGGATATATTCCGCTTGACAAAAGTGGTACAGCAGCTTCTTCTACTTTGGAGTATGCATACGACGATTGGACTATCTATCAGACAGCTTTGAAGGCAGGTAACAAGGAAATAGCGGAGACTTACCGAAAGCGTGCCCTCAATTATCGTACTATCTATGATACAAGTATTGGTTTTGCACGTCCCCGTTATAGTGACGGTTCTTTCAAGAAAGAGTTTGATGTATTGCAAACCTATGGTGAAGGTTTTATCGAAGGCAATTCATGGAATTTCTCTTTTCATGTGCCACACGATGTATTTGGCATGATCGACTTGATGGGAGGAGAAGGGACGTTCGTGCAGAAACTGGATGAACTGTTCTCCATGCATCTGCCGGAGAAGTACTATGAGCATAATGAGGATATTACGGAAGAATGTTTGGTCGGCGGATATGTGCATGGTAATGAACCGAGCCACCATGTTCCTTATCTATATGCGTGGACTTCCCAGCCGTGGAAATCACAGTACTGGCTGCGTGAGATTCTGAATAAGATGTATAAGAATGATATTAACGGATTGGGTGGAAATGATGATTGCGGACAGATGTCAGCATGGTACCTTTTCTCCGTGATGGGCTTCTATCCGGTTTGTCCTGGTACAGACCAGTATGTATTGGGAGCGCCCTACCTGCCTTATCTGAAGATGACGCTTCCTAATGGAAAGACATTGGAGATCAAAGCGCCGGGTGTCAGCGATAAGAAACGTTACGTGCAGTCGCTGAAATTGAACGGTAAGGTATACGACAAGATGTACATTACACATGAAGACATTTTGAAAGGAGGCGTGCTTGAATTCAAGATGGGGGCATCACCTAACAAACGTCGCGGATTATCACCGGAGGATAAACCTTATTCATTAACTAACGGAATCAACGAATAATCAATAAAGGAGTATGAAAAAGATACATTTAATCTATGCAGCCTGCCTGCTGGTAGGTATGGGGGCTTGTGCTGCAAGTGTGCAAAAACAGGTGAAGGATAATTCTGATGTATGGAAAGAGTACAATACAGGTGCTGTATTGTTTGAGGATAAAGCACCGGAAACGCTGGGATCGGACATTTACCACCGGATCATTCCCGATGCTGAATCGTATATCAAGGAACAGGCACGTACTGTATTAGCTACTCTTTACAATTCTCCGGAAGATAGTATTCCCGCAGTGCACAAGATACATTATACTTTGGAAGATATCAACGGTATTTCTGCTAAAGGCGGTGGCAATGGTGATGTGACGATTTTCTACAGTACACGTCATATTGAAAAATCTTTTGCAGCGAATGATACGGCAAAGTTGTTTTTCGAAACACGCGGGGTATTGTTGCATGAACTGACACATGCTTATCAGCTGGAACCGCAAGGAATCGGTTCTTATGGAACCAATCGTGTGTTCTGGGCATTTATCGAGGGAATGGCAGATGCTGTGCGGGTTGCCAATGGAGGATTTGACGGACCGAATGCCCGTCCGAAAGGCGGGAACTATATGGACGGTTATCGTACAGCCGGTTATTTCTTTGTCTGGTTGCGTGATAACAAAGATCCTGAATTCCTGCGTAAGTTCAATCGCAGTACGTTGGAGGTGGTGCCTTGGTCGTTCGATGGTGCTATCAAACATATTTTAGGGAATGAATATAATATTGACGAATTATGGCATGAGTATCAGGTCGCTGTAGGTGATATACAAGCATAATAATGTAAATATGGTGAGTGTAATGGGTAAAAGAGGATTGTTTTTAGTATGGCTGTGCCTGGTGAGTATTTTGCCAGGCATGGCTCAAACCGAGAAACTGATTGATTATGTG
The DNA here is from genome assembly GCF_019052435.1 of Bacteroides sp. MSK.20.12. Taxonomy (NCBI): domain Bacteria; kingdom Pseudomonadati; phylum Bacteroidota; class Bacteroidia; order Bacteroidales; family Bacteroidaceae; genus Bacteroides; species Bacteroides sp. MSK.20.12. The sequence goes on along the minus strand of NZ_JAHQVH010000036.1, from coordinate 11,380 downwards.
AATCCATTTGTGGGAACAGATGGTTATGGTAATGTGTATCCGGGTGCGCAGATTCCTTTCGGGGGAATTCAGATGAGTCCGGACACGGATAGTAAATACTATGATGCGGCTTCCGGTTATAAATATAATCATTCCACCTTGTTGGGGTTCAGTCTGACTCATTTAAGCGGGACTGGTATACCTGATTTGGGAGACTTCTTGTTTATTCCCGGAACAGGAGAGATGAAACTGGATCCGGGGACACGTGAGGAGCCGGAAAAGGGATACCGTTCACGTTATTCTCATGAAAAGGAATGGGCATCACCTAATTATTATGCGGTGGAACTGGCAGATTATGGAGTAAAGGCTGAAATGACGTCAGGGGTACGTAGTGGTATGTTTCGCTTCACCTATCCTCAATCGGATAAAGCTTTTATAATGATTGATATGAACCATACTTTATGGCAATCTTGTGAATGGGCGAATCTGCGCATGGAAAATGATTCTACCATCACCGGATATAAACTGGTAAAAGGCTGGGGACCGGAACGGCATATCTATTTCACGGCTACTTTCTCTAAAAAGTTGACCGGCTTGCGCTTTATGCAGAATAAGAAGCCGGTGATTTACAATACCTCCCGGTTTCGTAGCAGCTATGAAGCTTGGGGAAAGAATCTGATGGCTTGCATCTCTTTTGATACAAAAGCCGGAGAGGAGGTGATTGTAAAAACTGCTATTTCATCGGTCAGCACAAACGGGGCAAAAAACAATATGGCGGAACTTGCCGGACTCGCTTTCGATGATCTGAAAGCTAAAGGAGAAGCACTATGGGAAAAAGAACTTGGAAAATATACCCTTACTGCCGACCGTAAAACGAAAAGAACATTCTATACGTCGGCTTACCATGCGGCTTTGCATCCGTTCATCTTTCAGGATGCAGACGGGCAGTTTCGAGGATTAGATAAAAATATAGAGAAAGCCGAAGGATTTACCAACTATACGGTATTCTCTCTTTGGGACACCTACCGGGCTTTGCATCCCTGGTTCAATCTGGTTCAACAGGAAGTGAATGCCGATATTGCCAATTCCATGTTGGCTCATTATGATAAAAGTGTGGAGAAAATGCTGCCTATCTGGTCGTTTTATGGAAATGAGACTTGGTGTATGATTGGGTATCATGCAGTTTCCGTATTGGCTGACATGATTGTGAAGGGAGTAAAAGGGTTCGATTACGAACGTGTGTATGAGGCTATGAAGACCACGGCGATGAATCCGAATTATGACTGTTTGCCGGAATATCGTATGATGGGATATGTGCCTTTCGATAAAGAGGCGGAGTCAGTATCTAAAACATTGGAATATGCGTATGATGATTATTGCATGGCACAGGCTGCCAAGGCTTTGGGTAAAGAGGATGATTATCGTTATTTCTTGAATCGTGCACTCTCTTATCAGACTTTGATTGATCCGGAAACGAAGTATATGCGTGGCAAGGACAGTCAGGGAAACTGGCGTACACCGTTTACTCCGGTAGCTTATCAGGGGCCCGGATCTGTAAATGGATGGGGGGATATTACGGAAGGATTTACTGTACAATATACCTGGTATGTACCACAAGATGTACAAGGATATATGAACGAAGCTGGCGAAGATTGGTTCCGCAACCGGTTGGACGAACTGTTCACGGTAGAGTTGCCGGATGACATTCCGGGAGCACATGATATTCAAGGCCGTATCGGAGCCTATTGGCATGGGAATGAACCTTGCCATCATGTAGCGTATCTTTATAATTACTTGAAAGAACCTTGGAAATGTCAGAAGTGGGTCCGTACGATTGTTGACCGTTTCTATGGCGATACTCCGGATGCATTAAGTGGCAATGACGATTGCGGACAGATGTCGGCTTGGTATATGTTTAATTGCATTGGCTTTTACCCGGTGGCTCCTTCAAGCAATATGTATAACATCGGTTCTCCTTGCGTTGAGGCAATAACAGTTCGGATGAGTAACGGAAAAGTTATTGAAATGGTAGCAGATAATTGGTCGCCGAAGAATGTGTATGTAAAGGATTTGTATGTGAATGGCAAGAAGTATGACAAATCTTATTTGAAATATGAGGATATACGTGATGGCGTGAAACTACGTTTTGTCATGAGCAGTAAACCGAACTATAAGCGTGCGGTATCGGATGAAGCGGTAGCTCCTTCTTTGTCGTTGCCCGGAAAGACAATGAAATATCAGGTAAATTTAATGAAAACGGGTATATCAAACCAGTGAAAATGACTTTTGAAGGAGTATTACCCAGTCCGTTTGATAGTACGAAGTGATGTTTTTATTACATTTGCCAATGTAAAACGATTATTAATTAAATATCTAAATCATGAGAAGATATTTCCTGTTAGTTGTGTGTTTGTGCTTGGCATCACTACTTCGTGCACAGAATAAGTTAGAGTTAATTTCTCCCAATGGAGAGCTGAAAGTGTCCTTGAATCTCTCGGATAAAATCTATTATAGTATAGATTATAACGGAGATGTATTGTTGAAAGACAATACCCTTCAGTTGACATTGAGGAATCAGGTGTTGGGACAAAATCCCAAACTGCGCCGTCAGAAACGTATGAGTGTCGACGAGCAATTAACTCCTATTGTTCCTTTGAAATATTCGAAAGTCAATAATCGTTATAATCAATTGCTACTGACCTTTAAAGATTATGCAGTAGAATTCCGTGCTTTTGACGATGGAGTTGCTTACCGGTTTATTACCTCACAAAAAGGTGATGTTGAAGTAATGAACGAAGAGTTTGCTATCAACTTCCCGTCGGATTATCTTCTTCACTTGCAACAACCGGGAGGCTTCCATACAGCTTATGAGGAACCTTACACACATGTTCAAAGTAATGCGTGGAAGCCTGAAGAACGGATAGCTGTTTTGCCGGTATTGATTGACACACAAAAAGACTATAAAATATTAATCAGCGAGTCGGATCTGGCTGATTATCCATGTATGTTTCTCAAAGGAACGGGGACGAACGGAGCAATCTCTGTTTTTCCTAAAGCTCCGCTTGCGTTTGCCGAAAACAGTGATCGTAGCATGAAGATTACTCAAGAAGCTGATTACATTGCTAAAACAAAAGGTACGAGAAATTATCCTTGGCGTTACTTTGTGATAAGTAAAAATGATAAGCAGTTGATTGAGAACACAATGACTTATAAACTGGCTGAAAAGAATCAACTTCAGGATGTTTCATGGATTAAGCCGGGACAGGTGAGCTGGGAATGGTGGAATGACGCTTCTCCTTACGGACCGGATGTGAATTTTGTTTCCGGTTATAACTTGGATACTTATAAGTATTACATTGATTTTGCTTCTAAATTTGGTATTCCATATATCATTATGGATGAAGGCTGGGCTAAAAGTACACGTGATCCTTATACGCCTAATCCCAAAGTAGACTTGCACGAGTTGATTCGTTATGGCAAAGAAAAAAATGTAGGGATTGTGCTTTGGTTGACATGGTTGACGGTAGAAAACAATTTTGATCTCTTCAAGACTTTCAATGAATGGGGAGTAAAAGGACTTAAGATTGATTTCATGGACAGAAGCGATCAGTGGATGGTCAACTTTTACGAACGGGTAGCCCGAGAAGCAGCCAAACATCATTTGTTTGTCGATTTTCATGGCTCTTTCAAACCTGCCGGACTGGAATATAAATATCCGAATGTATTGTCTTACGAAGGAGTGCGTGGAATGGAACAAATGGGCGGTTGTTATCCGGATAATAGTCTGTATTTACCATTTATGCGTAATGCTATCGGTCCGATGGATTATACTCCCGGAGCGATGATTAGTATGCAGCCTAATGTGTATCGGTCGGAACGTCCTAATGCTGCAAGTATCGGAACACGTGCTTATCAGTTGGCACTCTTTGTGGTTTTTGAAAGTGGTCTGCAGATGTTGGCGGATAATCCTACTCTTTATTATCGTAATGAAGATTGTACCCGTTTCATTACACAAGTTCCCGTAACGTGGGACGAGACTGTGGCACTGGAAGCTAAAGCGGGTGAATATGTCATTGTTGCAAAACGGAAAGGTGATAAGTGGTTTATAGGAGGAATGACTAACAATGGTGAAAAGGAACGTAAGTTTACCATAAAGTTAGATTTCTTGAATAAAGATCGCTCTTATCAAATGACATCTTTTGAGGATGGTATCAACGCAGGACGTCAGGCGATGGATTATCGTTGCAAGTCAGCCCAAGTGAAAGCCGGAGAACAGCTAACTATAAAGATGGTTAGAAATGGCGGCTTTGCAGCTGTCATTGAATGATGGCACATATTCTAACTTTCCATACGTAAAAATGGAATCCTCTTTCAATCTATCACCATTCTTCTGAAACGCATTGTTCATCGAGCTTTCAGGGTGGTGATAGATTGTTCTCCACCTATCATCTAATCATTCATCTATCACCGTTTGAAATGAACATGCCTGCATATAAATATAAGCTTGTATGTAAATAGAAGTTTCAACAGGGGATACCTTTGGTTTCAAGGCGGGAAACTTTAGTTTCCATTAGGGGAAACTGCAGTTTCAGAGGCTTGAAACTAAAGTTTCTAAGGCTTGAAACAAAGTGTTTTACTACATGAAACTGTTTGTTTCAAGCGTTGAAACCAATCGTTTCACGGCACGAAACACTTTGTTTTGCTATTTGTTCTAAGAAGGCAATGTCTCGGAATCAACGTTTTCTCTTAGAGAACCACTCTTTAAACTCTGCTACTCGGGCTTTGCTGACAAGTATTTTTTCTTTGATTCCTGAATAATACAAGTTGATGGACAGGCGGCTGTTGAACCATAAGTCAATATCTTTGATAGCTTCTCGCGAAATAAGATATTGGCGGTTAGCCCGAAAGAAAAGAGAAGGATTGAGACACTCCGTAAGTTCATCTAATGTTTGAGAAAAACAGTATTCGGTTTCATCGGTTAAGACTACTTTTACCTGACAGTCCTTAATATAAAACAATTGTATCATATCTACAGAAACGGGCAATAGTTTGTCTCCTTTGCTAGGAATAAGGAAATGACTTTTATAGTTTTCCTGCTTTTGGAGTGAATGTATCAGTTTCAGTAGCTCATTCTCCTGTTGTGGAAAGGGGAACTGGTGTTTGTCAGCAGCATCTTGTAAACCTTGGAGCTTATCGAAAGCGTGTTCTATGTCTTCCTTACCGATGGGTTTTAATAAGTAGTCGATGCTGTTTACTTTAAATGCGCGTAATGCATATTCATCATAGGCAGTTGTAAAGATAATCGGACAAGTAATATTGATATGATTGAATATCTCGAAGGCGGAACCATCTGCCAGGTGAATATCCATGAATACCAGTTCCGGCATCGGATGAGAACTGAACCATTCGATAGTGGAACTGATACTATCCAGTATGGTCACGATTTCTCCATTCGGTTTTATCTCATTCAGCAGTGAAGTCAGGTTTCGTACTGCTGCTTTTTCGTCTTCTATAATGACAATCTTCATGGTGATTATTGTTCTAGTTGTGGTTTTTCAATCAAAGGAATACAAACTCTAAACTCTCTGTCCTCCGTTATTTGTATATCCCGTTTAAACAAAAGCCTGTATCGCTTGGCAAGGTTGGCAAGTCCGATGCCGGTTCCGGAAGTTGCAGTCCATTTGGGCTGAATGTCGTTGCTGATAGACAAATTGCCGTTATCGTCCGTCGTGATATGAATGGTCAACGGCTTCCGGTTGCTGATTTCGTTGTGCTTTACTGCATTCTCTATCAACACTTGCACCGCCATTGGAGGGAGGAGATATTCTTCGTAGGCATTGCTTATCTGTATGTCGAATTGTAGATTGTTCTCAAAACGCATCTTTAATAGAAATATATAAGCGGAAACAAATTCCATTTCTTCCCGGAGACTGACACATTGTGACTCATTACTTTGCAAAGTATACCTTAGTACCCGGGAGAGTTCCTGAATGTAATCCTGCGCTTTATCCTGATTTTCGCGTACCAGCGAACGCAGGGTATTCAGCGAGTTGAACAGCATGTGTGGGTTCAGCTGATTCTTCAGTACTTCATACTGATTGCGGAGATTCTCTGCCTGAAGCTGTTCGTTTTCAATAAGTACCAGTTGCTGCTTGAATATAAGATGAATGATGCAGCAGCTACTGGTGACGAGACATGCCACAATAAAATCCCGCAATGGATGCAAATAATGATGTACCATGGCATCGATGGCCGGAATATCAAACGTTCTGTGAAGGAAAACAAAAAACTGTCCTGACAAGTTACTCAATATCCATGTCACGATAAAGGAAAGCAAAATCTTTGTTCCTGTAATTTTAATGGAAGCCTGATTGAAATGAAACAAACGGGTATTGATGGCAAAAAGTAACAATAGCGACAGAAAGGTAAACAGGATTTCGTTTGCCACATCTATAAACTTCATCCCCGGGAATAAGGAATGACTTTCGAAACGGTCGAAAAGAGATACTGATTCAGGAAAATGAATCAGTACAGCAACCGCTAAGGAGATGATGACTGTGGAAAGTATATATTTATCTTTTTTTATTGCTTTGGCTATCATACAACAAAGATAGTGGTAAATTATGAGTTACCGGTTATAAAATGTCAATGCTGTTGTCACAGTTGGTCAATTATTGTTTCTGAATGTGTGCCGTGACATACATACCGGGGCGGAATTGTACATTTTCCTCCTTGATGGAAGCATACACTTCGAGCGAACGATTGGTTTCGTCTACTTTTTGTCCGATGGAAATCACGATACCGTGAAAGGTTTGTGTCCCCATTCCGTTTACACGAAACTGTACCGGGCTGCCGACTTGTATGTCTGCAAGATCTTTCTCGTAAGTAGTCAGGCAAAGCATCGGGCTGCTTTTATCGATAAGTTCGCAAAGTGCTTCTCCCGGATTGATATATTTGCCGATATTCATCGCTACATTAGCGGCATAACCACTAATGGGGGCTTTGACTTCCAGTAGCGGTTGTATTCCGTTCTTAAGTAATGCCTCCGTTTGAACGCCTAAAAGAGAAAGTTGTGCAGCAGCGGCGTCCTGGCGACTCTTCATGGAGAGAAAGTCCGCTTTACTTTGCTGGAATTTCTTTTGAGAAGCTGCTTGTTCGGCAGACAGATTTTTTTGCCGTTCGTATTCAGCTAAGAGATATTCGGTTTGTGCGTGACTGTCCAGATAAGTTTGTTGCAGGGTGATGAACTCCGGATTCTCTAACGTGGCGATTACACTGTTTGCAGCCACCCATTGCCCTGGAAGCAGAGAAGCTTTTTTTACAATGCCTCCCATGGTTAAAGCAATGGTTGCCTGACGTTGGGGAGGAAGAACGATTCGTCCGTTGAACGAAACCTGATTAGGTTTTGAGGTAGCTGAAGTGATGGCATCCACTTCGGGTTGTGCGATGGTATCCGCTATTGTTTCGGCAACGGGAATTGCGGCGGATTCGTTATTTGTAGTTTGCTGGTTTCCTTTGCAAGCCGTTAGAACTAGTAAAAGGATGGGATAAACTATCTTTTTCATGTCTTATGTTTTATAATAATTATTCTGGGTGATGTATATCATTCAATGTCTCGATTTTCCACCTACTTGAAAAGTTCATATTCCAGTGCAGCAATATTGTATTGGTAGACTGTTTCAATATAGCCTCTGCGGATCTCTCTGGCGGTGGTAATCGACTGTATATATTCGGCAATGCCTGTTTCGCTCTGCTGCAATTGCAGGTTGGCTGCCTTTGTCAGTTCATCCGCTTCTTTCAAGGCAGAAGAGGTATAATATCGTAAACTCTCATTATATCTGCGAAGGGATGCTTCCAGTTCGAGTGTCTTATTTCTTAACTCCCGGATGTTGGCATCTGCCTGTATTTGCGCTGAAGTAGCAGTTAGCCGTGCCTGCTTCACTTTGCTCTTTTGTGGTAGGAAGTAGATGGGGAAAGAAACCCCGATCATCCAGGCATTCAGATTCTTAAGTGGGAGAATGTCCTGACGGGTATACCCCACACTGATTTCAGGAAAGAAATGGCTCTGCTCTACACGGAGCATTGCTTTCGCTTCATCTGCCTGGCTTTGAAAGTAGGCAGTATGTGCTCCCGACAGGTTTCCATCCGAAATGCCGGTATAGAATAAGGATAAAGTGGAATCCACCGGAACAATGGGATCGTTGGAGTAGCAACTCCATTGGAAACGTGCCAATGCCATTTTCTCTTCTTCTTTTGCTTGGAACCAGCGGTTATGCAGATCGGCAGCTATGGTGGTCATCATATTTTTCTCTAGCAAGGTGATCTCTCCTTGTTGGTATCGTAATTCTCCGATGCGCTGCAGCTCTTCTGCCATTTTATCCTGATCCCGATACATTGAACAGAGATTAGTGGCATATTGGTAGTAGGCCCACGCCCTTTTCACTTCTGCTGTGATTTCTTTCTCTACCATCTGCCGATAATAGGTGTTCGTTTTTACCTGACGGTTGACTAACGCATTCTTGTAGAATGGCGTTAGAAGGGAGCCCAGGCTTTGCTCGAAAGCCAGTTCCTTGTCTTTTTTGTTTTCTCCGTTAAGTTGACCCCAGGAATAGCTGAACGAGGTAGGCGTTGCTTCTATCACTTCTCCGCGAGTGGCTTTGGCTTGTTGAATAGCATTATTGGCTATTTTCAGGCGAGGATGATTTTGTTTGGCTATTTCTATCGCCTGTTCGAGACTGACTGTTTGTGTCTGTTGAGCGGAAACGAACGCGGGAAGAAACAAGAACAGGAGATACAATCCCCCGAAAGGCCAGCGCAGTTTGATTCCCGGACGTCTCCAAGTAGCAAATGAATTTACAATTTTGTAAAACACCGGAATGATGAGTAAAGTCAGTACGGTAGAAATAATCAAGCCACCGATGACCACTGTTGCCAACGGACGTTGTACTTCTGCGCCGGCTGAAGTGGCTATTGCCATCGGGACGAATCCCAGAGATGCAACCAGTCCTGTCAGGAATACAGGACGGAGCAAGTGTGGAGTCCCTCTTTTGATAATCTGGTTTGTAGTCATGGAATAGGTATTTTGTTTACGAAGTTCGTTGAAGTGATTTACCATCAGGATACCATTCAATACTGCCACCCCGAACAAGGCGATGAATCCTACTCCGGCCGATATGCTAAACGGAAGTCCGCGTAGCCAAAGTGCGGCGATACCACCGATGAGCGATAGGGGGACGGTTGAGAATACCATCAGGGTATAGGTGATGTTCTTGAATGCGAAGAACAGAATCAATAGAATGAGCATTAATGCTACGGGGATGACCACCAGTAAGGTATTGATGGCATTTTGCAAGTTTTCGAACTGGCCGCCGTATTCGAAGTAATATCCCGGCTTCAGTTTGATGTTCTTGTTCAATGTCTCTTGAATATTGGCGACAACTTGCTGGATGTCTGCGTCACGCACATTGACACCGATGACGATGCGCCGTTTGGTTGCATCCCGGTTGATTTGCAGTGGTCCACTGACAAGGTCGATGCTTGCTACCTCTCCAACAGGGATTTGAATTCCTTCCGAAGTGCGTACAAACAACTTATCAAGATTCAAGTCGGCCACTTTCTCCTGGTCAAGCCGGACCACGAGATCGAATCTCCGCTCGTTTTCAAAGATTACACCTGCTGACTCTCCGGCATAGGCAGTTCGGATAATGGTGTTAAGCTCTTGTATGTTGATGCCGTAACGGGCTATTTTGCCACGGTTGTATTTCACTACCAATTGAGGTAATCCCATCGTCTGCTCAACGATGACATCCGCTGCTCCCGGCACTTTTTCTACAAAGGTAGCTGCTTCTTTGGCTCTTTCATATAATTCGTGCGTGTCTTCTCCATATAATTTGATGGCAATATCTGCTTTTGCTCCCGTCATCAGCTCGTTGAAGCGAAGCTGTATCGGTTGCGAGAAGTTGAATTCGGCACGTTCGGAGAGCGGAGCAAGTGCGTCTTTCATTTTATCCACCATTTCTGCACGGCTTCCGGCACTTGTCCATTCTTTAAATGGTTTCATGATAATCATCACATCGGCATCTTCCACCGCCATCGGGTCAGTGGGAACTTCCGCCGTTCCTATTTTGGCTACAACATGTTTGATTTCAGGGAATTTATCCATTAATGCTTTCTCTGCCAAGCGGGATACTTCGATACTTTCGGTCAGCGAACTTCCTGCGGGTAGTGTCATTTGCATGGCAAAATCTCCTTCGTCCAAAGTAGGAATGAATTCTGCTCCCAGGCGGGTAAAGAGAAAAAGTGAACCGATCAGCGCAGAGAAGGCTACGATGACGGTACGCCATTTGTGACGAAGACAGGCGCGCAGGGTGTGCTGGTAGATCTTGTTCAATTTCTCGAAGAAGCGGTCGGCAAGGGTGGGTTTCACAATAATGGTATGCTTCAGAAAGAGGGAGGTCATCATAGGAACATAAGTCAGTGAAAGAATTAAGGCTCCGATAATGCAGAACACAAGTGTTTTGGCCATGGGGGTGAAGTATTTCCCTTCAATCCCGTTCAATGTAAGGATGGGGAAGAAGACGATAAGGATAATCAACACTGCAAAGGTGGCGGAACGTGCAACGCCGGAAGCTCCTTTTTCCACTTCTTTGTCCATCTCTTTGCGGGTCAGTGTGCGGCCTCGGAATTGTTTTCCGTAAATGTGGGCGAGGATACCTTCCAAGATAACGATAGAGCCATCTACTACAATACCAAAGTCAATGGCACCGAGACTCATTAGATTGGCGGTGACATTGAATACACGCATCATGATAAAAGCGAAGAGCATTGCCAGCGGGATGACGGATGCTACAATCAGTCCGGCACGGAGGTTGCCGAGGAAGAGGATGAGTACAAGGAAGACGATAACCGCTCCTTCAATCAGGTTGTTGACAACCGTAGAGATGTTCCGGTTTACCAGTTCCGAACGGTTCAAGTAAGGTTCTATACTGACTCCTTCGGGTAATAGCTGCTGTATTTTTTCTACCCGTTTTTCGAGTTCTTGAGTCACTACATTTGCGTTGGCACCTTTCAGCATCATGGCAATTCCACCGACACACTCGCCCTCACCATCCTTTGTCATGGCACCGAAACGCTTTGGAGAACCGAAGCGGACAACTCCTACATCACTGATATGTACCGGAATCCCATTCCGGTTGGTCACTACAATCTGTTCAATATCCTTGATGCGGGTAATCATACCTTCCGACCGGATATAGTAGGCATTCTTTATTTTCTCAATGTAACTTCCGCCGGTATTTTGGTTGTTGCTGCTAAGTGCTTCGAACACCTCGCCGATAGTGATATTCAAAGAAAACAGGGCGTCCGGGTCGACGGCTACTTCATATTGTTTCAGGTAACCGCC
>NZ_JAHQVH010000035.1:0-65394 GCF_019052435.1 Bacteroides sp. MSK.20.12 | reverse complement strand
GTCTTGACTTTCTTATTTACCGGGCGTAAAAAATCTGTTTTTTTATATACCTTTGTATAGTATTCGCACTAAAACAAAGTACATCATGGAAAATGAAAAGAAATTAACCCGTTCTTCCAACCGAATGATCGCAGGTGTATGCGCCGGAATAGCCGAATATTTCGGATGGGATCCTACCTTATTAAGAATAGTGTATATATTAGCTACATTCTTCACTGCTTTCGCCGGAGTAATCATATATATAATCCTGTGGATTGTCATGCCGGGAAAAAGACCTTCAGACGGATACGAAGACCGTATGAATCAACGTTTACATTAAGATAAAAAATCAAAAGTATAGACCATATTTTCATACCGGTATCCGATATAGATAAAAGCCTTCGTTCCTGGAAGATGATAATCCGAGAGAAATAAGTACATTAGTATAGCTCCAGTCCGAACTCATCTTTCAGCTGCATCAACGCCTGATTCTTTTGAGCCATCATCTGGAATTTCTCGACACGTCCCACAGGACGTATTGTTTCCGTTGCCTCACTTACCCGCACTGTCATCACCACTTTGCTGTTTTTCAGTCTGCCACGAAGATAATCCTGCAATTCGGGAATCAAAGCTGTAAAATCCTTTGCAGCAAACTCATTATCAACTACCACTTCAAAAGTCGTTGAGTTATTAAGCAATACCGGACGGAGCATCTGCATACGTTTAGTAAGAGCATCCTGCTCTTTCGGCAACTGACCGGCATATTCCTGCCAATAGTAATTCAAATCCCGGTCATTGAAAATAAAATCCTCTTCCGGTTGCTGCACTCTGGGAACATGAGTGGTAGCTGTATTCTGCGTTGCCTGATCGCGCTGCGGATTCTTAATAGACACGCCCAAATTAGACATCTTCATCACCGGAATCTTCCGCTCTTCCTTGACAGTTGGGGCAACTCCCACTCCTTGCGACGGAGCAGACGAAGCCGCACCAGACGAAGCCGATGCTCCCGGTTGCACTGCTGCAGATGCTTGCGGATGCCGGGCAGTAGTGCCATTAACAGCCTGTGTTGTTACTGAAGACGGAGACGTATGAAGGGAAGCCTGCTGAACCTGGGTTGCAGAAGCGACCTGCGGCTGCTGAGCTGCGGCAGGCTGTGTGAATATGGGTTTTATGGTCTTCGTAGGGCCACGCCCACCACTCACGTCATCCCCCTCGGTGGTAAGCTGTGCAACCTGTATCAAGGTCAGTTCTACCAGCAAACGCTTATTTTTGCTGATGCGGTAATTCAAATCACACTCATTACAAAGCTTCATGGCCCGGTACAAGAAAGGTAACGGACATTTCTGCGCCTGTTCCTGATAGCGTTGGCGTATGCTCGCTCCCACTTCCAGTAGAGGCAATGTCACCGGGTCTTTCCCCACCAACAGGTCACGGAAATGAGACGATAATCCGGTAATAAAATGACTTCCGTCAAAGCCTTTATTCAATATATCATTGAAAAGCAACAAAGCATCACTTACCTTGTTTTCGAGGAAACAATCCGTCAGACGGAAATAATATTCATAATCAAGAACGTTCAGATTATCAATCACACTCTTATAGGTGATATTTCCTCCGGTGAAACTTACAACCTGATCGAAGATAGACAAAGCATCACGCATACCACCGTCTGCCTTCATAGCTATCACGTTCAGTGCTTCCGGCTCCGCCGTGATTCCTTCTTTCGAAGCAACATACGACAGATGATTCACCGTATCTTCCACGCTTATCCGGTTAAAGTCATAAATCTGACAACGGGAAAGAATGGTAGGGAGAATCTTATGCTTCTCCGTCGTAGCCAGGATAAAGATAGCATGACGGGGAGGTTCTTCCAGCGTTTTCAGGAACGCATTGAAAGCAGATGCCGAAAGCATGTGCACCTCGTCGATGATATATACCTTATACTTACCAATCTGCGGCGGGATGCGTACTTGCTCCACCAACTGGCGAATGTCATCTACCGAGTTGTTGGAAGCAGCATCGAGTTCGTGAATATTGTATGATCGCTGTTCGTTGAAAGCTACACATGACTCACACTGATTGCAAGCCTCTCCGTCGGCAGTAGGCGTCATACAATTGATGGTTTTGGCAAAGATACGCGCACAAGTGGTCTTTCCTACCCCACGTGGTCCGCAAAACAAATAAGCATGAGCCAGTTTTTGGGTAGCAATTGCATTTTTCAGCGTAGTAGTCAACGCCCGCTGTCCTACCACCGATTCGAACGTGGACGGACGGTACTTACGGGCTGAAACAATATAGTTTTCCATATCCGGGATTCTCTCTGTTTTTTTGAATTTTCGCTTACTCTGCAAATGTACACAAAAAAAGTGAGATGTAATAAGGGATAAAGAGAGAAGTTTTGAAGCTAAAGCGATAAGTTTTTAAGTTATTAGTTTTATCTTTGCGGATATTAAAAGGAGAAATTATGGGTAAACTAATCAGTATCTGGAGTTTCATACGCAGACGAAAGTATCTCATTACGGTCGTTGCGTTTGCTGTTATCATTGGCTTTCTGGACGAGAACAGCCTAGTTCGTCGTTTCGGATATGAACGGGAGATTAGCCAGTTGAAAGAAGAGATAGAAAAATATCGGGCAGATTACGAAGAGAACACCAAGCGTCTCAACGAAATAACGACCAATCCGGACGCCATCGAGCAGATCGCCCGTGAAAAGTATCTGATGAAGAAACCCAACGAAGATATTTACGTTTTTGAAGATTAAAGAATGAAACAATTAGTACCCGCCCTTTTTGTCGTAGGCGCCATCATGGCTCTCACCGGAGCTGCTGTATTTATCACCGGATGGATCTATGCTCCTTACATATATACTATCGGAGCCGGACTTTTCGCATTGGCACAAGTGAACACGCCTGTCAAAGGAAAAGGCAAAACACTGAAACGCCTACGCGTTCAGCAGATATTCGGAGCATTGGCGCTGATCCTGACTGGAGCCTTTATGTTTACCACCCGAGGCAATGAATGGATTGCCTGCCTCACGATTGCTGCTATCCTCGAACTTTACACTGCTTTCCGTATTCCGCAGGAAGAAGAAAAAGAAAGGGCATAAAAAAAGCCTGTTCATAGCTTTACAGTCTTGAACAGGCGGAAATCGAAAAAAATATTGAAAACGTTCCGTCCTTTTTATCAGGAAACGGAACGTTTATTTTTTATCCTTCACTATTATTTCTTCACAGGTGAATATCTTGCATTCAACCCGTCAACAATTTCTTTTGTGATATTAAAAGTGCTGTCAGCATAAAGCAGGTTATCAAAACCTGTGTTGCTGAAAATCAGGCTATATCCGTGAGTCTTATTATATTCTTTCAGGAAAGCGTTGATAGAATCGCGGAACTGCAAGCTATTCTTGTTGTTCTCTTCCATCAAACCATTCTGAAGTTTGTTACTCAACTCTTGCAAATCTTGTTCCAACTTCACCAGACGGTTGTATTCTTGCTGCGCTCTATCTTGTGACAGGAAAGCATTGTTTTCTACTTTCTTCTGGAAATCTTGTTTTTCCTTGTTCAAAGAGGTAGCCTTCTGATTCAATGTCATGCGAACGTTCTCGCTCTTCTTTACCATCGCCTCATTCAAGTCAATACAGAAATTGTATTTGGCAAGCAGCGTATCTATTTCAACATAGGCAATTTTCATTCCTGACAGTTCGGCATTAGCCTGTGCCGGAGTACTTGTAGTTTGATTGTCAGTTTTGCCAGCACATTGTGAAAATAAAACGATAAACGCAAGAGCAGCCAAACCGTTCATGAGGTAGTTCATTCTATTCATAATTAATAAGTATTGTTTTTAATAAATTTAATTCATACTATCGTTCAAGGCTTTTTCCAACTCATCAATAGAAAAACGCGGTTTCTTTTGTGCTTCGCGATCCTGCGACTGTGCGCATCCGATTCCTTTCTGACGCAACGTTTTATTCCCGCTCACATGACCATTCGGGAATTTTCCACCCTTCGTAAAGAATACTTTCACCCCTAATAATACCAGGGAAATAGCAACTATTAACAAAGTTATCAGTATAGTCTCAACCATTTCTATTAATTTTGTGAGTGCAAAGATAGGCTTTAATGAGATATGAGTTCAGATAAGTCAATCAAATTAACCATATTTAGCAATAGAAGAAGCGAAAACAGCCCTTCTATTCCTATTATAAAATAAAAACAGCATGGAAAAAAAAGACTTAAAGCCGGCTGGCGTATTCAAGTATTTCGAAGAAATCTGCCAAGTGCCACGCCCTTCAAAGAAGGAAGAGAAAATGATTGCCTACCTAAAGGCATTCGGAGCAAAACATAACCTGGAAACTAAGGTGGACGAAGCCGGCAACGTATTGATTAAAAAACCCGCTACTCCGGGAAAAGAAAATCTTCAAACCGTCGTTCTGCAATCACATATCGACATGGTGTGCGAAAAGAACAATGACGTTCAACATGACTTCCTCACCGATCCCATCGAAACGGAAATTGACGGTGAATGGCTGAAAGCCAAAGGCACCACTCTCGGAGCCGACAACGGTATCGGTGTAGCCACCGAATTGGCCATCCTGGCTGACGATAGTATCGAACATGGTCCGTTGGAATGTCTGTTTACCGTAGACGAAGAAACCGGACTTACTGGAGCTTTCGCCCTGCAGGAAGGCTTTATGAACGGTGATATTCTTCTGAACCTCGATTCGGAAGATGAAGGGGAAATCTTTATCGGCTGTGCCGGAGGTATTGACTCCGTTGCAGAATTTACTTATAAGGAAGTGGAAGTTCCTGCCGGATATTTCTTCTTCAAGGTGGAAGTGAAAGGTTTAAAAGGCGGTCACTCCGGTGGTGATATTCATTTGGGACGGGGAAATGCCAACAAAATACTGAACCGTTTCCTTTCACGCATGGCTGGCAGGCATGATCTGTATCTTTGTGAAATCAACGGTGGTAACCTGCGCAACGCTATTCCCCGCGAGGCATACGCTATCTGTGCTGTTCCCGAAGATGCCAAACATGATGTCCGCACCGAACTGAATATCTTCACCAGCGAAATGGAAGACGAATTATCCGTTGTAGAGCCCGACTTAAAGTTGGTTCTCGAATCGGAAGCTCCCCGCAAGACGGCTATCGACCAAGATACCACTACCCGTTTATTAAAAGCTCTGTATGCAGCTCCTCACGGTGTATACGCCATGAGCCAGGATATTCCCGGACTGGTGGAAACTTCTACCAATCTGGCATCTGTCAAGATGAAGCCGAATCATGTCATCCGCATTGAAACTAGTCAGCGGAGCTCGATACTATCCGCACGCAACGATATGGCGAACACGGTTCGTGCCGTATTCCAACTGGCAGGAGCCAATGTTACGTTTGGCGAAGGTTATCCGGGATGGAAACCGAATCCCCACTCGGCTATCCTCGAAGTGGCTGTTGAATCTTACAAGCGTCTGTTTGGTGTAGACGCGAAAGTTAAAGCCATCCATGCAGGATTGGAATGTGGCCTGTTCCTTGATAAATATCCAACGCTGGATATGATTTCTTTCGGACCGACACTGACAGGTGTTCACTCTCCTGACGAACGAATGCTTATTCCTACCGTTGAGAAATTCTGGAAACATCTATTGGATATCTTGGCACATGTTCCTGCCAAGAAGTAACAGACAGATAAGTCAACATAAAGAAGAGTATGGTAACAGTGAAAAGAGAGTAGCTGTTGCCATGCTCTTTTTTGCAATGAATTTAATAGCCGTAAGTTTCTTTGCTCCTTTTTTTGTTATCGCACAAGATTCTCACGAAAGACAAGGCTATCACGACACACAAGTCCCCTCTCAACAAGAAAGAATCCTTTTCCGCGTTGTAAGTTGGAACATAGAAAACCTGTTCGACACTCGTCATGATAGTTTAAAGAACGATCACGAATTTCTTCCCAACGCGATGCGTCATTGGAATTATAGCAGATATAAAAAAAAGCTGGTTGACGTTGCCCGTGTAATTACGGCGATTGGTGAATGGAGTCCGCCTGCATTAGTCGGATTATGTGAAGTAGAAAATGATACAGTGCTTCGTGACCTGACCCGCCGTTCTCCTTTAAAAGAGCTTAGTTATCGTTACGTAATGACCCACTCCCCTGATTTAAGAGGAATTGACGTAGCCTTGCTTTATCAACGGGATTTATTCAAACTATTATCTTCCCGTTCCATTTCCATCCCTCCGTTGAAGCAATACCGCCCGACAAGAGATTTGCTACACGTCAGCGGACTTCTACTGACGGGAGATACGCTCGACGTATTTG
This sequence comes from Bacteroides sp. MSK.20.12, assembly GCF_019052435.1. NCBI lineage: Bacteria > Pseudomonadati > Bacteroidota > Bacteroidia > Bacteroidales > Bacteroidaceae > Bacteroides > Bacteroides sp. MSK.20.12. Next base: position 59,103 of record NZ_JAHQVH010000035.1, on the reverse strand, counting down.
TCTGCCACCTCCCCAGCCGTTCGGGTGGAGCCAAAGAATCGGAACCCTATCGCTTATATGCAGCTCACATTCTGCGTATGGAAGTTGATAGCATCATGAACATTCGTTCTCTTCCGCAAGTCATTATTATGGGGGATTTCAACGATTACCCGACCAATCAATCTATTCAGAAAATACTGGAAGCCGAAGCACCTCCTGTTACTACCAATAACCTAGCCTCAACAACCGGCTCCACCAACTTCTCAACAGTTGCCCCCTCCTCATTAAAACTATATCACCTACTCGCCCGGAAAGCTAAATCAAAAGACTTCGGTTCTTACAAATATCGTGGTGAATGGGGATTACTCGATCACTTGATTGTATCAGGCACTCTATTAAATCAATCAAATCACTTTTTCACCAGCGAAGAAAAAGCAAATGTATGCCTTCTCCCCTTTTTACTGAAAGATGACGAAAAATATGGTGATAAAGAACCTTTCCGCACTTATAAGGGGATGAAGTATCAAGGCGGTGTCAGCGACCATTTACCTATTTATGCAGACTTCGAGCTGATTTTATATTAATAAAGTACCGTCTCGTTAGTTCTTTCTATAATAATGAATGAACAACAAATATATCTTGGAAAATAATTATGATATTTCTCATACGATAGAAACTTCTTCCCAGTCTTCTACTGTCCGTGTGACAGATGAGAAGTTCACTCCGATGCAAATCACTTTTCGTTTGTCTGCCAAATAAGGCTTGGCGTAGCCAGTCTTCTCTATTTGTTCCAGAGCTTCCTGTGCTGTTCCATCCATTTTGAATTCAAAGATATAGACGTAATCCTCCATCTCCAGCGTACAATCCACCCGTCCGTAGCTTTGGCGGTCCTCGCAATGGATGGCGGTGCAATATACGCCTATCAGTCGAAGCAATAGATAAAAAGTGTATTGAAAATGCTTTTCTGTTATATCTATATCTTTCAACGAGCCGTGGGAGTCATAGGGAATACTTGCCAAAAAAGAGGTGAGGGAACGGCGGAACGCATCTGTATCACCGCGTTCAAGGTCCATCACGGCATCTGTTATCCAACTCGTCACTTCTTTACTCTTCGGCTTCATATAATTGGCTGCTAATACAGACAAGAATCCCTTCCGTACTTCGTTGTTTGGGAAATCGAGCAGATAGGTTCCCATTTTTTTATTATATTCCTTGATTGTGAGGTATCCGCTTTGAAAAATCATTGGTAGGGGCTGTTCCACATCCGCTTTGTAGTCTATAAACATAGTTGGGTCGTAGAATTTTCCTGTTAGTTCATTCATCTGTTCGCGACTGTGTTGTAGCAGACGTATCAAATAAGTCGGGGTACCGGTGGCGAACCAGTAGTCACGGATTTCATTCATATCAAAGGCATTAAGTATGCTAAACGGATTATAGATGGCGGCCATGTTCGTACTAAAATGATAGCCATCGTACTGCCGTTTCAACCAGTCCTTCATTTCCTCCACCGTACATTCGTATTTAGTTGCCAATCGCGAGATGGGTTCTGCGAAGTATTTCTCCAATTCTTCCTGAGTGATTCCGCATAGTGATTCGTAGCGTTCATCCATACTAATGTCTTTTGGTTGGTTGAAGCCACTGAACACACTTACTTGCGAAAATTTCGTAACTCCCGTCAACAGTACGAATTTCAAGTATTCGTCAGCTCCTTTGAAGGTGGAATAAAAAGATTTCAGAATTTCCCTGTGATGGTCTTCAAGCAAAAGTTTCTCTCCTACATGGTTGCAGGTGTAAGTTCCGGTATCCAACACATCGAGAATTGGTTTGTCATATTCATCAATCAGTACTACCGCACGCTGCCCTGTCCGTTCATAAGCACGGCGGAGCAGTTCCTTGAAGCGGTCACCTGTGGTAGTATAGTTCAGATTTTTGCCATAGATGTCTTCCCAATTGCCTAAATACCCTTCGATAGTTGCTTCGAGCACTCCCGGTTGGGTGTATGGCCCACCGTTAAAGTCAATGCGGAAAATAGGATATTGCAACCAGTCTTTTTCAAGGTCAGCAATTGCCAGTCCGTCGAAAAGTTCTTTCCGCCCCTGAAAATAACAGGCAAGTGTACTCACCAACAGACTCTTCCCAAAACGACGGGGACGACTCAAGAAATAGATTGAACCCGTTTGCACAAGGTTGTAAACTAAGGCAGTCTTGTCTACATAAACAAAACCGTCTTCACGAAGGCGGTCAAAGCTCTGTATTCCAATAGGATATTTCATCTTTTTATCGGCTTTTTATGAATCACTAGACGAAGATACGTGAAAACAGGCATAAATACAAACGATTCCGGACATTATAAAACGAATTTTGTTATATTAATCCGAATACTGATAAACCTTCAAGTCAAACTTGGGAACCATTGCCAGCAAATGGTCGAAGATGTCCGACTGGATACGTTCGTATTCTTTCCAAACTTTGTTTCGGGAGAAGAAGTAAACTTGAATAGGTACTCCATACATCGTGGCTTCTTTCTGGCTGATAATCAAGTCCAAATCTTGATTCACCACAGGCAAGCTGCACAAATAACGCTCGATATATACACGATAAACCTGGGAATTGGTAGGTACTACACCTTCTTCAGGCTGATAATCCGCCATCAAAGGGATTTCCTTCCGATAACGGTCGAGCATTTCGGGCGTACAGAATTGGAGCGTAGTCAAATCCAGGGTTATATTCTTCATTACCCTTCGTCCTCCTGATTGCACCATTCCCCGCCAGTTCTGGAAAGGGCTGCTAACCAAGGTATAAGGGGGAACGGTAGAAATCGTATTATCGAAATTCTGAATCTTGACTGTATTCAGAGTAATCTCCTGCACTGTGCCATTGGCAGCACCGGAAGGAAGCGTTATCCAGTCGCCCGGACGAACCATATCATTGGCGGAAAGCTGGATCCCCGCCACAAATCCTAGTATGGAATCCTTGAATACCAGCATCAGTATGGCGGCCGAAGCCCCTAATCCCGCAAACAAACTGGCTGGGGACTTATTCACAATAATGGCAATGATAATGATTCCACCGACAAAGAACAGAAGCACCTGCAACACCTGAATGAATCCTTTCATCGGACGGTTCTTCATTGACTCCTTCCCGTCGTAGATATCCATTATCATCAATAGAATCCCATTAATGGCCAACAGCAAAGAAAAGATTATGTAAACGGCACAAGCTTTCTGGGAAATAAGCAATAAGTCCTTGCCACGAATAAAAGCCATTGGCAGTAAAGAATAAACCAGAAAAGCCGGAACCGTATGAATCAGGTTGTGAAACACTTTGCGCTTCATCAGCAACGTATTCCAAAGGTGCGGTTTCCGACGGGTGTACCGCTTCATTCCTCCTATAAGAATCGCCTGGCAGAGATAATTCAGACCGATAGCAATTGCTATCATCAGCACAGCAATAATAGTCTCATCAAAACGGTCGGCAACTGTCGGGTCTATTCCCCAATCTATCAGGATTTTGTTCATCCATTTTCCTAAATCTAGTACAAGCATAACTTCTGTCCTTTTTTATTAATAACAGCAAAAGATTCATTTGGTTTAGAAAAAAAGACTGGCGTCCGATTCACAAGAAATCGGGACTGCCAGTCTTCACTGCTATTCTCTAAGCATATCTTTCAGCGATAACAATCCCATCAGGGAGTTGTTATCACTCCTATTTCATCCATTCCTACTTTCGCGGTTGTTGCGGTAGGTGTAGTAGCCTCCAACTTAATATAACGCGCCTGTACTTTCTGCCCGAAAGTGACCGTTTGCGGCAGCGGGTTGTGCATGATATTACTGAACTCACCATTGGCAGGAACTTCCTTCCAGTGCTTTCCGTCCATGCTCACAAAGAATTTATAACGGAAAGCCATCGTCGGTTTCGCTTCCGCTTTCGAAGGGGCATAAGTAAAGCTGGCTAATGTCACCGATTTGCCCAAGTCAATCGTCAACGGAGAATCAGCGACTTGTTTCCAGCTGGCACGAGGCAGATTATTCCAATCTTCACCCTGAACCACTTCCTGCAAAGGAGCTGCATAATAAGCGGCCACTTGGTTAATATGAGCAGTCAGACGACATTCGTCAATCTTCACCCGTAACTGACTGGCTTTCACGACCGGGAAACGCAGCATACGTTTATATCCGATTGTCGTACCCTTGCCTACTTCTTTCCAACCGTTATCAGTCAAAGCCTCTACAACGAAAGACTCCACTCTCTGTCCTTTTGTGATATCTTCCTGAAGCATCACTAAGTTAATTTCCGAACCCGGTTCCAAAGAATAAACGGCTTCACTGCCCGAAATGGCATTCCAGTAGTTTCTCCCTTTCTTCACCCGGTTATCGGCAAATATCTGTTCACGGTAAGCTGCAAATTCCTCCAGACGATTCACGTCCGCTTCATTAATCAAGCCTTTGCGGTCGGGCGGTATATTCAATAAAAGCACGGAGTTATATCCTACCGACTGGAAATAAATATCCGACAGATGTTTCAAGGATTTCACTTTCGCGTCTTCTTCCGCATGATAGAACCATCCCGGACGGATGGACACATCCACTTCCGAAGGATACCAGAATAATTCCGTAGCTTTCTCCAGCATTTTGCGGCTTCCTAAATCTTCCGCTTTGCTAAAGACACCCAGACGTTTGTTGTTTTCTGTCGAGCGGGCATAAATTCCCGGAGTCAGTACGGTGGCAGTCCATTCCGTTTCACGGCCTATCCCTTTCTCGTTTCCTACCCAACGGACATCGTCTCCCATAATCGCCATCACAGCTTTCGGTTGAAGGCGTTGAATGGTTTTATAGAAAGCGTCCCAGTCATATATTTGTTTCTTTCCGTTCGGGCCTTCCCCATTCGCTCCGTCGAACCATACTTCGTGCACTTCACCATAATTGGTGAGCAATTCTGTCAATTGACGGACAAAAAATTCATTGTAACGGGGAGAGTCTCCATAACATTCCGCATTCCGATCCCACGGAGAAAGATAGACGCCGAACTTCATATCATATTTATCGCAGGCTTTCCGAAGTTCTTTTACGACATCCCCCTGTCCGTTCTTCCAAGGAGAAGAGGCTACAGAATGTTTCGTTGTAGCTGTAGGCCACAGGCAGAAACCGTCGTGATGCTTTGCGGTCAGAATAACCATTTTGAAACCTGCATTTTTCAAACTCTTCACCCATTGTCCAGCATCGAGTTCTGAAGGATTAAAGAGTGCGGGATCTTCTTTTCCGTCTCCCCATTCACGTCCGGTAAAAGTGTTGATACCGAAATGAAGAAAAGCGGTCAGTTCCATTTGTTGCCAGGCATATTGTTGCGGAGTGGGTACCAGCCGCGCTGCCATATCGACTTTCTGTTCGAGCGTTGCATCTTGAGGAAATTCAACATGCTTCACGTAGTAGTTTTCTTTTTTCTGTGCCTGCACTCCACCGATGAGGGTAGAAGACAATAAGAGAGAGATTAGTAGTTTATTCATAGCCTATAAATTATTGCAGTTTTACAAAAATAAAATAAAGGTACGGATTTCACGATTCTCATGGAATACTTTCTTACGATATTCCATTCAATCAGTGTAACCCCCACCTTTATATATAATCTAAATAACCTATTGATTTAGTATCTATTTCACCGGATAAAGGGTAAATTCAAAACTCTGTTTCTTTAATGGAACCAAGTATTGCGGTAACACTCCGGGACCACAAGTAGCCGTTCCCACACCTGCCTGTTCGGCATCCAGATGTACTGTCAGCAATCCATCACGTTCCAGTTCATTGATATGGCGGGCCTTCTCCAATAATACATCCGAGAAAGGAATCATACTAAACTGGAAAGCACGATTTGATTCTACAAAGAGGCCTTCGCCGGAAGTATTTGCCAACTTCGCCCAACGTACATCGGTACGGTTGCCCGTAGATTGCGGAGCAACATAATAATGAAACATCCGTTCCGGTGTGGTCTGATATACACCGATTTTGCCGGACTGATTGCGGTCAATGTATGTTTCATTCTCTCCACGTCCGAGGTAAGAAACCTGATCGTAGGTGTTCGCCACACGGAATGTCAATCCCAGACGTGCCATTGATTTCACGATGGTCGTGTCGGGCTGGAAAGTAGTAAGAACTTTCAGCGCACCGTTTTTATCCAATGAATAAACAAAGTCGGCAGTTCCTATCTTTTGCGCTTTCGCATTTAGAATTTCCACCCGGGCAGTGGTCGAAGTCTTGCCCTCTTTCAGTGAAACGACCTTTTGGGTCAGATTATCCAATCCTGCATTACGCCACAGACGTGCACCGTTCTTATCCCGGTTGTCATTATCCGTTGCCGGGCGGAAAAGGCTCAATGTCAGCGGAGCAGCTAATAATTCTTTGCCATTCAGGTTCAATGAAGTCAGCGCCCCTGTTTGCTTGTCAACGGTGAAAGTCGTTTCACCTGCTTTTTGCGGACGGTAGCCTGTGTAATTCTTATTACCGGCAAACACGAACTGATCGTATGCCACTTCCCAGTCCTTATCGATCATTGAAGATGCTTCACGACGCATCCAGCTGATATTCAGATAAGCCTCACGAATTGTATTCGGAAGTTTGACAGCGCCTAAAGCTACATCTACGGTAGCGTGCGGTGCACAATCAATCGTTTTCGTACCTTCTGCCAAAATCTTGCCATTGTCTGCCGTCACATTCCAGTTCAGTACATACTCATTCAGATTAGAGAAGTCATACCAGTTCTTGACACGGATAGTCAGATTCTTTTGATCTGCCAAAGTCGCTTTTATATTCTGGTATACTTTCTTTACCTCAAGCAAATGCGGATGCGGTTCACGATTGGCGCCTACCAAACCGTTACAGCAGAAGTTACCGAAACTCGGGATTCCTTCCGGCCCGTAATCACCGCCATACGTCCAATACCATTTACCGTTTTTGTCTATTTCGCGGAATGACTGGTCCACCCAGTCCCAAACGCAGCCACCTTGTGCCATCGGATTGTTTTCAAATACATCCCAGTATTCTTTCAGTCCGCCGCAACTGTTGCCCATCGCGTGCAGGTATTCACAAAGAATAAAAGGACGGTAGATGTCTTTCTTCGCAAGATATGCTTTGATGTCGTCCACACTGCGGTACATACGGCAGTAAATATCCGTATTATAGTTCAATTCGGCACGTTCGTATTGCACGGGGCGAGTGTTTTCTACCGATTTCAGCCAGTCGTAGGTACGCTCGAAGTTGATTCCGTTGCCGGCTTCATTTCCCAACGACCAGATGACGATAGCGGGATGATTCTTGGAACGTTCGTACATCCGGTGGGTGCGGTCCATGTGTGCGGTCAGCCAGGTAGTGTCTTTGGCAAGAGAAGCAGCCCCATATCCCATGCCGTGGGATTCGATATTTGCCTCATCAATCATGTATAATCCGTAGCGGTCGCAAAGCTGATACCAGTAAGGGTGAGTCGGATAATGCGAGTTACGCACCATGTTGATATTGTGCTGTTTCATCAGTTTGATGTCCAGTTCCATCAGTTCCTTGCTCACGGTACGTCCCAGCTGGGAGTGTTCGTGACGGTTAGTTCCTTTCACCAATACCGGAACACCGTTGATGCAAAAACGTCCGTCTTTGATTTCCGAGGTACGAAAGCCGACTTCGCAACCCGTCAGTTCGGTGACCTTGCCTTGTTCATCTTTCAGTTCGAGTATCAATGTGTAAAGATAAGGATGCTCTGCGCTCCAAGCCTTTACATCAGGTAGATTCTTTTCATCAAACGTGATAAGATTGCTCAATCCACGGGATTTTATCCGGATGGCATCCTGCAGGACAGCTTTGCCTTCGGCGTCTTTCAGGGTGTAAGCAATAGAAGTGGCTCCAGGTGTAATAGAAGGTCCCTCTACGGTCACTTCAAGTCCGAAAATTCCATCTTTGTATTTCTCTTTGTCCAAAGATGCATTCAGTTTGTAGTCGGCAATGTACTGTTTGGGAGTGCTGTAAAGATACACATCGCGTTCGATACCACTCAAACGCCACATATCCTGACATCCCAAGTAAGCACCCGCACTCCATCGGTACACTTCCAAAGCAACCACATTTTCGCCTTCATTGAGGACGTCAGTAATATCCCATTCGGCAGCTGTCTTTGACCCCTGATTGTATCCAAGCAATTTTCCATTCACCCATACATAATAGAAAGAGATGACCCCTTCACAACAAAGTACTACCCGGCGTCCTTTCCAGTCGGCAGGCACTTTGAAGGTACGGCGGTATGAGCCGACTTCATTCTCCGCATGCGGTACCAGCGGCGGATTCTTCTTGAAGTTGAACATTTTATCGTCAAATTCATACGTTTCGTTGACATAGATAGCTGTGCCATAACCCTGACGTTCCCAGTTGCCAGGCACATTGATGTCCGCCCATCCTCCTGTGTAATAAGAAGGTTGGTAAAAGTCCTTCGGACGGTTATCGGGATTCTTCACCCAATGGAATTTCCACTTTCCGTTCAGGCTCATATAAAAAGGAGACTGTTCATACCCTCCCGGCTTTTCAATGTCGGAAGCGTTGGCATAAGGCCATACGTATGTGTGAGGAGCGAGTTTGTTCAGTCCCACCGCATACTGGCTCTGCCATTCGGGTAACGGTTGTTGCTGCGCTAACGTGAAAGTAGTGGCAGCCAGTACTGCTGATAAGATTAAAGAAGTTCGTTTCTTAAAGCTAATGTTCATAAGCATGTCATCATAATTAGTTTATACAAGATTGTTTTACAAAGCACCTAATTGCTATTTTTAACTACTTGATTACTATTCTATAATCACTTCATCAAAATAGACTCTCGCTTCCTGACCGGGGCGGACATGCTCGTCGGGACATATCCCCGCACCTTCTGCCGTCACCCGGACATAACGAGCAGATACTCCGCCCATGTCTATCGAATAGTCATTTCTGAAAGTTCCTTCCTGATAGATTTCTTCCGGAGAAAAGTTCAATTCTCCTATGGCATGGTAGGTACGATTATCATCAGAAACTTCTACGCGAATCATTTTCGGTTTGTGCGCTCCCATTCCATAATTCGTAATGCAACCAATGGTTAATTTATTCAGTTTTTCCTGACTCTGCAAATCTATTGTGAAAGAGATAGAATCATTCCGGCTCCAGTTACACCATTCAAAATCAGTATATTTCAAGCTTCCCCGCAATCCATTGACTAATAACATTTCGTTCTTCTTATTGTCAAGCAAAGGTTTTGCCGTAGCTTTGTTCCATGTGAGTGGCAACTCTAAGGTTTCTCCCATTTGCTTGCCGTTCATAAAGGTAGCGGCTTTCACCATTTGCGTTTTCGTCACACAGATAGGTCCGTCGTAACGATGAGAAGACATTGCCGGATTACTCCCATTCAGTGTATAATAAATTTCCACATCCGGACGGATACATTCCAAACTCACTTCCAGATGTCCGTCCACTGGTGTCACCGTCTGTTGTATGTTATACATTGAGCGGGCATAAACAATTCCTTTTTCTGCAATATGCGAATTGTATACATCCATTCGTTTCAAAAATCCAGTCCAGTCCTTCGTTCCTGCAGCTGTCCAAGCCACTTCTGCCAAGGCAGCCAGACGAGGGAACAAAAGATAATCCACATCTTCCGGTTTATTACAGAATTCCGTCCACATACAGGCCTGTATACCCATTAGCAATGATTCGTATTCCGGTTTCCAGTCTTTCTGTACAGGTTCGTAATCAAAAACATCTTTTAGGGTGTTGTTACCGAAATACGTTACCGGTTCAAACCATTGCGGTCCCTGATAGCGAATCAGGTACATGATACGCGCCGGAGTCATGATGAAACGATGTCCTTTTTCAGCAGCTTTCAGGGCAGCCGTTCCCATTCCCTGCCAACCGAGAATAATGGATTCTTCGGGAAGAAAAGAGCTGTTTGTCAATTCATCCCAGCCAATCACCTCGCGTCCTTTCTTACGCAGATAATCACTAATACGCTTCATGAAATAACCTTGCAAGTCTTCCTCATTGGCTAAATGCTGCTTTCTCATCCGTTTCTGACAAAGCGGACATTTTTCCCAGTTCGTCTTTCGCGCTTCATCTCCTCCGACATGAATATAGCGGGAAGGGAAAAGTGCCAGAATTTCGTCAAAGACATCCTGCAAGAATGTAAATACGCTATCATTTCCCGCACAGTAGATAATCTCGGAATTTCGTCCTCCCAAGCCGGGAAGTACACCGATAAAGTCTTTCACAACCGGACAAGCAAACTGGGGATAAGCAGCCAAAGCAGCGTTACTGTGTGCCGGTACATCTATTTCCGGAATGACTTCTATTTGTCTGTCGGCAGCATAAGCTACAATTTCCCGAATCTCCTCCTGTGTATAGAAACCACCTATTGGAGTAAGCTCTCCACGCTCCGGGTTACGGCGTGAGTGAAAAGGTACATCCGTACGGTCTACTCTCCACGCTCCTACTTCTGTCAAACGAGGATATTTCTTTATTTCAATCCGCCAGCCGTTATCGTCCGTCAGATGAAAATGAAGTTTGTTTATTTTCAACATCGCCATACAGTCGATGATTCGCAGTACGTTCTCTTTGGGAATAAAGCAACGTACCGGGTCCAAAAGTAATCCTCTGAAACCAAAACGGGGCTCATCCCGAACTATCATTGCGGGAACGTTCCAAGCGATATTCTGTACCGGTTGCTCTGATTCTATGGCAGCAGGCAGGAGTTGGCGGATAGATTGCAGGGCATAGAAGAAACCCTTTGTATCCGAAGCTTTAATGAGTATCTGTTGCGGTGTAATCTCCAACAGATATGCTTCGGGTTTAAAAGAAGAATCCGTCACGAAACGGACTTGTCCTTCTTTGCTGCCGACATTCAAAGCCGGAGTTATTCCGGCAGCACGGGTAAACAAGTCGATAAAATTGCGGGCAATCGCAGCTTGCCCCTGATTTTCTACCGCAAATGCCGTTTTTGCAGAAAAGGTGAAGTTACCACTACCCGGCACAATCTGTGTCGGGCGTGGTACTATTGAAATTAAAGGGGATGTTAAGTTATCAGCCTGCAAGAACACTGTCAGTGGAGAAAGCAGTATGAGAATGATTAAGATGTATCTTTTCATGGTGTATATACGTTGGTGTTATTCCTTGTCTCTTTCCGGTGAGAAGCGGACAGGGTCATTGTATTGCTCCTGAAGTTTCAGCATTTCTTCTTTCAGTTCTTTCACTACCGGTTCGTATTCTGGTTGTCCGTAGAGGTTGTGCATTTCCGACGGGTCTGCCTGCAAGTCGTAGAGTTCCCACCAGTTGATATCATTATAGAAATGAATCAATTTATAGCGGTCTGTACGTACCCCGTAATGGCGTTTCACCATGTGTTCGGCAGGATATTCGTAGAAATGATAGTAGAGAGCTTTCCGCCAGTCTTTCGGATGTTCGTCTTTCAGTAAAGGAACGAGGGATACACCTTGGATATCAGAAGGAATCTCTGCTCCTGCCAATTCGAGGAAGGTGGGTGCATAGTCTATATTCTGTACCATTTCTGTGATATCACCCCTGCGGTCGAATCCTTTCGGCAGACGCATGATAAGCGGTGTACGCATGGATTCTTCGTACATGAAGCGTTTATCAAACCAACCGTGTTCGCCCATGTAGAATCCTTGGTCGGAAGTATAGACGACAAGTGTGTTATCCAGCAAGCCTTTCTCTTTCAGATAGTCGAGTACACGACCAACATTGTCGTCCAGTGATTTTACGGTCTTCATATAGTCACGCATGTAACGCTGGAATTTCCAATTGGCAAGTTCCTTGCCTTGCAGGTTCTGCCTGTAGAAATCATCTATAATCGGCGTGTAGAATTTGTCCCATGCAGCACGTTGACCTTCGTCCATACGTCCGATATACTTCTCATATAAGGATTTCAGACGGGTGTTTTTATCAGGACGAAGCATTTTGAGGTCATAAATCATGTCCATGTCCTTCACAATATTCATCTCTTGCGCGGCAGCGGCGGGACGTCCTTCATAATCGTCAAAGAAATTATCCGGTAGCGGAAAGGTTTTATCTTCGTACAAAGCCAGATTGCAAGTATCCGCCAACCAATTACGGTGAATTGCCTTGTGGTGAATCAAAAGGCAGAAAGGTTTTTCCGGATTGCGTTTGTTTTCTATCCAGTCAATGGCGTCATCGGTAATAAGATTCGTGATGTATCCATGTTTTTGAATAGTGTCATTGTTTTGTGTGATGAAATCCGGGTTGTAGTAGTCTCCTTGTCCGGGAACAATCTGCCAGTAATCAAAGCCGGAAGGCAAGCTTTCAAGATGCCATTTACCCACCAATGCTGTCTGATAACCGATTTTCTGCAACAGTTTCGGAAAAGTTTGTTGCGAACTGTCGAATACGCAAGTGGTATTATCATAGAATTTATTGGCACAACTATGTTTGCCCGTTATCATGCAGGCACGGCTGGGGCCGCTTAAAGAATTGGCAACAAAGCTTTGAGTAAAACGTACACCGTCAGCAGCAATGCGGTCGAGGTTGGGGGTTTCCATGTAGCGTGTGTCGTAACAGCTCATCATTTGAGCTGTGTGGTCGTCTGTCATAATGTAGACGATATTCAAAGGGAGTTGCTCCGCAGACTTTTGCTTGTTTGAGCAGGAAGCAAGGGAAGCTACGGCAGCTATTCCTGCTAAAGGAAAGAATAAGTTTGATTGCAGTTTTTCCATAAAACAACTTTATATTAGATTGTAGTGACAAAGGTAGAGACCTGTCAACAAAATCCATGTTCACAAATAACCAATTAATTTCCAATATTCTCCATTTCCGTGTGATTGGCTAATAAATAGCCGGAAGTATATCGCCTTCTAACGATAGCTTCCGGCATAAAATTCATTTCACACTATTGAAAGCTAATTGAAAGAGATAGCATTAATAAAATAACTGATTAGCCCAGACTTTTTCAGCGTCAGTCTGTACATAATTCTTATTTGTATAGATACGAATCCAATCAATTTCCATTCGAGGCGTATTATCATCCGTTTCACAATTGGCAATACTTTTCAGTACATTATCCCAACCTTCAGGCGCTTTACCAGCAGCCCGTTCCGAGCTTTCAGCCAATCTCATAAAGAAGTAGAGACCGGCACTTCCACCGGCAGCAGTAGCAGGATCAGGATTAGCAGTAGCAGGAGTCCCAGCCTTGTCGAATGGCCACCTGTCAGGAGATTGTGTACGATTAACGGTCAGATTGGTTGCTCCATTAATACCTAAATTGATTATATTTTCATCCACAAGTTCCACCCAATATATATTCCATTCATTCGCTTGAGGTATTGCTACACTCTTTGAACCTATCTCATTATCAACAGTTACAGCCTGAGTAATTACAGAACCTTGAGTGTTCTTGAGAATATCGATCTCATCTTTCGTGTTCGGAAGGGAATTTTTCTGATTTTTAAGTCCGATTGTCGGAACAAACCCAGTCCGTATTCCTCTCAAACGCGCCTTCACTTCAATTCTCATACCAGGGAAGAACCGAGTATGTTGTGGGGCAAAAATACCACCAAATTTAGAACATTGCAATGCGGCGACACCGTACTCTTTGGTAGCTGTCATGGCACCAGTCCCCTGAACATTTTTATCCACCCACATATTTAAAATACCTTCATTGGTTATATTTGTACATTTTGCATTATTCACAGCTTGTATTTTCTGTGACGGTGCATCATTAATATCAGAAAAGGCCCAAGAAATACGATGTCCGAAAACATTAGGGGTATTATTTCCGCCACTAAAACTATTATTAATATAATGGAACTCTATCGCATTGCATAATACCCAATCTTTATCTTTCAAAGCCGAAGTGGGATGAGCGCTATTCTTATTCATAGCTGTTTTATCTCCCGTAAACCAACTTTCAATTGCAGTTTTATTTTTATCAGACATAAACGGCCTATCCGGGAATTCATACACCTTCGTTATATCAAACAGATTAGGATCTCCCATAGATTCCAAATCAGTCATAGTTATAGTCAGAGTAGAATTTATCATCGGATTCGCAGGAGAATCACTCTCCAGATTCAATACCAGTTGCAAATCCCCTGTCATTTCAAAATCCTGTTTAATAGTCACAGCATCACTTTTTGCTGAAGTTCTTCCTGCAGGAATTGTTAATGTAGACGGTAAATTTTCATACCTATCTCCTTCCCCTTCTTTCGGAGTAATTTTCATATTAAGAGGTACGGAACTTGGTTTTTCAATCTTTGCAACTAATACAAACTTACCACCTTCCATTACTACATTCTCCGCATTGTTCTCCAATGATGCCATTATCCGATAATAATCGGAAACTTTGATAACCTGACTGGAGCCTTCCATTTTATAACCACGGGCAAAAGCCGTAAAGTTTATAGCAGTACTCCCCGTCAGTCCGGATGCCTTTATCGGAAAATCCACCTGAATCTGTTTCTCCCCCTTCGGAAAAGTAACGATTCCATTGAACTGTTCGAATACATTCGAAGCATCTTCCGCTCCGGCTTTCGCCGTAAAGTAAATATCAAAATCTTCATTTGCTACAACCTCCTTGCCATCAGCATCCGGTTCCACATTAATATTCACTTTCAAGTGTTCGCCCATCGCAAATGCGTTGTCATTGATGCTCATCGTTAATGGCACGATTTCCGGTAGAGGACGATATTTCGTTTCTTCCTCACACCCGGTCAACCCCATGGTCAACAAGCATATCGGAAATATTTTATATAATATGTTCTTCATATCTTTATCTATCTAATTATCATAAATGAATTTTATTCAGTTCCCTTACTTAGTCGGCCATCCCGGATTCTGATTCAGCTCATGGTCCATCTGGATTTCATCCGGTGGTATGGGTAACAAGTAATCACGATCTTCATTAAACTTGTAGCCTTCAGGCAAGTACTCTTTCAACGGATCCATCCATCCTTCATTATCTGTCAGTACATGATTCAGTCCTTCTTTCCGCAATGAAGGCGAAAAGCTCAGATAAAGCACACCGTCTTTGCCCAGATAAGCGCCACGTCCGCGTCCTTCCACACCTTTCAACGTTCCGGCTACCCTCCAACGCATCAGATCATCCAAACGAAAACCTTGCAGAGATAGCTCTGAACGTCTTTCCCGACGTACCTCCTGCACTGCCGGTGGCAGGCCTTGGAAAGGGAAGTGAGGATCAGCCACCGGAGTAACATAGGCCACACCGGCTCTTTGACGCAATGGCTTTAATGTTTTCTCTGCCACGTTATCGTTATACTGCCCTAATTCGGCAGCAGCTTCAGCATAACAAAGCAACCCTTCGGCATAGCGGAACATGACATGAGCCGTTTCACAATTGCCGGTTACATAGGTCGTATCAATGCCAAGGCGAGTATGGAATCCGGTCACGTTCTTGTAAATACCATCCCCATTCAAGCGCGGAGATGAAATATCTTTATTCTTTTCCTTTTGTTCTGCTTCGGTCCCTGTCTCGTCATACACTCTCACATTCATCAAGCTATTAGATTTGAACTTACAACCAGTATGCATCACCATAGCCAAAAGTCTTCCGTCACGATCTTTAAATACCTCATTAAAGTCCTTATACTTTTCATCGGTCGGATCAACCGGCGTACCATCCACATTCAGAAAGTTATCCACCAAAGACTTGGATAGTCCCGAAGGCTTCACATTATCTGTTACTCCACCGCTAAGCTGTTGAGTAACGGTATTGAACACGCCATCAGCTATTGAATATTTTTTCCAAAAAGTCACTTCACTAATGTTGGAAAGATCGTTTGAATTGAATAGCTCCGAAAAAGCATCATCTATATTGGTAGCTTTCGGATTGGTTGCTGTCATATGCAAAGTCAGTCCGGCCGGGAACAAATATTGATCCCCCCAATTCATCACTTCCTTAAAAAACTCTTCAGAGTTATCTTCCGTTGCAAAATCAGTTCCCTTGTGATACTTCTCCCACGAACCTTCGTACAAAGCGACTCGCATAGCCAGAATCATGGCCGTTTCTCTGTTGACACGCAATCCACTGTATTTACTGCGAGAATGCAAATTAGCACGAGCCTCCGGTATCAACCCAATAGCCGCTTTCAAATCGTTCAGGATAAAACGAGCTGCATCCGCACGTTTTGTCGCAGGAATTTGTAAACCACCCAATGTAGCATTACCGTCCCAGAAATCATCCATAATGGGAATATTACCAAAACGTGTGAGCAGATAGAAGTGCCAATAAGCACGGAAGAAATACGCTTCCCCTCTCAATGAAAGCACTTCGTCCGTTTCGTCCACCTCGGAAACTGCGTAATAATGGAAAAAGTAATTCACCATACGCAAGTTTTTATAGCCTTTATTCCAATCGTCAGAGCCACTGAATTGATTATTCTCTCCATTCAGGCGCATATCATACTTTTCCGAAAGGATATTGTCACTGTTCACCTCTTCTCCTCTGACACCAATACCATATTGAGCCGGAGCCGGTAGAGAAGTATACAAATTATTTATATAGCTTTCTACATTCTCTCTGGTTTTCAAGAAATCTTCATTGTTAGGCTGCGTATAGGGTTTACGGTCCAAATAGTCGGAACACGCCGACAACAGTAAGCCTGCAAAAACAGTCAGGATAATTATTTTATTTTTCATGATAGCGTTCCTCTTTAATTAAAATGTAAAATCAAGTCCAAACACGAAATTACGGTTCATCGGATACACCTTTCCGTTACCATTCTGATTTTGAGCCGAGGTAAGTCCCGGAGCAGCCGCATTACTTCCGCCTGCCCACGCGTTCACCTGATTAAGGGTTTCCGGATCAAACTGATTCGGCAGTTTACTGATGGTAAACAGGTTATCGCATGTAAAGTATACTTTCAGGTTACTTAGTCCAATATTCTTCAACAATTGAGGCTTAAAAGTATAGGATACTGTCAAGTTTTTCATACGCATATATGCCGCATTCAGCATATAGCGGGTAGTATTATATCCCGTATTGGCATTCGTTGTCTGGGCATCGGTCGTCAGTCGAGGTAGATATCCATTGGGATTCTCGGGACTGAAATAATCGAGATGCTCCTTGAACCATTCTTTACCACCGAATAGGTAAGTACTGGCGGCCATCGGAAAATCTCTCTTGGCAACTCCTTGCAGTAAAGTGGATATTTCAAATCCCTTATATCCTACGTTTAGATTGATACCGAAACTGTATTTGGGAGTAGCATTACCGATAATTTTCAAATCACCATGGTCGGCCAATGTACCCTTACCCGGGTCCACTTTACCGTCACCGTCGGAATCAATGTATTTCAAGTCGCCTCGTTGCCATTTGTCGCCGGACTTAAAGAAACTAAGATCTACTTGTCTGAGGTATGCGTCCACTTCGCGATTGGACAGAAAAAGATCATTCGCTTCATATCCCCAAATCTCACCTATGTCCATTCCTTCATAATATCCTTTATTAGTTGCCAAACCGGTATGATTGTTGTATATCAATCCCTCCGGATTGTTGTATTTAGTAACAACAGCTTTGTAATTGAATACATTGAATCCTATGCCATAGCTAAAGCCACATTTTAGCTGATCCTGCCAGTTTACAGACAATTCCCAACCACGATTTCGCAAAGTAGCGTTATTAACTTTCGCACGGTCAGCCGTACTAATACCTCCGAGATTCGGAATAGCTTCAGCAGGACCAATCATGTCGCGTGTGGTACGCTGATAGATATCAGCAGTAACAGACAATCTGTTATCCAACAACATCAAGTCGAGACCTAAGTTGGCATTGTCTACCTTCTCCCACGTAATATACGAACTGATCATCTTAGGCGTAGTGGCTAAAGTTCCTTTTTGAGGAGTAGCTTGCACACCGGGTAACAGCCAAGCATTAGGTGAATCAGAGGTCAAACTCTGAATCCCGAGGTAATCGTAGAGTCCCGCTCCGTTCTGATTACCCAAGCGACCGTAAGAAACACGTACTTTCAATTGAGAAACCGGCAGATTCAGCGCTTTGAAATAGTCGGTACGAGAAATGTCATAACCGGCTGAAAAAGAGGGGAACAATCCCCAGCGATTTCCCGGAGCAAAACGGGAAGAACCGTCATAACGTCCACTGAATTCCAGAAAATAAATCTCCTTGTAATTCCAATTCAGTTTAGCGTACATACCCATTGTAGCCCAATGCGTCCGGTCTTCACCTGCCAATACTTGCCCGTTAGCATTCACAAAAGAGAATATATCACTAGTCAGCAATCCGTCTTTATAAGTATAACCATTCGAATTTTCTTGCAGTTCCATCTGGAAACCCGCCATCGCCTTAAAGAAGTGGTCGCCCCAAGCATGTGTGTAGGATGATGATACGTTTGGAGACAGGTAGTAGTTGAATGTATTACCGCGTGTATAAGAGCCCCAATTTGAGTTTTTCCAGTTCATGCCCGGATATTGATATCCCTGTTTGGTTCCCTTGCTTATATCCAACGTTCCGTCAGGTTTTTCGGCAGTAGGATATCCGCGTTTGAAGTCATTGTTTTCCACATCGAAGCGTACTTTCATTTCACCTACAATATCCCACCCTTCCAGCGGAGTAATCGTAGCGGCAAACGACATCGCATCAGAAATTCTGTTCTGCACATAATGCGATTGTTTCAGATAACGGTATTCGGAATTGTCATTATATTCCGACTTTACAGGAAGATGGGTCGGAGAATTCGGAAAGCTGCTTCCGATAGTTCCATAAAAAATGGTCTGGTTAGCCATCGGACGCTTCAGTATATTCAGTGAAAGGTTATTATTGAAATTAAACTTCAACCATTTATTGGCTTGGATCTGAAACTTCGAGTTTACATTGTACTTACTCAAGTTATCGTCTACTTGATCCAGTAATCCTTCTTGGTAAATATATCCCAAACCCACGTAATAATTAAATTTATCAGAACCTCCCGTTACGCTCAGATTATGAGAATGGCGGATGGAAGCTTTTTTAAAGTAGTAATCATACCAGTCGGTATTGGCATACACAGCATCTTTAGAACCTGCCCAACCGGTACCGTCCGCATTAGGTCCTATGCCCGGGAACTTTTCCGAATAAGGATTCTCCATAAAGCCCTGCATCTTTTCGATGAGCGCATCAGGAATCGAGTGTTTTACTCCATCATTATCATCTCGTTCGTTCAGATAATTGGCAAATTCAATGGAATTCATCATTTGGGGCATATTAATAGGAGAACTGAATCCTACAGTACCACTGTAAGATATACGTGTTTTTTCCTTTTTACCACTTTTGGTAGTGACGATAACCACACCATAGGCGGCACGTGCACCATAAACGGCAGCAGCAGAAGCATCTTTCAATACACTGATGGTTTCGATGTCGGCAGGATTCACGTTCTGCAAACTTTGCTCCACTCCGTCTACCAATACATAAGGTTCGCCTCCATTGATAGAACCGATACCACGAATATTGAATTTAATTTCGGCACCGGTCTCACCGCCTACACCATTAGCAACCGCATCAGAAGAGAAGTTTAAACCGGCTACGTTACCCTGAAGGGCACTCGTGAGGTCAGTAACCGGACGGTTGGCAATAGCATCGGAACCCACAGTAGCCACAGCCGCCGTGATGGTGCTTCGCTTCTGTTTGTCCATACCTACTACTACCACTTCATCCAATACTTTTGTATCCTCTTTTAACGTAAATCGGTTGCCTTCTGCTTTTGTCACCTTTATTTCAAGGGGAGTAAAACCGACATAAGAAATAACCAATGTGTTACCTACTTTCCCTTTCACGGAAAAGTTACCGTCAATGTCAGTCAGCGTCCCATCTTTAGAACCTTTCACCATCACTGTGGCACCGATAATGGTTTCACCTTTATCATCTACCACTTGTCCTTTTATCATTTGTTGCTGTGCCAACGCACTTAAAGGAAATGATAGCAGGAGTATCAGAAACAGAATCAAAAATTTCTGTACTCGCATGAACTTCTTTTTTTCCATAATATTGTATTTGATTAATTTAGATTCTCTTTTATTCCGTCGGATTCGCATAATATTCAAACTCTTCTTTTATGACCTTCAACAAAGACTTGTTATTGGTTATGTCAATATCTGTTGCCAAATCCCAACTCATAATGCCTGCATAGTCTTCTTCACAGACATACCTCGCTTTCTTACGAATCGTTCCTATACTGTTGAAAGTATATGTATTTCCTTTATATGTATATGTATCTTCATTCGTAGTAGCCAAACCATCATTCACGAAATCACAATAGGCAGCAATCAGACTACCCGTAGAACCATAGAAAGGCACTCCCATCACCAGCTTATTCTTAGGGATTCCATATGCCACAGCTGCTTCTCCATCTTTTACAAATTGCTCGTAAGGAAAACGCATCACTGCAGGGCCGTAACATTGATAAGAGATAAAATCCAGAGCATCAATAGCTTCCGGGGAAATTTTAAAAGAAACCGGATGCAACGATGCGGTGAAGTAAACATACTTTCCTAATGTAGAACGCATTTGGATTACAGTTGCACTATAATTATTATATTCACTGGCATTTGTAGGCCATTCAAAATCAAAATCAACTCCATCAAAATCATATTGTTCGATAATCTTCTTCACCTCGGAAGCAAATCTTGTACGGGCAGTGGCATCAGCCATCATCTTTTTCCATTCTCCACCAGCAATGCCCAAGCGCAATCTTCTATCTCCCTGTTGTCCCTGTAAAGCGGTACGTATATTATTCAAACGCCCCAGCCAGGAATGTGAATCCTTGCCAGGTTTCGTGGCATCATCGTATTTCCAGTAAGCAAGTATTTTTGAATTATTCCAATTGTCAAAGGTGATAGGGTTTCTACCTGATGTACCTACTACCAGACTGCTTACAAAAGTTTCATCTAAATAACCTTTAAATTTATCTCCAATCAAAAAATCAGTACGTGTATTAGGTATTTCATTAGGGAGAGCACCTACAAAATTTATTGCAGTATTGTTTGTATCCACATAAAGTTTCGCCGTTCCCTGTTCATAAGTCAACCCAATATAGTGCCAGCCTGTTGCCAGATCAGGAGTGGTAACGGTTGCAACCGAACTTCCAATAGACAGTTTCAAACTATTAGCTGTCGCACCCATTTGAAAAGCAATGATCGTGGAATTTCCATCCATTTTCTTAAAGAGAAAAGCTCCGTCCACCCATTCACTTATATATATATAGGTACCAAAGGTGAATTTATTAAAGGCCCCATCAGCAGAGTGAAGTAATCCATCACCGCCATTCATAAGACTTGTTCCTTCAAATTTAACCACTCCATTACGACCTTGAAAAGTGCCAGTATGAGATACGTTTGTCATCGTCGCATCATTCAACGGCAATTCAAAAGCTACCTCACCATTTGCATAAGGACGCGCCGCCAAATAAATCAAATCTGTACAAGCACCCATACTGGCTGCTGAAATACGGTTTGTTTCAAAAAAATCCCCCCGAATGTAAGAGCAATTAATGAATGATTTTACAGTAGGATCATCCGGTTCTTCCGGTTCACCAGGTTTTCCTGTGATTGCACCTTCAGGAGGAGTACCAGTTGGAACGTCTACCCATTTTGTGTCTTTACAAGCTGTCAACGTTCCAAAAAGGAGGAGACAAAGAAATAGGAATTTGTTTCTCATAAATTTAATAATTAAGATTAGCTTTATTTAATAATTGTGCTGTCCCTTTTGACAATCACTACCACAAATGTAAGCTATATTAAAGGCAAAGAATGTTCTATTTTAGCTACGATTCTTCCAAATTTGTCTAAAATCGTCCATTTCATCGATTAATTATGGAATCACAGACATCTTTGAACATCTTACGAATCAAAAAAAGAAAGCGGAAGTATCCATTCCTGAATATTCCCGCCTACTTTATATTTTATCCTAATATAACTACAACAATTTTCCTATGAAGATATATTATAGGTTTTCTATATCAGAAGATTGAAGACCCGTATATTTGATAATTATATCAATGGATATTCCGTCCTCTCTCATCTTCCGAGCAATTTCAATTTGCTTCTTTTGCTCTCCTTTCTCCAACCCGGCCTTCATCCCTTCCTTCATCCCTTCCTTTAACCCTTCTTCAGCCGCTTTTCTCCGCATCTCTTCGTTTTTACGCCGTTCATCCTCCTCTACAATTTGGTTGACCCTATACCGATCTAATGCCTTATCATAAGCGATACGGTTTTCTTCCGAAAGATCGGCAACTGCTGCCAATCTCGCCAGATGTTCAAACACTTGTTCTTTCAAAGCATCCGGCATTCTATTCCAATTGCTCATATTCTTCAGTGCATAAATTAATTTATCATATAATGTATGGCAGTCCGACAAATCCTTTGTAAAATAAGGAAATTGCAAATAAATCTGCCGGAGATGCGGATTAACAATCTTCCCTGTATCACGGTCGGAAAGAACCGTATCCGTACGGAATTTAGCCTCTAAATTTTCCTCTTTGAAATTCATCAGGAAAATTCCATATATAGTAGGTAGTCTATACTGCTTTCCATAAGAGACAAGTGGTTCTCTTGCAGTCATCGGATCTTCAGGGACAGGGACTTCTTTTGAAGAAGGAGATTCTATCTGCCGACTCACAGCACGACAAACATAATAAAGTGTACGATCTAAAAAATTACTGTGCCAACGATTCTGCATCTCCACGATAATATACTCACCACTTGCTGTACGGCAATAAAGATCATAAATGATACCTTTATCACTCACATTGTCTGCATGATCTTCCTTATCCAGAAAAGTAAGTTCTGTAATATGATGTTCACCTGCAAGTAATTCGTTCAACAAAGTGATGAGCAAATTCTTACTGGCCGGTTGACCAAAAATAATTTTAAATCCTATATCAGTAAAAGGATTGACGTATTTGGACATGATATTCTATTTTTAGCAAAGGTAACTATTTAAATCCATAAACATAAAAAACAATCCCAAACTTTACAGATTTATAGCCTTTTATAGTAAGCTGTCTCCCTTTCAATTCCTCCAAACAAACAAGAGAAATGTTCTATTTTTCAGATTAAGAAAGAAAACAAAACTATTGAAGATGGTAATCCGGAATAAAAAGCATCCATATTATCACATATATATGCATATTACCGCCACAATACAGCATATATTTTCAGATGATATGCGTTTTCTTTAAAGAAATAAATGATGTTCCTCGGTGAGCAATAAGCCATTCCTCGGTGAGGAACACATCCTTCCTCACCGAGAAAGCCTTCCATACTCACCGACCAAGTTATAAAAGCCCTCGGAAAGGCCCGTTTATAGGCTAGTTCATCATCACAAGCGCACAAAAGAAAAATGATAAAGCAAACTACATACGGGCAAACAGTAAGCATATAGATAGCAATACAGAGGAATTATTTATTTTTAGACAGGAATTATCCAGGACAACAAACAACCCTACATTCTTTCATCCAAAATGCAGAGCGTTTTTTCCTTCACCACAAACAAGTGACCGATATATTAAAAACAGAAAGAATAGGATATACCCTTTTTCAGATCAGCACATTTTTAATCCCATCCTTTCAACAACCATACTCTTTCAAAGTCTGCATCAACTTCGCACCATTGATCGGCTTCACCAGATAATCATCACAACCGGCTTTCAACGCAGCTACCCGGTCGGCATCAAAGGCATGAGCAGTCAGGGCGATAATCGGAATTTCAGCATTAAACTTCCGGATCTCCGAGGTTGCAGTACGCCCGTCCATAACAGGCATCTTCATATCCATCAGTACCAAATCCACCGGTTGGGTACGGACAATCTCAACTGCCTCCAGTCCATTCGGTGCGTGTAACAACTGGCATTTGTTTTTCAAGATAGAAGATACCAAAAAGAAGTTACTTTGAATATCTTCAACGACCAGCACTCTTTTAGGTACTTTCTTTGTTTCTTCGGACTCAAGAACGCTTTCATTATCTGCATCCTTCTCATTATTCCGACGTGAAGAAGTCGGCTCGCTGTCAACCGAATCGAACTGGCATGGCAAAACCGCCCAAAATAAAGACCCTTTATCAAATTCCGACTCAAAGCCTATCTCTCCCCTGCAAGCCTCAACGATGGCTTTACAAATAGACAGTCCCAGTCCGGTTCCCTGTGCAAATTCATCCAGTTTCTCAAAACGATGGAACACCTTGTCTTTTTTATCTTCCGATATACCAATACCTGTATCGCGAACGTAAAGACGAATATCTCCGTCTATCTTTTCATACCCCATTTCAATAGTTCCTTTGGAGGTATATTTGATAGCATTAGTTACAAAGTTAGTGAGAATCTGCGCTAACCGGTTTTTATCCAAACGAACGGTACAGGTTTCATAAGGATTCACGGAAACTAACCGAACCTGCGGATTTACTACACGACGATGCATCGAAGCAGCTAATTCGTTGAAATAAACAGCCAAATCAAAATCTTCGTATTTCAGTTCTACCGAGCCGGCTTCTATTTTCGAAAGATCCAGTATGTCGTTAATTAGTTTCAAAAGCAACTCATTGTTGGCATTGATAATCTGAATAAATTCTTCTTTTTCTTCTTGATCTTCCGTCACCATCAATAAATCGGAAAAACCAACGATAGCATTTAACGGTGTACGGATTTCGTGGCTCATATTTGCCAGAAAGGCGGATTTCAACTTATCGGATTGTTCAGCACGGCTCCTTGCCGTTTCAAGTTCACCTATCATGTGCTGTCGCTCGGTAACATCATCTACGCGAATCACGACACCGTCAACATCTCCCTGTTCATTAAATATGGGAGTAGCAAAAACTTCTATGACATGCTTGTTATCCAAATTAAACAAGATAGACTCTACCTGACCGGATCTCCGGGCACGTTGCATCACACAATTCTCACAAGGAGTGGTGCGATTATGGGCTGTCAGATAGCAAGGCTCCCCTTTTTTGTAAGCCTCATAAGAAAGGCTTTTACTACAAAGCGAGATATTCTCCCATTGTACGATATAGTCGTTCGCAATATATGCCAATCCCGAATTAATATTGTTCAATACCAACTCATTCTGACGAATCAATTGGATCATTCTTTGTTCGCTCTCAAGGAGTTCTTTTTTTGAGCGCACCGCTTCTTCGTAAAGATTATCATATTTGTTTTGCCACAGAACACGTTCGGTGACATCCTGGCTAATCACCATATAATTCGTAATTTCCGACTTTTCATTATGTACGAAAGAAACGGTAATCTCGAAGAATTTTATACCGGACAGATTAGTAGGAAAAAGATGACGCACGTCATCAAAATTATATTTTGCCATGAAACGCACTGTTTCTCCTTTTCTGACCTGTTCTTTGATTTCATCAGAGAAACTAGTGTAATTAAATAGATTATAGCCCAGAATATCCTTCTTGTCTTTTATCCCCATTGATCTCAACCGCGAATAATTGACATCTATCATGAGACCGTCCTTATCATACAACTCCAAGCCTACAGACAGGTCATTAAAGATGTTGTGCAATAAGTTGTCAGCTATCCCATTTTCCAAAGTCTGTTCCATGCAGCAAAATTTGTATAGTATTACAATATTGATTGTTTATCCAAGCAAAGTTACTTAAATATTTTGTTACATAGCAAGAAAGAGGCTTTTTAGCCTCTTTCAGTATCTTTATTTCGCATTTTGGTATAAGAAGTCTGTTGCTTTCGCTAATGTTTCCGGTTTGCCTATATCAATCAGGTGTAACTTTTCTTTCAAATAACCACCATAGTTTACTTGCCGGCAAGTGGCAAGATAGAAATCCATAATAGAGAATTTACCCTCCCAACGGGGAGAGGTCATCCATTGAAAAATGGCGGGCGAAAGTACATGGATACCACTGAATGCATATTCCCGATAAAGAGAAGGATCATACTGAAAACCTTCCGGTTTCACTTGTTCCGTATCCTTGTTTATCCATCCGCAAAGTCTTTTGTCTGTATCAAAAAGAAGATAGCGGGAGGTTTTACGTTGGCTGGCCAGTAAAGTGGCAACAGCACCGCTTTGTAGATGATAGTCATATAGTTCTTTCAGGTTCACGTCTGAAAGAATATCTACATTGTGTATCAGGAAAGGTTCATCGGAATTTTCAAAGAAAGAACGGGCTTTCTTAACTCCCCCACCGGTGTCGAGCAACAAGTCGCGTTCGTCGGAAATATGTATGATGAGTCCAAAATTTTCATTGGCTTTCAGGAAGTCAAGTATCTGTTCGCCAAAATGGTGGATGTTAATCACTATTTCTGTGAATCCGGCAGCTTTCAGTTTTAAAATCACATGTTCCAACATCGGACGTCCGGCTATGGGAACTAAAGCCTTCGGCATGGTATCGGTGAGTGGCTTCAGCCGGCTACCCAAACCGGCTGCAAATATCATTGCTTTCATTCTTTCGGTCACTTTCTTCTTTATATTTACTCTTCTTAGATTGTTGCCTCAAACGTATGTTCAATGTTCTGTTCCCGATGCACCAGTTCGACTTTCACACCAAACTTCTGATTCAGGTGCTCTGCCAGGTGCTGGGCAGAATAAACAGAACGATGCTGTCCGCCGGTGCAACCGAAGCAGACGGACAAATTGCTGAATCCGCGTTCCATATAACGTTTCACGGAGGCATCTACCAAAGCATAGACATGATCGAGGAAACGAAGTATTTCGCCATCTTCTTCCAAGAAAGTGATTACAGGTTCATCCAGTCCGGTGAAAGGTTTGTAACGCTCATACTTGCCGGGATTATTCACGGCACGGCAGTCGAATACATAACCTCCTCCATTGCCGGTAGAGTCATCAGGAATTCCTTTCTTATAGGCAAAGCTCATTACTTTGACGGTTAGCTGCCGCTTTTTCAGGTCGTCCGTAAATTGTTTCAGTCCAGTAAGCTCCCGCAAAACGTTACAGAGATACGGATATTCCGGATATTCTTCTTTCAACAGTTCACGCAGGTTTTCGATGGCATAAGGAACGCTTTGGATAAAATGCGGTTTCTTTTCAAAGTAACCACGGAAACCGTAGGCTCCCAGCACTTGCAGCGTACGGAAAAGGACAAAGTGGCGAAGCTGGCTATAAAAATAGGATTCGTCAATCGGTTGGTATTTGCGAAGAGCTTCCATATATTCTTGCAGCAGTTCTTTACGGAGGCTATCAGGATATTTCGCTTTCGCTTGCCACAGGAAAGAGGCTATGTCATAATAGAACGGGCCTTTGCGTCCGCCCTGAAAGTCGATAAACCACGGTTCCCCGTCTTTTATCATCACATTACGACTTTGAAAATCACGATACATGAAAGTAGCGGAAGAACTGCGGAGCAGGACATCGCTCATTTTCTGGAAATCATCTTCCAGTTTGTCTTCCTGAAACTCCATACCGGTAGCTTTCAGGAAGCAATATTTGAAGTAATTCAAATCCCA
The DNA here is from genome assembly GCF_019052435.1 of Bacteroides sp. MSK.20.12. Taxonomy (NCBI): domain Bacteria; kingdom Pseudomonadati; phylum Bacteroidota; class Bacteroidia; order Bacteroidales; family Bacteroidaceae; genus Bacteroides; species Bacteroides sp. MSK.20.12. The sequence continues at coordinate 31,673 of NZ_JAHQVH010000035.1, read as the reverse complement.
CAGAATGGAGCGTTGGTTGAACTCCGGTTGAGGATAACAACGGGAAAAATCAAATCCATCCGCCCCGGCAAATTGAATAGCAGGAAGCAGACGGATCGTTTTGCGAAGCAACTCTTTTTCCTCTTCGGAAAAAACACTGGTAGCACGTCCTTTCTCTATGGCATGGAACAACAGAGTATCGCCCAAATCTTCCTGCAAATAATAGGTTTTATCTTCCGAGGCAATGCGCACTTCGGGAACAGGCAGTCCACATTTGCGGAAGTGTCCTGCCATATAAAGAAAAGCTTCATTCTCATCAATAGAAGCCCCGTAGACTCCAATCAATGTTTCTATACCCGCCAACCGAAAATAACGGCGGTTGGAACCGGAAGACGGTAATTCTGTTATGTTTTCAGCGGGAACGCCCGTATATGACTGATAAAGTTTCTGTAGTTCTTCGGTAATCATAGTCGTATATTTTCGAGCAAAGATAAGCATAAAAACCAAAAAATAAGAGAGGGGATTTAACTAATATTCATCCGAATACACTATCTTTGTTTCAGTTTAACTGACCTGATCTCATGAGAACAAAAACCTTTTTACTACTATGCATTGCATTTATCACACTGTTTATCGGCGTTTCCACTCTTCAAGCCGGTCATTATTACTATAAGCAAATCTCCCTAAAAGATGGCCTTCCTTCCACCGTGAGATGTATTTTAACGGACAAACAAGGTTTTGTATGGATTGGAACCCGTTCCGGATTAGGGAGATATGACGGACACGAACTTAAAAAATATATTCATCAGGCAAATAACCCTCATTCCATTCCTCACAATTTAATCTACCAGATGATAGAAGACGAACAAAACAATATCTGGATTCTGACAGACAAAGGAGTGACACGTTATCAGAGGCAAAGCGATGACTTTTTTATACCGACTGATGAGACAGGAAATAATATCATCGCCTATTCCGCCTGCCTGACTGATGACGGAGTGTTATTCGGTTCAAAAAATAAAATCTTTTTCTATAATTATCAGGATACCTCTTTACGCCTCCTACAAACATTTGACTTAGAACCCAATTATAATGTGACTCTACTAAATCTATGGGACAAACACACATTACTCTGTTGCAGCCGGTGGCAAGGACTACTCCTGCTCGACCTGAATACCGGAAAATGCCGACGTCCTCCTTTCGATTGCGGAAAAGAAATCATGAATGTACTCATAGACTCACAAAAAAGAATCTGGGTAGCTCCCTACAATGGAGGGCTGAACTGTCTGACACGCGACGGTAAACTACTGGCTACATATACTACCCACAACTCCTCTTTAAGCAACAATGTCATACTAAGTCTCGCCGAACGGGAAGGAGAAATCTGGATTGGAACAGACGGAGGAGGCATTAATATTCTCGACCCGGAAACAAGACGTTTTTCGCTGTTGGAGCATATGCCCGGAAGTGACAACTACTCACTCCCCGCTAACTCTATTTTATGTCTGTACAACGACTGCAACAATAATATGTGGGCAGGTAGCATCCGTAACGGACTAATCAGCATCCGGGAAGTTTCCATGAAAACGTATACAGATGTACCTCCCGGCAACGACCGCGGACTAAGCAACAATACCGTTCTAAGTCTTTTCCAAGAATCCCAAGACCAAATTTGGGTCGGTACAGACGGAGGAGGCATCAACAGCTTTAACCCACTCACAGAGAAATTTATCCATTACCCTTCCACCTGGGAAGACAAAGTAGCCTCTATCTGCCAGTTTACTCCCGGCAAATTATTAATTTCTCTTTTCTCACAGGGAGTATTTATTTTCAACCCGGCAACAGGAGAAAAACAGCCTTTCACCATTGTTGACGCTAAAACGACAGCACTCTTGTGCAATCGAGGCAAGGCTGTAAATCTACTTCGGAACACTCATCACAATATTCTGTTCCTTGGAGAACATATCTATATCTATGATTTGAATACACGTACTTTCAGTACCGTTATAGAACAAGAAGAGCAGGAAATTATCGGTGCTCTCTTACCGATCGACAATTATAAGAATATCACTTATCTAAATGATACGAAGCACATATATGAACTGGACAACCATACCAACCGGCTGAAAGCCCTATACAGATGTTGGAAAGATACAACGATCAACTCTGTTGCACGAGACGAAGAGGGAAATTTCTGGATTGGAAACAACTACGGATTGGTACACTACAATCCTGCCACCAAAATACAGACACCAATCCCGACCTCTCTATTTAGTGAAATCACATTGATCGCATGCGACCAGCAAGGAAAAGTATGGATAGGAGCCGACAGTATGCTTTTCGCCTGGCTCATCAAAGAGAAAAAATTCGTTCTATTCGGTGAATCAGACGGTGTAATCCAAAACGAATATCTTTCCAAACCTCGTCTATTAAGTATGCGGGGAGACGTCTACATGGGTGGAGTGAAAGGGTTACTGCATATTAACAGCAAAATACCATTAACCACTTCCGAACTTCCCCAACTCCAATTATCAGATGTCATCATTAATGGAGAGTCAGTAAATAACGAATTAACGAATCATCCAACAGGGATTTCTGCTCCCTGGAATAGTAATATCACTATTCGAATCATGTCGAAAGAGAAAGATATTTTTCGACAGAAAGTGTACAGATACCAAATAGAGGGGCTGAATGACCAGCAAATCGAATCATACAATCCCGAACTGGCCATACGTTCACTTCCTCCGGGAAGTTATAAAATCATGGCGTCCTGTACCGCCAAGGATGGTAATTGGATTCCCAGTCAGGAAGTACTGGAATTGACCATCCTTCCTCCCTGGTATCGGACATGGTGGTTTATTCTTTGTTGCGCCGTTTTTATTGCTGTCGCTATTATCGAAGCTTTCCGAAGAGCATGGAAACGTAAAGAAGAGAAGTTAAAGTGGGCAATGAAAGAACATGAGCAACAGGTATATGAAGAAAAAGTACGTTTTCTTATTAATATCAGTCATGAGTTGCGTACACCTTTAACGTTAATATACGCACCACTTAACCGGATGTTGAAATCCCTTTCTACCGAAGATACACAGTATTTGCCAATAAAAGCGATCTACCGTCAAGCGCAGCGAATGAAAAACCTTATTAATATGGTACTCGATGTACGCAAGATGGAGGTTGGCGAAAGCAAATTACAGATACAACCGTATGCTCTCAATCAATGGATTGAACATGTATCCCAAGATTTCATCAGTGAAGGGGAAGCAAAGAACGTCCATATCCGTTATCTGCTTGATCCACATATCGATACTGTAAGTTTTGATAAAGATAAGTGTGAGATTATTCTAAGCAATCTGCTTATCAATGCCTTGAAACACAGTCCGCAGGATGCAGAAATAATAATTATGTCGGAGTTGCTTTCCGAAAAGAATCGTGTACGTATCTCCATCATTGACCGGGGAAACGGATTGAAACAAGTAAATACACAGAAACTCTTCACCCGTTTCTATCAGGGTACAGGAGAACAGAGCGGCACAGGGATCGGATTGTCTTATTCCAAGATTCTGGTGGAACTACACGGAGGTTCCATTGGTGCGCAAGATAATCAGGATGCCGGTGCGACATTCTTCTTTGAACTGCCCTTAAGACAACAATCGGAAGAGATTATCTGCCAACCGAAAGCATATTTGAACGAATTGATGAGTGACGATAGTAAAGAACAACAACCGGAGGAAGATAATTTCGACACGACTCCTTACAGTGTTTTAGTAGTGGATGATAATCCGGACTTGACGGACTTCCTGAAAAAGTCACTGGGAGAATATTTCAAACGGATAGTGATTGCTTCGGATGGTGTGGAAGCCCTTCAACTGACCAAAAGCCATGTTCCGGACATTATTGTCAGTGACGTGATGATGCCGAGAATGAATGGATATGAACTATGCAAAAATATAAAGGAAGATATTACGATCAGTCACATTCCTATCGTTCTGCTGACAGCAAGAGATGATAAACAAAGCCAGTTGAGTGGTTACAAGAACGGGGCGGATGCTTATCTGACTAAACCTTTTGAGATAGAAATGCTGATGGAAATCATTCGCAACCGGTTGAAGAACCGCGAATCTATCAAGAAGAGATATTTGAATACAGGGTTAGTCCCTGCGCCGGAAGAAAGCACCTTTAGCCAGGCAGATGAAACATTCCTGTTGAAACTGAATAAAATTATCCTGGAGCATTTGGATAGCAGCCATCTGGATGTCACTTTTATCTGCAAAGAGATAGGTATGAGCAGAGCCTCCCTTTACAATAAGTTGAAAGCTCTAACCGATATGGGAGCCAATGATTACATTAATAAATTCCGGATGGAAAAAGCAATCACGTTAATCACCAGTACGGACCTGTCGTTCACGGAAATTGCCGAGAAGGTCGGTTTTACTACTTCACGCTATTTCAGTACGGCTTTCAAACAATATACTGGAGAAACGCCGACTCAATACAAAGAAAAGCAGAAACAGGAAAGGAAAAAAGAGCAATAAGAAGCTACCCGGAAAATAAATATTTTTTAGGCACGGATTACACTGGTTTCACGTTTTTTTTATAGTTGTTTTATGATAACTACCATTTTTAAAACCGTGAAATCCGTGTAATTCGTGCCTAACATTTTAATATATTGCAAGTTTCATTGCTTACTCAACCATTGACTTTTTTATAGTCTTCCAGGAACTTCTTCAATCCCGAGTCAGTCAGCGGATGATTGAGCAATCCTTTAATAGCGCTCAACGGGCAAGTAGCAACGTCAGCTCCTACTTCTACACATTCGATAATGTGTTTCGTATTACGGATGGAAGCAGCCAATACCTGTGTTTTATAGTCATACGTACGATACATACGTACGATATCTCCCACAAGCCTTACTCCATCTTCACAAATATCGTCCAGACGGCCGACAAAAGGTGAAACATACGTAGCTCCGGCTTTAGCTGCCAGCAATGCCTGCCCTACTGAAAAGACTAATGTACAGTTCGTGCGGATTCCCTTTTCCGTAAAATGCTTGATAGCTTTAATGCCATCGGCAATACAGGGAACTTTTACTACGATATGCGGATTGAGCGCGGCAAGTTCTTCGCCTTCACGAATCATTCCTTCATAATCGGTTGCTATCACTTCGGCACTTACATCTCCGTTGACGATCTCGCATATTTTAATATAATGCTCACGCTGATTCTGCGTTCCTTTGATACCTTCTTTCGCCATCAGCGAAGGGTTGGTAGTCACTCCGTCAAGTACTCCGAGGTCATAAGCCTCCTGGATTTGCTCCAGATTAGCTGTGTCAATAAAAAACTTCATACTTTTAATTTTTAATGGTTAACGATCTAATAGTCAAAGATAAGAATTTATTTTTATTCATCCCTGATTAAGCAATCGTAATTGACGAATCAAGATATACATCCTGAATGGCATTCAATAATTCCACCCCTTCGTTCATTGGTTTCTGGAACGCTTTACGTCCGCTAATCAATCCCATACCACCGGCACGTTTGTTGACAACGGCTGTAATGACAGCATCACGCAAATCTGATTCTCCGTGAGATTCTCCACCGGAGTTAATCAAACCAACGCGTCCCATATAGCCATTGGCAACCTGGTAACGGCAAAGGTCAATCGGGTGTTCGGAAGCCAGTTCAGTATACATACGTTCGTCTACCTTGCCGAAGCCGATGGCTTTGAAACCACCATTGTTAGTAGGAAGTTTCTGTTTTACGATATCAGCTTTAATAGTCACTCCCAGACGGTCGGCCTGTCCTGTTAAATCGGCAGCCGCATGATAATCGACAGCACCTTTCTTGAAATCATTATTACGCAGGTAACACCAAAGAATGGTTGCCATCCCCAGTTCGTGAGCATATTCAAAAGCTTCGGCAATCTCCACGAGCTGACGGCGGCTCTGTTCCGAACCGAAATAGATGGTGGCCCCTACCGCTACTGCTCCCATATTCCAGGCCTCTTTGACTGTACCAAACAGTACTTGGTCGAAAGTGTTGGGATAAGAAAGTAGTTCATTGTGATTCAACTTGACGATGAAAGGTATTTTATGGGCATATTTACGAGCTACGGAACCAAGGATACCAAAGGTAGAAGCGACTCCATTACAACCTCCTTCAATAGCCAGTTTCACGATATTCTCCGGATCGAAATAGATCGGATTGGGAGCAAATGATGCTCCGGCAGTATGTTCGATGTCCTGATCGACAGGAAGTATGGATACATAACCGGTATTTGCCAGGCGGCCATGTCCCAACAGCGTTTGCAGACTGTTCAATACTCTGATGTTCCGGTCCGAATCAATCCATACTTTATCTATTGTATCGGGAGACGGAACGTGAATCAGTGATTTATCAATGGTTTCGCAAGTGTGGTCCAGATAATAACAGGCCTTATCTCTTAATAATTCTACTACTTTACTCATAACTTCATTTTTTAATGTGTAACTTTTCTATTTTTTCTTTCCCTGATTGGCTACTGCTTCCATCAGTTTTTTGATCTCTTCCGGGTTTCCCAAGAAATAGTCGTTGACCACGTCCAGGTTTTCATCAAACTCAAAAACGTAAGGTACGGCAGTAGGCAGATTCAGTTTTATGATATCTTCATCGGAGATATTTTTCAAATGTTTTATAATACCCCGCAGACTATTACCATGAGCCACAACCAATAAAGTATGGGCCGTTTTCAGACTGGGGAATATATCACTTTCCCAGTAAGGCATGATACGTTCAATGGTATCTTTCAATGATTCGGTACGAGGTAACTCGGCGTCGGGCACTTCATGATAACGGTAATCAAAACGCGGGTTTCTCAAATCACTCTCCGAAAGCGGATTGGGAGCTATATCATAGCTACGACGCCACACGAGCACTTGTTCTTCTCCATATTTCTCGGCAGTCTCGGCTTTATTCAATCCCTGCAATTCACCATAATGCTTTTCATTCAGGCGCCAGTTTTTCTCTACAGGTATCCAGTCCAGATTCATCTTATCGAGAACACAGTTCAAGGTTTTCACCGCACGCTTCAAATAGGAAGTATAAGCCTTATCGAAATTGAAACCATATTCTTTCAATGTCTCTCCGGCTTTTTCAGCTTCGACAACTCCCTTTTCTGTCAGATCGACATCTGTCCAGCCCGTGAAGCGGTTTTCTTTATTCCATGCACTCTCTCCGTGACGAAGTAATACTATCTTTTTCATTTCTAAAATTCTCCTTTCTTCTTTTTATATATACAACAGATTGTTTCTTCACAAAGTTCACTAGAAAATAAATAGTTATCAATACCTAGAAATAATGATTCTTTCTGCAAAGAAGCGGGATGCAGTAATCAGGGACATAAAAAATACCCTCCTCTAATTCTAAGCTTGCATTATGGATGATGATTCATCAAAGCAAGGTTATCGTTAGAGAAGAGTAAGTCTGTTAAAGTAAAAAAGAGAGAGTTTATATATACAAGAAAATCTGTTCTACTTTTCTGTTCTTTTTAAAAAGTTCCACTGTTGAAGTCTACACATCAGCATCTTTTCCATAATAGGTTTCTTTCGTTTTTTTGATGTTCCGCAGCAAAGATGAATAGTGGCGATAGTTCATATCTCCTTCTTTACAAGTCGCCAACTGTTCCTTCACATGCTCTTCAATCTTGTCCAGATGTTTCTCCATAAAGAGTTGAATATCAGAACGGGTGACTGTCATATTCAAACTTGTATTATCTTTCTCATTAGGTTTAATCACACGCTCTACAAACGACAGATAAGTCCGGTGTGTTTGACGACGGAAATTGTTCTCCAACTCATTAGGATCGTTCAACGGTTTCCATACAGCGACAAATACGTCATTCAAATACTCGTCCAGTGAATACGGTTCGGGTACGCTGAAGGAAGTTGAATAGATATTGTGAAGCATTCCCGGCGCAAGCAACAAAGCTAACGCAGAACTCTGACGGTCGCTAATTTCATCTACCGCTTTCAGGCCTACACGACTTACCACTTCGTTCGGATAGAGCCAGAGGGGAGCTACGAACAAGTTACGTCCCAACCATTCAACAACCTCTTTTTGTATACTACGCGGCACATAATCACGCCCTTTGCTATCCGGCACATTTTTGGTATAACGGCCTCCCAGATTTTTCTGTACTTGCAGCGTATACTTCAGATATTGGACGCGAACTGAATTATAGATAGTATTCAAATCGTCATACTGACCGTCAGGTTGCGCCGTCCAAGTCAGAATGTTCTCCATCACTCTTTTCAGATTCTTGATACCATATTCATTAGCCTTCATATTATTGTCGCCCAAATCTTCGCTTTGGCTGCGCGGGTCAGAGCCTTTTCCTTCATCACCGATAAACAATAAACGATGGTCTCCTTTCAGTTTCTTGGTAACTTCGGCGCGTAATGCCGCTTTCTCTTTAAAGGGGTCTTTAAATTCCGGACGATATTGATATCCCCATTTTATAGCCCATTTATCATAATCGCCAATGCGAGGGAAAAGTCCTTTTTCTGAAATCCGGTCTTCAGGCTGTGCCACATAATTGAATCGTGCATAGTCCATGATTGATACCGTGTGACCGTTCGCTTCCACCCAGGCTTTATCACGTAACTTCTCTACCGGAGTAGCTGAACTGGCAGCCATATTGTGACGCAAACCGAGTGTGTGTCCTACTTCATGCGAGGAGACAAACTGAATCAGAGTTCCCATTAATTTGTCATCAAAGGTCATTGATTGCGCACGTTTATCCAAAGGTCCGCACTGCACCATATACCATTTCTTAAGTAGGTTCATCACGTTATGATACCAACAGATATGACTTTCCATTATTTCTCCGCTACGCGGATCTACAATACGCGGTCCGTAGGCATTCTCTGTTTCCGAAGGCAAATAACGCAATACACTATAACGTGCATCATCCAAGCTCATTGTGGGATCGTCCGGCCACTCTTTGGCAATAATGGCATTTTTAAATCCGGCTGCTTCAAAAGCAACATTCCAATCGTTCACACCGGCTTTAAGATAAGGGATCCATTTCTTGGGTGTCACCGGGTCTATATAGTATACAATAGGGCGTTTCGGTTCAGTGAGTTGCCCTCGACGATAACGTTCCGGGTCTTTCGGTTCCAACCGATAACGCTGAATGATAGCTCCACGCGATGTGACTTGCTGTTCATCAGAGAATTCTGTCACCGGATTCTGAAAAAAGCCGACCCGTTCATCTGCCAGTCTCGGCTGCATCGGCTCTTTAGGCAACATTACCATACTGGTATTCAGTTTCACAGTCACTGATCCTGTTGCCGCAGCCGGCAGTTTGCCGGAAGTTATGTTGTAAGTACGCAAAGTTACTACTTCCACATTAATAGGATAGGTCTTTATAGTATCCATAAATGTACGATCCTGAACTAAAGAACCAATACCAAGAATAGAACGGTCACTTGATGTAAAGCCACAGGTCTTGTTATCACTTAAAAGGAACTTGGAGACGTTGACAAGCTGTGCCCGGGTCTCCGGATTTCTACCGATAACATCAAACTTACCGATAACCGGATCTACAGTAGACTGCTTCAACGCCTCTGCTATCTTATCACCCGGGCGAGCAAACTGCGACTGCACATATTCACGTAAGAAGAGAGTTTTATCATTATGTTGTTCCCAATAGACCACACTTCGATTCACTTCTTCTCCACTAAGCATTTTAAATCCTTGCGGAACAGCTTTAAAGCGGGTAACAACCAATAACAATCGTCCCAATAAAGAATCCGGTACTTCAAAATACCAGTCATCTTTGATGTGACGGATCGTAAACATACCCTCACATTCACTTCCTCCATCTTTCAACAGTTTCTCGTAAGCGGTAGCCTTCTTGACAGTGTCTTTTTTGACCGTATCTTCATGAACTACCAGATTTTTGGTTCCATACTCCAGCGGAAGTTTACCACCGGCATACACTCCAACACATTGCAGTGTAAGGAGTATGTATGCCGCCATCATTAAAATTTTTCGCATCGCTTTTCTATCTATTTTATTCGTTAGTATTTAGTGTCAAATTGGGATTCTTCTCACGGGCAGCTACCGGGAACGGGATAATGTACAAACGTGAATCCGGTTTCAATGTATATATTTTCTGTTCTACGGTCGTAGTTACCAGCGGAAAAGTACGGGTAATCGTCTTTGCATAGTCGGCTTCCGTATTGAACCGTTTCAAATCCCAGAAACGGCTGAATCCGAAGAGCAACTCTTTACGACGCTCGTTAATGATTTCCTGCATCATCTCACGCTGTGTAGCCGGTTCCGGAAGCACAGCTTCACTTCCTTTGATTCGTTTTTCACGTAACTGATTCAACACTTCAACGGATCCGGACAAATCGTTCAAACGTGCCATCGCCTCTGCCAAAATCAAATAAACTTCGGCTGTACGCATACCTACAGCCATGTATTGAAACTTAGAATAGGTAAGGGCAGTGTTCCATAAAGCAGCTCCAGAACCCTCGTCAAAATAATACTCAAGATTACCGGTCGTTTTGAAGAACAGGTTCAAACGCTCGTCATTATCTCCGAAAAGCTGTACCAGTTCCGGACTAATCATGCCATAGGTATAAGCAGGATTGTCCGAAGTGCTACCCATATAAGCATAATTCAACACTTCCGGATTGCCACCTTTGGCATAAGTTGAAACCTTAGTCGGCCCCCCTACGGCATCCAAAGCTATATAATCTATCAAGGCATTGTTCCGTTTCAAAGATTCCTCCGCCGCATCCTTAGCCTTTTTCCAGTCACGGTGGAACAAGTAAACGCGTGCCGCCAATGCATAGCCGAATGCTTTCGACGGATGATATACATTCACCGGTTCTTCCTGCAGATAAGGTAACGCATCCTCGATATCCTTGATGATAAAGTCATAGACTTGGGCAACAGTAGCTTTGGTAGGAGTCGCTTCCAAGTCATATTCGCTGACAATAGCAATACCACCGTCAGTGGCTGCTGTCTCCGGATTGTAGGCTTTAGCGAATGTATTCACCAGAATAAAATGATCCCACGCACGCATGATTTTTGCTTCCGCTTTAGCCAGTTCCTTCACATCCTTGTCACCTGTACTATGATCTACCAATGAAATCACGATGTTAGAGCGTAAGATATATTGATAACAGTTGGCATACAGATTATTATCACTTAATTCTTTACGATCGGCATCCTCATTAAAAGTCATATTGATTCCATCAGAGGAAAGATATTCCTTGCCGATAATATTCGATTCTTTTGACCAGACATTATCACTCAACAAAGCAAAAGACGACGGATAATAACTCCGGTTCGGCAAAGCCACCAATTCATAATAAGTCTCGGTAGAGTCCACAGTCTTCTTTCCTGTAGGGGTAATATCCACGTAATTCTCGCAAGCTGCAAATCCCAAGATAAGCAGAACCGACAATATATAAAGCAATTTACGCATATCCTATATTCTTTTTAATAAATTAGAAACTTGTTGATAATCCGATAGAATAAGTCTTGGGTGAAGCCATGCCGCGTGTGCCGCTGTTCAATCCGTAGCTTTCCGGGTCAATGTCGCTTCCTGCCTTACACCAAGTAAACAGGTTGTTCACTTGCAACTTCAAATTCAATGAATTAAGCCGGATTTGACGGCAGATACCAGACGGCAAACTATACCCCAGACTCAAGCTACGCAATTTCACATAACCAGCATCTTTCACATTGATATCACCATATTGCCACCAATCCTGGAAAGTACTTGCGTAAGTTTTAACCTTTGTGGGCATATCAATATACATACGTACATTTGCATCCGGCGCATCCGCACTCCAACGGTTGGTTATGTCTTTCAACGTCTGGCTTCCCACCTGGTCACTCATACTTACCACACTATTACGCAGTTTGTTACCGCCTGCATACACAAAGAAAGCATTCAAGGCAATTCCCTTGTAGCTAAGTCTCAAGGACACTGCTCCATTGAATTTCGGAGTCAGCGAGCCAAGATTTACAAGATTCTCAGTACCTTTCAGTGACGATCCGGTAGTAATATTGGCAACCGTACCATCCTCGTTGAACGTCACCAGGTCATTCCCATCTTTGTCCACCGCTACCGGATATCCATTTTCAATGCGGTCGATACGGTAAGCCCAAAGCGTATTATAACTGGTTCCTTCCATAAAGTAGTTCTGCGGGCTCATAATGAAACTTGTCGAAGTGTCCGAATCACTATGATCCACCTTTAACATCTTGTTCTTGTTATGGGCAAAGTTGAAATCAACGGCAAAGTTCCAGTCCTTCTTCCTGATGAGATTGGCAGTAAGAGAAAATTCGATACCCCGGTTACGCATCTCACCGTTGTTCACTACACGTGATTTAGCTCCCAATGTAGGATCCATGTAGCGGCGTACAAGCAAATCAGATGAGTGGCGGTTGTAATACTCCAAGCTACCATTGACTAAATTATTAAAAAGACGGAAATCCAGTCCCACATTATAAGTGGCTGTTTTCTCCCAACGGAGTTTCGGGTTCGGAAGATCATCATCATCATAAGTCAGGTAAGTCGTCTTGATCGGATTGCTCTGGGTCTTCTGCTTTACTACAAAATAGGTAGTCGAACTCTGATCCACATTACCGTTGATACCATAGGTCATACGTGCTTTCAGGAAGTCGAGCCAAACAATATCTTTCATAAATGGCTCTTCCGACATAATCCAGGACGCACCGACAGACCACAAGGGATGACGCTGGTTACGGATATCAAGTCCGAACAAGTCCGCCTGATCCCAGCGGATACTTCCGGATACATTATAACGGGACAGATAAGAATAGCTTGCATTGGCATAAAAAGATGCATAACGATGGCGTGATTCTTGCAACGTAGGCGACAGGCTACTCAAAGTAATCGTATTGCCGGAAAGTGCACTGGTTCCTACACCGTCACGGTATGCCTGCCAATCTATAATGTCAGAAGTCAGTGTCTGAGGATCGTATCCATACATTAATTGCCGGGTAGGTTTCGGAATCTTATTTTCCCTAAATTCAAGTCCGGCAATGGCGGTTACTGCATGGTTCTTCCAACTTTTGTCAAAGTCTATCTGATTACGTACAGTATAACGGTTACTGCTCAACTCATTTTGAAAGAACCGTCCGCCTTTCGGCATTGCCGAATTTCCATTCGTATCAATCATAGAATTGTACGTCATACGCATCAAATAGGAGTCCTCCGCATCAAACACTTCACTCTTGCTATGATTCCATTCATACTGATACATGAAGTTATATTTAAACATCTTCAGGAATCGTGCCTGCAAACTGACAAACGGGCGGATGCTGACATTGCGTGATTTGGTACCGCCTTCACCCAATGCGTCAAGCACATTGAAACCAAATGTTTTATAAGGTGAAACACCTTCCGCCTTGCTCACGACACTGCCATTGTAAGCTCCACCCGAATATCCGCTTACATTCACATAAGGAGAATTATAACGGTTACCATCGGCATCCATTATTCTTTCATAACGTTGTTGCATAGTGTAACTGGTAAACAGGGTATTCGGTGTATCGCTACTTCCCAGACGGGCGTCCACCCCGGCATTCACATTCAACCAACTGGTTATGGCATAGTTCGACTTATAATACAAGGAGAATTTATTCCTTTTATCATTTATCGTACGCCCCTTGTCATTTTCATAATTGAACGAAAGGAAGTGATTGTTTTTTCCGACTTTCTGCGATACGGACACATTATAACGCTGAGTTACAGCCGTGCGCCAGGCATTGTCACGATATTCTTTATAATAGTCATTATTACGCCACTGATTCAATGTAGCTTCGACTTCATTATTACTTAGTGTACCATTCTCCCGATCCAGATAAAGTTGGAACAACGGATTATAGTAGCCTGCCTTATAGCTGGACAAAAAACCGGACGCACTGCCTGATTCGGCTACATTCGCATCAAACACAGCTGTTTGATAATCAATAATGTCGCTTGTAGAAGCCAGGTTCAAACTATTGAAATTCGGTTTGCTGGTGATGAACCAATCAGCATTGATATTCACATGCGCACCCTCTTCTTTAGCCTGTTTGGTAACTACCACAATAATGCCGTTTGCAGCCAAAGCACCATAAATACTGGCTGCCGCCGCATCCTTCAAGACAGTAATACTCTCTACATTATAGGGATTTATCTCACTCAGGGTCAAGTCAGTCGGCATATCATCCACTACGATTAGCGGATGTGAGCCTACTTCCTTCGAGAATGTACCTATACCACGAAGAATGGGGCTCATATCCCCGTTATTCGGATTGATATCCATACGCAGGCCGGCTATTTGTCCTTCCAGAGATGAAGTCAGGTCAGTGTGCATCTGCCTTGTCAGTTGTTCGGAATCTATAAAGCCGAAAGAGGCAGTAGAACGTTCACGGCTGATACGCTGATAACCCGTCACTACAACATCTCCCAATTGCTGTTTATCTTCATGCATAACCACATTGACATGAGTACGCCCTTTAATAGATACCTTTTCAGTTTGCATACCGACAAAAGAAACTTCCAGTGTATGGGTTTCCTCCATCACTTTACAAGTGAAATTTCCTTTGATATCGGAAATAGCTCCAAACGGGCTGTCGATTCCCCGGATATTCGCACCCGGCAGCGGATCCCCTTTTTCATCCACTACCTGCCCTTCGATGTTCCTGACTTTACGAGTAGTCGATGCAGGCTTCACTTTACGGACAGTGATAAAATGTTGTTTCACCTCATATTCAAAAGGTTTCCCTTCCAGTATTTTCTGGAGTGCCGCCAAAGGTGCCAACTGATGTATGCTTACGCTTACCCGGTACGCTCCGACATCTTCACTAGGAAAATTCACCTTATAACCGGACACATTGCTAAACTGCTTCAAAGCCTCTCCCAATGGCGCTTCCTTTAGTTCCAAAGAAATCAATTTGCTGTCCGTATTTTGTGCCCGTCCATGCAGGGCAATTACAAACATCAGCAATAAGAAGGCGGCTTTCATCCATACGACCTTTCTCATTGCCTTTTTGCGAGACAATGTAATTTGTTGCTTTTTCATAAGAGTTGTATTTGTAAAGTTATATATGTTTAATTGTAATAGTCCCGTCCTGATATTCTACACGTACTTTTTCCAGTTTATTCAGAAGTTCCACCGCCTCGTCCAAATGAGCGTTGCGGTTCGCCCAAAAGTTCAGGCGGATATTGTATAGTTCCACCCGTTCAAAGTCAACGTTCACGTTGTACCATCTGCCCAGAGAACTCATAATTTCTTCCAGTGACGAATCTTCAAAATAGAACATTCCTTCTGTCCATGCCGTATAGGTAGCTATGTTGACACGCGATATTTTCTCTTCTCCGGTTTCCGTATAAGTCAAGTCCTGTCCGGGTTGAAGTACTACGGATGAAAGGCTGTTCGTGTTGGTCACTTGCACTTTTCCCTGCACCAATGTCACGTGGCGGTCTTCTGTTGTGTATGAACGTACATTGAATTTAGTACCCAGTACATGGGTATCCATGCCGTCCGCACTTACGATAAAGGGACATTTTTCATCCTTTGCCACTTCAAAGCAGGCTTCACCTTTCAACTCTACCCGTCGTTCCTTCCCGTTGAATGCGACAGGATAGCGCAGGCTACTTTCAGCATTTATCCACACTTTAGTCCCGTCGGACAGTACCAATAGGAAACTTTTTCCACGTGGTGTAGTCAACGTTTGGCAGCAGGTGGTATCCGGCGTCAATGTTTTCCATTCTTTGATGTCCATCACACTGTCTTCCAACAGTTGTTGTTCATGATGACCGTCCATTTGCAGCATCACATGTTCTCCACTGACAGTTGCGGCAAAGAATCGCACCGGTTCCTCTTTTTTTATAAAGAAAGAAGGAAGTAAAGAAGGTATAAGAAAGGTCAAAACCAAAACGGCAGCCACAGCAGAAGCCGTTACCCAAATACGTGTTTTCGTTTTTGCCTTGCGTCTCCTATCCAAGCTTTCACGCATCACAGCTTCCTTGCAAGCCATCAGGTCGAGAAATAGTTCCTTGTTTTCAGGTACGCTAATCCACTGGTTGAACTCTTCCGTCTCCCTTAGTCGCGGTTCCTGTATCGCACGCAATGCATAATCTGAATTCTGGTCTGGATTTTCCATCATAATAATCAACTGTTTATCTTAATACGTAGAGCCAACCGAAATTAATGACACCTATGAGAGATTTTTTTTCTTGATGGAAATTCAGAAGAACAAAAGATGAAGCCTGTATACCAATGACGATAACACACAAATGCACTATTCCAACGGTTCACAGGTTTCACCATTGAGATGAACAACTATAAATCAGACATTTATGGTGAAGGGAAGCAGAAAAACAAAGCAAACAACCCTTCACATCCTTCACCTCTTTTTTCATATGCTATGAGCTAAAGTAAATATGCTATAAGCAAAAAAGAATATGCTATAAGCTAAAACAAATTAGCTTATAGCAAATGACCCGTTGGGTATTAACTTTTGAGTTATCAAGTATTAACTCTTGAGCTATAAGGTATTAACTCTTAAATTATCAGGTATTAATATCTTGTTTACAGGAGATATATGCCGTGCGTATTGGACATATAGATCCAATATGCTAGACATATAGATCCAACACGTCAGACATATATGCCCAACAAATCCATATAAGTGCGTGAAGGGTGTGAAGGGTTATTTACTTTGTTTTTCCTACTTCCATTCACCATAAACATCTGATTTATAGCCATTCAGCTAAAGTGTAAAACAAGTGAAGAGCAGGATTCAACATTAAACTGTAATAAGTAAAAAGACACTCAATCGTTTACGGAGTATTTTTAAAGCCCGGGCAATATGGGTTCTGACTGTATTATCACTGATATTTAATATTTCACTAATTTCCGCACATTTCTTTTCATTCAGAAAAAACTCTTCCACTACTATGCGCATTTGCGGCGCCATCTGGCGGATACTCTCCTGCATCCGGTCTATTTTATCTTCGTAGTCCCGATACTCTTTGGCAGTCCAACCGCTATAAAGTTCTTCCAAGTATCTTTCCGCATTCCGGTTCACTACATTCTGATGACGTATGTGGTCAATGCAACGGTTTTTCACCATGACATAAAATAAAGGCAGCAAATCAGTCTTCCCTTCAAACTGCTCGCTGTTTTCAAGTACTGAGCAAAACACATCACTCAATACATCCTTTGCGCTTTCTCCGTCATTCAGCAGATTATATGCATGAATATAGAGCTTTTGCCAATATTTCCTATACAATACAGCTATGGCATTTTGGCTACTATTCATATCTTTGTGGTTACTTTTTGCATTTAATTAAGCACAAAGATAGCCAAATAACACAAAAAGCAATCAATTCATTAAAAAATATTAGAAATCATATTCTAATATATTAACGTATCATTTCTTTTCAAGAAGATGCGGTTTGTAATCGTATCCGGAAGTTCTGATTCATAATGTGTTACCATAATCATCGTCTTATCTTTACGTTTGCAGAAGGCTTCGATCACCTTTTTAACCCGACGACGATTGTAAGTATCCAATCCATGAAGCGGTTCGTCCAAAATCAGTAATTCAGGATCTTTGACGAAAGCACGTGCCAACAGAGCCAGACGTTGCTCCCCACTGGAAAGCTGCAAGAAAGGTTTGTCTTTCAAATCGGCAATGCCGAATATATCCATCCACCACTCACATACAGCCATCTGCTCCGGTTGGGGGCGTTTGTACAGTCCGATACTGTCGTGCAGTCCGCTGGCTACGATTTCAATAGCCGGCAAGTTTTTGAGATAAGCACGATGCATCTCGGGACTTACATATCCGATGTGTTTCTTGATTTCCCAAATACTTTCTCCAGTTCCCCGTTTGCGTCCGAAAAGGCTGATGTCGCAAGCGTATGATTGTGGATTATCCGCACAAACCAAACTCAATAATGTAGACTTTCCTGCACCATTCTCCCCGCTCAACGCCCATTTCTCCCCACGATGCACTGTCCAGTCCAGTTCGTTCAGAATAGTGCGGTCGCCATAGCGGATACTTACCTTATTCAGTTTCACCACTTCGTCCGAGTCATAGTTGTTGCCGTCATAAGGCAAATCAATAATCCGTTTCTGCAATTCATCGAAAGAAGTAGCTGCGTCTCTGTTGCGGAAAGCAGTCAGGTAGGCTTCGCGTTCCATCTTGGAAAACACTTCCATTTTATCAACAGGGATAACATGAGTGATAAAGGAAGGTATATCATCCATCATGGAAAGTACCAGAATAATCTGGACGGAAGACATTTTTGTCAGACGTTCAAGCAAAGAGAATAACAATTCGCGGGTAGGCGCATCCAGTCCGATAAACGGATTATCCATTATCAGAACGCGGGGGGCTGTCAACAGTGTCTTTGTGAGCTGGAATTTACGCAGTTCACCACTTGAAAGAAGGATTATCTTTTTATCAAGAAGAGGTTCGATGCGGAAGAGCTCGAACAGTTCATTTTTCAGTTGTTCGTCTTTAATCTCTCCCAACATTTCGCGGACGTCCGGCGTTTCATCCTGGTCGTGCGCATTCCAACGCTGTTGGTAGTAATAATTGGCATCTGCCGCTCCATAAGTATCACGGAACGCGATATATTTCACATTATCATAAACAGTTTGAGTAGCGGAAGGGGAAAAGTCATACTGGAGTGTTCCTTCACGTAGCGGATATTTTCCGATTAATGTATCTACAAAAAGGCTCTTGCCACCCCCATTGGGACCTACAATGGCTATATGTTCGTTCGCTCCGATAGTTGCCGTGATAGGTTTGGCTAAACGCACAAGCGGGTTGCGTGCTACGCCCCCCGCCATGCAGAATGTATTTTGGCTCATATTTTTATATTCTGTTTTATTTTTGACCGCAAAGGTAACAATTTTATCACAGAATAAGCACTTTTCTTGTCTATTTAGTAAATCCGTAAGGCGGACATTCAAAATTAGTGATATTCAGTTTGTATTCCATCATATCTTTCAATTCATGCACCGGACGTTCCAGTTCATAAGGTATCGGCTGCTTGCTGAATTGCTGGAAATAGAGCAAGCAGGCATCTTTCCACCACACCGCGTCACGTGTCTGAATCTTCAACCGGTGCTGTATGTCACGGAATCGTTCCGGGTCGATGTATTTCTCCATAGGCGCCCATAACTTCTGGAAGTTTCTGGTTTCTTGCACCCCACGGTCATAAGCATAGCACAACTCCGCCCAAAGTGTACGCCCGCTCTTCATCCGATGATTCCAGGGAACATGGTGGAACCAAAGAAGCAGATTTTCGGGACAGGTATCTACATTATCCAGTTGTTCGCATAAAGGAGAGTGATATTGTGCGGTCGCATTGCTCCCTTTGCTGCTGCGGTCGAATCCGATACCGCCGTCATCTGCCCTATGGTAATAAGAAGGCATCCAGTCGGGACGGGCACCGGGAATATCACACCAAGGCTCGGGCCCGTAATGATGTCCCCATGCAAAGATGTGATGCAGTCCTAACGGCATCATATAATCTACTACTGCTTCCCTCGACTCTTGGAGAAGTTGAGAGTTGAGAAGGGAGAGTTGAGAGTGAAGTTGTTGTCTCTCTTTGGAAGATATTTCATTGACGGAATCGTTGTACGGCTGTAAGGCAAGCGGAAGAAAAGTTTGCCTCAACCATTCTTCACCGATCTGCTCGGAAGAAAGTGAATGTTTCCATGCCAAACGACCGAAAGCATACCAGTTGGCTTGGGCAAAAGGATGTCCGCACCAATTGATGTCATCACCGATATTGGTGACACCGGCAATAGCCGTCAATGAATGGGGGAACAAGGAGCCGTCCGTCACACGGGCGATGGTAGAGCCTGCGCCTTGTACGTAAGTGTCGCTGTCCAGACATTCTTTCCACATGGGAGCGAGAAAAACGAGGTGGTTGGAGAATCCCAGATATTCCTGTGTTATCTGAAATTCCGGCATCACGGGTGTTTTCTTCATGGCTCCGAATAACGGGCTGAACGGTTCGCGGGGCTGGAAATCAATCGGGCCGTTCTTTATCTGTACAATCACATTGTCGCGGAACTTTCCGTCCAAAGGTTCAAATTCAAGATAGGCTTGCTTGGCCCGGTCGCTGTCCGTGGGCGAGTAAACGAAAGCACGCCACATGACGATGCCGCAATAAGGTTTCAATACATCGGCAAGCATGTTCGCCCCTTCGGCATGAGTACGCCCGTAGTCACACGGTCCGGGTTGTCCTTCGGAGTTTGCTTTCACCAAAAAGCCTCCGAAATCGGGTATCAACGAATAGATATCTTTGGCTTTTTTCTTCCACCAGGCAATCACCTCTTTATCCAACGGATCGGAGGTGGATAAACCACCTAAAGCTGCCGGGGAAGAAAAGTTAATTGAAAGATATATTTTCAAACCATAA
This sequence comes from Bacteroides sp. MSK.20.12, assembly GCF_019052435.1. NCBI lineage: Bacteria > Pseudomonadati > Bacteroidota > Bacteroidia > Bacteroidales > Bacteroidaceae > Bacteroides > Bacteroides sp. MSK.20.12. The sequence goes on along the minus strand of NZ_JAHQVH010000035.1, from coordinate 11,231 downwards.
GGACGAAAGATGTCTGCCAGAACTTTGACTTTCTGCAAATAATCATCAGATAGTATCTTAGGACTTGCATTGACATTGTTTATCACAGTAGCATTGATACCGATGGAAGCATTGGCGCGTGCATAAGCTTCATAACGGGGAGAAACAACCGACGGGAGTTCGTCCCATTTCCAAAGCGAATGTCCGGCATAGCCACGTTCGATTGTACCGTCTAGATTGTCCCAATGATTCAAGACGCGAATCCGGTAATCCGGTTTTTCGGAGACATTTAAAGACTTCAATGTTGATTCGGATAATTGCCCGGTGGCTTGCAGACGAAGCAGATGATAAGTTCCGTAAAGTATTCCTTGCTCACCGGAAGAAGTGATTGTCAGATGGTTACCGTCTTTAGAAGCGCGGATGATGTACCCGTCATTTCCTAATGCACGCAGTTCCTTATTCTTCTGTATTTCCAGCGTTATGGGGATTCCTCCCTGCCAGAAGTTCCGCAATTCGGAAACGGCGATATTTAATGTGGGAGACTGTTTCTTATTCATTATTATTGCTTTTGCTCCCGTTGAATAACGAAGCCACAAAGCACTCCCATCTTCTGCATAAACAGAGAAAAGACTGAAAAACAGGACAAATGTCAATATAGATATAATCCTCATAAGTAATAGTTCAAAATTCGTTTCATAAATGGGAATTTAGCAGTTAGGCTGAAAGCCTTACAATTATATATTTATTGGGGTGCCCTGAAAGGGTTTAATTACATAGCGTAGGGCAACGCCCTACGAAAAAGACACACCAGCCACAAGCCCTGAAAGGGCGGAACCGTATACAAAATTATGCCCTTTCAGGGCGCAAATTCAGATTGTCGTTTTTTCGTAGGGCGTTGCCCTACGCTATATAATTAAGCCCTTTCAGGGCACTCCGCAAAATTATCATTTGTCGACTATTCATCCAGTCCTTCAATCGTGATGATTTTTCCATCAGCATCGTATTGCAGTTCACAGACTTTTAAGCTACGAAGCCAGGTTTTCCCTTCGGAAGGTACGCAATCGTGATGGAACAGATACCATTTTCCTTTGAACTCAACAATAGCATGATGAGTAGTCCATCCCACTACCGGAGTCAGGATAACTCCCTGATAAGTAAATGGTCCGTATGGGTTGTCACCTATCGCGTAACAAAGTAGATGGGTATCGCCTGTAGAGTAAGAGAAATAATATTTCCCATTATACTTATGTACCCAGGAAGCTTCGAAGAAACGACGTTCTGTATCTCCTGCTGTCAGAGGTTTACCGTTTTCATCCAGAATGACTAACGGACGCGGTTCTTCCGCAAACTCCATCATATCATCACTCAAACGAACGACACGGGATGGCAAGGCCTCTTCCTCTCCTTCGGGTAAAATGGCTGATTCCAATGCTTTATTATTCCGGTAACGTTGAAGCTGTCCACCCCAAAGTCCGCCAAAATACATATAATAATTACCATCTCCATCATTCCAAACAGCCGGATCAATGCTATAACTTCCTTTCATCGGGTTTGCTTCCGGAACAAAAGGTCCGTATGGTTTATCGCTCACAGCTACTCCGATACGGAATATGTCGTTTTGGTCTTTCAATGGAAAATACATATAGTATTTGCCGTCTTTAAAAGCAACATCACAGTCCCAAAGCTGACGGCCCGCCCAAGGAATATCTCCTGTAGAAAGTACAACCCCGTGGTCAGTAATCTTTCCATTCATTACATCATCCATAGAATACACATGGTAATCTTTCATATTGAAATGATCTCCATTATCATTTTCGGCAATACCACTCTCCCAATCATGCGAGGGATAAATGTAAAGTTTGCCATCAAACACATGTACGGCAGGATCAGCCATATAATCACCGGGAACTAAATATCTTTTTTCTGTTTTCATGGTTTTATTCTTATTGCAACAGTTCTAAATTAATTTTATAAATGGGAATTTCTATTTCACCACAGAGGACACGGAGGACACAGAGGTTTAATCTTTTTATTCACTATAGAGTAACACAGAGTCTCACGTAATCGTATATTTATCGCTCTGTTTTACTTACGGAAAGAGAGAGAGAAGAACTCTGTGTCCTCCGTGTCCTCTGTGGTGAAGTGAACTCCAAATGATCATTTCTGCATAGCCTCTTTTATAATCAAATCAACTACCGGTTTCGGCTGATGATTGCGGTCGAAAAGCAATGGATAATCCGTACGTCCTCTCATCGGCCAGTCGTTACGCCACGAATCCTGATCGGCTACTCCCCAAACAGTAACTCTTGTTATGATATCCTGATGTTTCAGGAACAGACGGAAGAAATCATTCATTCTCTCTGTCCATGCTTTTGATACTTCTTCCGGTAATCCGTCCGAATAAGGATTCATCTCTTTTTTATATTCAAAAGATGCCGAGACTTCCGCACCAACCTTGGGGTCGGGTGATGGCAATACAGTCAGATCCAATTCTGTTATCATTACCTTCACTCCCGCTTTGGCAAAGGCAAGCATACTTTCTTCAAACTCGCTGATTTTCGGATAGTCCATGCCGATGTGTCCTTGCATCCCCACCGCATCAATACGGATACCACGTTTCTTCAAGTCTTTCACCATCTTCACAACTGCAGCTCTTCTGCCCGGTTGAGCCATTGAATAATCGTTATAATAAAGCTCTGCATCCGGATCGGCCTCGTGCGCATATTGAAAAGCCAATGGGATATATTCTTCACCTAGAATTTCATAAAACTTAGTCTTACGATATGCTCCATTATCTTCAATCGCTTCATTCACCACATCCCAACCTTTAATACGGCCTTTGTAACGCTTCACAATAGTGGTGATATGATCTTTCATCCGTTTCTTCAATACTTCCGGAGACACATTTTTGCCATTCTCATCCACGCAGAACCAGGGAGAAAGCTGCGAATGCCAAATCAACGTATGTCCTGTGATTGCCAAATGATTTTTCTCTCCAAAAGCAACAAATTCATCTGCCTGTGTGAAATTATAACGGTTCTCCTTCGGATGCATTTCCTGACTCTTCATACAATTCTCTGCTACAATAGCATTAAATTGTTCCTGAATTACGCGCACTCCTGCCTTATCCCGACCGGATGCTTGTCGTGTATTCACTGCTGTTCCTATCAGGAATTTATCCTTCAAAGCTTCTTTCAAAGTCTTTGTTTCTTGTGCAAAAGCTACCGAAGTACTAGTTATCAGGGCTACAGCAGCCAACAAAGAAACTACGGTTGTTCTTGTCGAAGTCTTCATATAGTCTATCTATTAGTTATAGTTATTAATCAATTGTTTTCCAGACGGCGTTTTGCCAAATCGTCCTGAATATGCTCATTCAACTTCTTAGAAATAGGATAAAAGAACAAAGCAATTACTCCTACAAAGAAAGTGATAGCAGGAATTATGCTGGATGTCAAACGGATACCGAAAATAGCATTTTCTGTCTGTACTGTGTTAGACACAAAACCGAACGAATCAACAATCGCACCGCAAATAGCTCCTCCTATACCTAGTCCGGCTTTCAGGGCAAAGACTACACCTGCAAATACAAATCCTGTCGCACGACGATGGTTCACCCATTCTGAATGATCGGCAACATCTCCCATCATCGCCCAAAGCAATGGAATAGTAGGTGCGTATGCCAAACTCTTCAAACAGTTAATAATAAAGATCGTACTTATGTTTGTCGAATCTACCACAAAAAACAGGGCTGTAAAAAAGGCTGTCAGTGCCAGGCAGATCAAAAATACATTCCGCTTGCCAAAGATATTGGAAAGAAATCCGGAAAGCAATATTACACCCGCCAAAGTGATAACCTGACCAATCATATTGAACAAACTGAAACCTACAGCAAACACATTACTATGATCGGGCTGCGCAATCAGTCCGAAAGCATCAAGGAAAGTGTGCCACATTCCATAAGTTTCTCCTTCTATCCGTACTAATCCAAAATTTTGCAAGAAGTCAAAAAGGGCTGTTTTATCTACGAAATAATTAAAGTAGTAAGACATACTGCTGCCCCACATAGCCAATGTCGTAAACAAAAAGAGAGTTAAGATAAACATCGCTTTCCATGGACGGCTGCTTACGATATCTTTAAAATCCTGTTTCACGGAAGTTTTCTGACCTACGGGAGGCGTGATACGCTCTTTGGCAGAGAAGAATGTGATTACTAAAAGAACAACTCCGATGATGGCAAACAGGGTAATCGTCAGGAACCATCCACGTTGATCGTCTCCTTGCCCGAACTTGGAGACTAACGGCAAAGTAAGCCCCTGCACAACAAAAGTGGCGATTGTAGCTGTCACAAAACGGACGGACGAGATACTGGTACGTTCTTTGATGTCACTTGTCATCACACCGCCCAAAGAGGCATACGGGGTATTATTGAAGGAGTAAATAGACATTAATAAGGTATAAGTGATACCTGCATAAATAATCTTCCCACGCTCACTTAAATCGGGTGTCGTAAATGCCAGAATGAAGAATACGGCAAAAGGAATAGCTGTCCACAACAACCAGGGACGGTATTTACCCCAACGGGTATTGGTTCTGTCGGACAGGATACCTACCACCGGATCGACAAACGCATCGAAAATGCGTGCGACCAGCAATATCATACCTGCTGCTGTTGCTTTGATTCCAAACACATCTGTATAGAAGAAGAGTTGGAACATCATCATCATCTGGAAAATCAGGTTCGCCGAACCATCACCCAAGCTATAACCGATTTTCTCGGCCATCGACACTTTTTGAGTCTGTGTTTTCATGGTACTAATCTCTTTTTTAATTTATTTGACTCTTTGTTGAAAGACCGCCTGGGAAACACGTTGTCCCAACGTCTTTTTATCCAATGGATGAATATCATTCCATTCTCCTAAATCACCATTTTTAATTAGAGTGACATTTTTATTTGTATTGGCTACTTCTGCCTGCACTTTCCTGAATTCTGCCCAGGCAGCACGCCCTCCTTTATCTTCGGGTGAGAGGAAATCCGCCAGTTCAATCACATAGAAAGGCATATCAGGTCGGTTCCAATGCTGTCTCCAATCCGCAATCATCGCCGTCAACAGGTCTTTATACTCATTTCTGCGAGACACATTCGATTCACCCTGATACCAGATAACACCGGATACCGTATAATTCAACAAAGGGGCAATCATAGCATTATAAAGTCCTACGGGTTTATAATGGAAAGCAGTCTGTCCCGGAGCAACAGGCATGGGAGCACCGAGACGATATTTCCAATTACCTTCGAGACTAATCTCCGATTCTCCTTTTTCCGGCTGGCCTTTTCCGAAAAGTATCTTATAGGGTTTCTCTTTTACAAAATGAGGGAAACCGCCATAACTGAAAAGACGTATGGTTATCGTGTTTTTTCCAGCTTTCAACAATCCGGCGGGAATGGTATAGATACGTGGTGGATATTGATAAGAAACAGTTCCCACAAACGTACCATTTACATAGACGGAGTCTGCATCTACGATGCATCCCAGGCGAAGAGTTGCCTTCTCTCCCGCTTGTTGCCCGGACACTTGAAAATCTTTACGGAACCAATGGGAACCATTAATTGTATTCAATCCGTTAGTAGCCCAACCGGAAGCAAACAAATCAGTCGGTGTCCAATCACTGTCATCATAGCCGACAGCATACCAAGGGATGGTTTCATGCATTCCTTTATCTCCCTGATACAGTGCTACATTCCAGGCACGGCTTTTCTTGCTCTCTTCTTTTTTCATTGATTCTACCAAGTCATCTGATTCGTAGATACGTTTTTCGTTCAAATAATAAGGAAAAGGTTTCAAACCTTCCTCACTGATCCACGCTTCTACCGGTGAACCTCCGACACTGGAGTTTATGATTCCTACCGGAACCTTTGTTTTCTGAAAGTAATCTTTAGCAAAGAAATAAACCAAAGCAGAGAAAGACATCACATTTTCAGGAGTCATAGCCTTCCAGAAGATTCCCGAAATATCTGTCTGCGGAGCATGAAAGTTATACAATAGAGGAGTTTTTATATAGCGTACCATCGGATAATCATTATCCGCAGATATTTCATCCCGAAAACGGTCTGTAACCCGTAAAACAGGTAATTCCATATTCGACTGGCCAGAACATACCCAAACGTCACCCACAAGAATATCCTTCAACTCTATATCATTAATAATCATTGTGTAAGGACCACCAGCTTTTAAGGCAGGCAAGATCACTTTCCAGTTGCCTTGCGCATCGGCAACGGTCTTATATTTCTTTTTTTGAAAAGTTATATTAACAGTTTCATCAGGATCAGCCGTCCCCCAAATATTGACAGGCTCCCCGCGTTGAAGCACCATTCCGTCGGAAACAAGAGTGGGAAGTTTAACCTTTGCTTCACCCAACAGAGCGAAGCAAAGGAACACAACTACTAACCCAACCTTATAAAACCAATACTTATTCATTATCCATCTTTTCTTTTATGTCTTTATTAGTAATCCGGAAAGAAAAACACTCCATCCTGAATTCCACTTTGCAAACTTAGGAAGTTTCTCTCCGCTTACCCAAAGATTTTGATTCAAATCATTACTCGCTTGTTACATCATCGTTTACGTATGTTACAAATACTTGTCGTAATGTTACATCCAAATTAAGATTGCCGATGAATAGGAGGAAAATGAAGGATTTAGAAAGAACGGATTACAGTAGTTATTGTTATTCATTCTATCTATTTAAAGATGATAGAAATGCCGGCAACCAACGTTGAGTTGTTATATATGCTATAAATAAAAAGTGCCGACTAACCAGCCGGCACATGATTTCATTTGTTCCATTAGACTGAAACAGGTAGCCAGTCTACTGCATAAAAAACTTGAGTATCTCGGAATTGTAGTAAACAGAAAAAAACTACTTGTACATAATCAACGCAGACTGACCGGGAACAATCACCTCCGGTCCGGTTTGCGTACCCAATCCACGCACATCTATCACTCCATCTTTACATACTACCGTATATTTACCAACAGGAATTTCCAATCGTGCAGGAGTCGTACGGGAATTAAAGGCTACGATAATATCTTCCCAGCTATCTCCATTCGCATGCTCTTTGAGGCGAAACGCAATCAGGTTTTGCCCTTCAACCGGAAGGAACTCCAGATGCTTCCGGACCATTTCTGCATTTCCCATACGGAAAGCCGGATGAGACTTACGAAGATCAATGAGTCGTTTATAGTACGTGAAAATATCTCCGTTTGTCGTTTTGCGTCTCCAGTCAATGGCATTGATGGCATCCGGACTCTTATAACTATTGTCTATCCCTTGTTTATCACGCATCACTTCTTCACCTGCATAGATAAAAGGAATTCCCTGTGAAGTTAAGACTACCGTTTGTGCCAGCTTATCAAGTCGAACCAACTGTTCGGGAGTAGCTCCCGGCATGCTTGCCTTCAATCGGTCTACAAGACACAAACCATCATGACAGGAAACATAGCTAACCATCTGGGTAGGCTGTTCCGCCCACGGCTTCTGACTATAATTTACGGAATCACAGCGTACTTGCGGATGCTTAATAGCTCCAACAATTCCGAATTTTACGCTCATTTCTCCCCCCGGCACTCCGGCAAGGAAAGCTCCTTTGTCCTTCTCCCATACAGGACCGCAAAGCCCGTCACGTAATTCGTCCGAGAATACCGCAATTCCAGGCATCTGGGAAATATTCCCTTTCATCGCCAATGAATCTGCCGGATATTGAGGAGCTTCAGCCGCCCAACCTTCTCCATAGATACAAATAGTAGGATCGACTTTGTTGACAGCCTTTCGAATCTCGTTCATTGTTTCAATATCATGCACCCCCATCAAGTCAAAGCGGAAGCCGTCAATATGATATTCTTTTATCCAATAAAGAACAGACTCTATCATGAACTTACGCATCATAGACCGTTCACTTGCTGTTTCATTGCCACACCCTGAACCATTTGCCAATGTGCCATCCTCTTTCTGACGGTAAAAATAGCCGGGAACGGTACGTTCAAAATTACTTTCAAGTGTATTAAAAGTGTGATTGTAAACCACATCCATTATCACGCGTATTCCAGCTCTATGCAACGCTTGTACCATCTGTTTGAACTCTTTCACGCGAACAGCAGGCTGATAAGGATCAGTTGAATAAGAACCATCCGGTACATTATAATTCGCCGGATCATATCCCCAGTTATAGTGATTTTCATCTAATTTTGTTTCGTCGATAGAAGCATAATCAGAAGAAGGAAGAAGATGCACATGTGTCACTCCCAGCTCTACCAGATGGTCGATACCTGTTGGTTGATTGCCGGAATTCACCGTCCCATGTTCAGTCAGTGCAAGGTATTTGCCCTTATTTTTTATTCCCGAAGTAGAGTCGACAGAGAAGTCACGATGATGCATTTCATAGATAATCATATCAGCAGGAGATTTCAGAGAAGGACGTCGGTCATTCTCCCACCCCTCCGGATTGGTAGTCTTCCAGTCGATGATAGCTGCACGCTTTCCGTTCACTCCTACAGCGTGAGCATTAATCCCCGGCGTGTCGCCCTGCCATTTATCGTTGATTTTTACATTGAAAGCATAGTATTTGCCGAGCAGATCCTTATCTACGGATGTCGTCCAGGTTCCATTCTCACCGAGTTCCATCTTTACTGTTTCGTAAGCATGTCCGCCTTCTCCGGCATCATAAAGCATCAGGCGCACCTCTTCTGCAGTCGGTGACCAAAGGAAAAATTTGGTTGCCAACGGCGTATATTCCATCTCTGTAAGGCTTCCCATACGAACCGGATATAATTCAAAAGAAGTATATTCCTTCTTCGTTGGGGAACAACTCATCACTGTTGTCACTGTAGTCACACCCAATATCGCTAAATAATTATTTCCTATCTTCATTCTAAACCTCCCCCTATGCTACACACCATATCTATCCCCCCATAAAATTAAATGCTTTATTTCACCTTATCCGGATTCTTCGCTATAAAATCCTTCCAACTACTATACCCTTTTTCCACTGCCGGTCTCCCCATTTGCAGGAAATGACAATAAGCCGCTGCCAAACCATCTGTTGCATCCATAAAAGTAGGCATATCATCTTTTGAGAATCGTAGCATCCTTTGCAGCATATCCGCCACTTGTTCTTTTGATGCCTGCCCGTTTCCGGTGATAGCCATTTTTATCTTCAAAGGGGCATATTCGGTGATTGGAATATCCCGGCTCAACGCTACTGCCATTGCTACCCCTTGTGCACGACCTAACTTCAACATCGATTGCACATTTTTTCCGAAGAAAGGTGCTTCAATAGCCAACTCATCCGGTAGATAACTTTCAATAATACTCAATACCCGTTCATGGATATGACGAAGTTTCAGATAGTGATTGGCAAATTTACGTAAGTCGATAATCCCCATCGCAATCATTTCGGGCTTGGTTCCCCTCACCCTTAGAACCCCGTATCCCATGATTGTCGTACCGGGGTCAATCCCCAGGATTATCTTTTCTTTTACCGGTTGAATCACTCTATCACCTCCATCAAGGTCGGAAATCCGATCACTTTATCTTTAAATATTTTTACCAGTTCGTCATTCAGTCGCACCCCCTGTTCCAAATGCCAGCGATGTAATAACCCACTGCTTTCTACCTCCCATTGCAAAGAATACGCACTTCCTTCTTCCCGATGACTCAATATCCGGCAAATACGCGGTGCCTTCAACGCACCGTGTTTCTGTACTTCAGGGATATAACTCTCTTTTATCCAAATCATGAAATTGTCGTGAACGTCATCGTCCACTTGAAAAGTTGTATTATAAATCAGCATATCTTAATTTCATACTATTATTTACCGCAAACATAGCAATTATTTCAGAATAATGCATTATATTTGCGGCAACAAAAAAGGATTCGTTTACAAACGTTATCATATAAGACAAAAAAGGGGCGTTAGCTCATCTGGCTAGAGCGTAACACTGGCAGTGTTAAGGTGATCGGTTCGAGTCCGATACGCTCCACTTTTTTCTCTCCCAACTTTGAACTTTAATAGTGTACTGGACATGAACATCACAAAATTTGCCACTATTCTTCTAATCATCCCATGCTTAATTTCCTGCTACGGAAACAAGTCTTCAAAAACAACACAATCAAACAATGCAGACTATGATATACGCCTCAATGATAGCATAGCAGCAGTAAACGCAATGCTAGAAGAAGGGAACGCTGATGGAGAAAAAATAAATGCTTTTTTAGACGCATATATATCTAGACATCCTAATTGTTTCAACAATGACATCCAAAGAAAAAAAGCAGGAAAAGAATTGCGTTCTTTGTTAGAAAAGGAACTTGAGAATAACCCTGATTTCCTTTCTGATATAGCAGTCAAATTCGCTTCTATGGATAAAGTTAAAAGTACCGATAATAAAGGATATAAATATCTTATATCCTTTACCTGTAGCAGCCTTCAAAAAACCGGAAAGTATAATATTTCTTTCAGAATTATAACGGCTTTAGATGAGGAAGAAGCCTCCAATCTTATTGATAATCAGAAGTATTATATTCAAGGAAAATTCATAAGTCTTTCCGAAAAGGAATCGATAAATATTAGACTAGATGTATTTGATGACAAAACAATTGAGATAGGGAGTATTTTTATCAAAGAACCTATCGTTACTCCGGCAAACTAAAGAAAAAAAGAAAAGGACCTTTACTCAAGGTCCTTTTTTATCACTTCGTCCATTTCTTTTATACGTTTCTCGCGGTCTTTAATAGGACCGTCTTTCTTGTCATTCTTGAATACGTCATCCGCACGGTCGGCAACCTCACCGCTCCATTCTTCAAACTGGTCCTTGGCCGGACGGCCATTCGGTTCGATATTTTCTTCGGCTATCGAATCATGCCTGTTAATCATATCATCCATAAGTTCTCGTTTTAAAAGTTTATGGCTATAAGACAATACAAACGAAGAAAAGTTTTCTGTTTTAATGATTTTTGAAGAAATCAATCATGTTATTATACTATCAAAAGTACTCCAACATAATCAGGCTATTATAGAGTAAAGGTTGTTTCATCGGCGAGAAACTACAGTTCCATCGGTGAGAAACTATAGTTTCATCAGTAAGAAACTAATAGTTCCAAGCAAGAGAAACAAAAGTTTCAAGCCTACGAAACTATAGTTTGTACTGTACTGGATTTAGTTGACAACTTCGTTTGTTATACCTAAGTTAGTTAAC
>NZ_JAHQVH010000125.1:0-300 GCF_019052435.1 Bacteroides sp. MSK.20.12 | reverse complement strand
CAGAAGCGGCTTCACGCAAGCCTCCGGCCTGAATGATCAAGTCTTCAAGAGTCATATTATCCGCATAAGGATAGGAATCTGGTTTGGCTACTTCGCCGTGGATTACAACATCTCCCCTATCTTCCAAATCATGGATACTAGGAATATAAAGAATGTCGTTTTTCGCCAGGATGATATTTTGGGAAGTACCATCCATGATGGCTTTAATGTCAACAGGGATAACTTCAGTAGTAAGGTCCTCACGTTGACGATAAAGGACAGCACGGTTCAAGAAAGCATCACCCGTCAAGCCTTGGGCTT
>NZ_JAHQVH010000034.1:0-66856 GCF_019052435.1 Bacteroides sp. MSK.20.12 | reverse complement strand
GGGTCATTAGGGCAAAGCCCTAATCCCCTCGGGAGAGCCCACAACTACGAAAGCGAAGCGTGTAGTTATAGTGGGCTATAACCGGAAGCCTTTCGGTTTCTTGGATAGCGTATCATTCCTCTTTTCGACAGATTGCGCTTGCTCTTTCCTATCGGCTATTCGTTTCTGTAAATATTCGTTCAGATCTTTACATCCACTGTAGATTTGCGAGGCGTCACGTATATACCGGGTAGCATCATACTCCTTTCGGATTTGCTGTATTGCTTCCATTCCTGCACGGTCATTGTCAAAGAAACAGTGGATGCGCTCATAGCTTCCCAACGGATAGAGTGCCTTGGGAACATTGGCTACGGAATTAAGAACTATGTAATCCTGTCTGTCGAAGTCGGGTGATTGCGGACAGCTTTCCAGCCTTAAAGTAAGAAAGGAAAGGTAATCCATAAATCCCTCAAAAACGTAACATGTACTCCTTGGTTTTCCTGACTGTCTGATATGGGATATTTCTTTTGGTGCGATACATCCCTTGAAATATCGGTTGCGAATTTCATATCCGCCTGATATGTTCGGAAAGGCAATGGCGAAATACCGTTTGCCGTTGTGGGTGAAACGGGCTTCCTTACATTCTCTTTTCGCCAGTGCCGTGTTTATCCCTCTTTCCTGTAGGTAGGCAAGCAGGGCAGGAGAAGCCAGCAGCACAATGTCCAATTGCTGAAAACTCGGTTCGGAAAATGATTGCTTGCCAAAAGAGAAAGACACGGGACGTATGTGTGGTATCTGTTCTTCGATTTTCTGTAGAAGATAAGGCACATAGTCGGAACAGTAGAGTTCCTGTGCCAGTGCGATGATATTTCCACCTTTGCCGATTGCGAAATCATACCATTGGTTGCGCTCGGTATTTACTTTGAACGAGGGTTCTGTCTCTTCCCGTAACGGGGATTTGTACCATAGGTTAATACCTTGCTGCTTGACGGGAGAATATCCCAAACTGTACAGAAAATCCGCTATCCTGATTTGTTTTGCTGTCTGTATATCCATAATAAGATGAGTGTTTGAATAATGGTTGGAATATTTATTTCTCTTTTCGCCCGTACTTTTTTATGAAGTACGGTCTGTATAATCACTTCACTTTATCTTCGTATATATAGGATACGGTAATAAAGTGAAGCGCTTTTCTATTCCCTACAACCGCTTCGCTTTATTCTTAATATATAGACCTGCCGAATAAAGTGAAGTGATTACAGGTTATACGGTCTAATAGTGAAAGTCCGGCTTGAACGTGTATTTCCTGCCGTTCTCCTGTACTATCATCCGTTTGTTCCGGAGCATGGTGATAAGTGATACCGCTTTTTGATGGTTCAGTTTTACACCTACCGACATATATGACTTGATTAAGGAGGTTTCCAGATCCTTGTAGCCGTATTCCTCTTTCAGTCCGAAAGCCGCTTCCAGTGCTATGCGGTGCTGCTGTTCGCTAATATGTCTGTAAGGGTCAAACTTTTCCTCTTCCGGTCTTCCGGGTTTCTTCGCTTCGGGTCTGTACCCCTCTATGAGTTCAGGCAATGCATTGTCGTTGATACGGAAAGCGAAAGGCTCGAAATCCATTGCACGGATGTGCATGGCTGAAACATTGCTTATATCCCCGTTGCTCTTGTCCTTTTCCACCAGCAGAACGGTTTCCGCCTTGTTGTTCAGCTCCGTACCGATATGCCCTCTTGCGTTTTCATCGCCTTTGTTCTGGTGGAGTATCGTATGGATGTGTATCTGCCTGTCATCCGTCCACTGCATCAGTTTGGATATAATGCGTGTCGATTCTCCCGGACTGTTGATGTCATATACCATATCACGGATGCCGTCTATGATTACAAGCCCTATGTCCGGTGTATTATAGATAGCCTGTTCGACAATCCTGATACGCTGTTCGGGCGTGTATTTCCTCAAAGCGAGAAACTCCAGATGTTCATTGTCCCTGTCATCAGGAAGACCAGCAAGCCGTAAAATACGTTTCATGACTTTCAGACAGTGATAATGGCTTTGTTCCGTGTCCACATAAAGAATCTTCCTTTTTTCTTCCGGTAGTTCCGCAACATACCGCAGTACCGTACCGTTTTTCAATGCGGCGGCTACGATAGCCGATACATTGAAAGTCTTTTTACTCTTGGCTTTGCCGATGGATGCACTGAAATTGCCCAGTGTACCAATGACCGAACCTTGCACTTTTAGAATCTCAGGTGCTTTTTCGTAGATTTTCGACAGACTCAGGCGTGAAGCTTGCCAAAGGATTATTGCCTGTTCTGCCGAAATCTCCTTTATTTCTTTCATATAGTCCATAAGCATACCTCCCATTATTTCCGTCCTCCTGTTTTCTTCCCGGCAAGCTCAAGAGCCAATTCCGCATCTACGATAATCTTGCGCCCTATCTGGGTAATCGCCTTGTCTATCTTACCGCTTTTCTTTATGCGGTTGGCAGTGGGCAGACTGCACCCGAACAGTTTGGCTATACCGAGTATTCCGTACACATACTTCTTTTCCGTGTCTGTAACGGGTTGCGGCAATGCTTCGGCCTGACCTGAAGCGTGCTTACTCAGGAATATGAATTCTTCGCCTGTCATCTGCCAGACGGGTTTTGATAATAATTCTTGGATATTTGTCATCGTCCAATCTATTTAGTCGTTAAACAATCAGCCCTGCGCACTGGCTGTTATTTCTGTTCTCGAACGATGCAAAATTAGGTAGGGTTATGAGTGGTAAGGATGGGGACGGTACAAACTGAATATCATTGTATCTTATTGAATATCAGAAAATAAAAATACCACTCAAAAATTATTTTGAGTGGTAAAAGTGGAACTTTCGTAAAGTATCAGGATATATTACGGATTATCTGAATATATGTTCCATTTCCTTGGCGAAATTTTGGTTGCTGTCACTGGGGAAATCTGAAACAGGCTCCTTGTACTTGGATTTGTAGTAGCTGTCGTCAATATCCAGCAGTTTCAGTATTCTGTCTTTCCATTTGTCCCTGTCCTGTTTGGAGAGTTTCTCGCTCATCAGGAATATCAGATAGCATACACGTATTTTCTCTCTCGGTTTTATTTTCAGCTTACAGTTGCAGGGGTGAAGATTCATATTGGCATAGAAATCCAGTGCGGAAATTTCTTCGAACTGTTCTCCTATGCACACCTCATGAATGAGCGAAAGTAATTTCATGCTGAAATATTCCTGTTGTTCTTCTGTCGTTTCCTGCTGACTGATTGGCTCGCTTGATTTATTCTCTTGCTTTCCGTCAGGAATGTATTTCTTCAATATATCCAGAAAAAGGCAGCTTTGACGGTATATGTCCGCACAACAGTTCTTCATGTATTGGAATGCCTCTGTTCTTGCAGCCTTTTGCTGATCATAGAGTTTGTTCAGTTTGGCTTTTTCCCTGTCATATTCAGCCTTGCAGCGTTCATATTCTTTCTCTGCCTGTTTTTCCTCTTCGGCTGTATGCTCCCTGTAACCAATGGAATCATACCTGTTGTTGGCTTCATTCAGCGGCTTGCTCAGACTTCTTGTAACATCCAGCTGGGCTTCAATTTCCTGAGAATACCTTTCCATGTGCTGATAGCAAGCACGTTCTATGGCTCTGTCACTTAACGGGCGTATCTCATAAGCCTGTATGCTCTTTTCTATTTCAGTTTTCAGGCTGTTGAGTATCAAGGTGTATTGCTCTTTTTGCTTGTCAAGCACCAGTTCAAGGATAGCGGCTTCAAAGGATTTCATGTCATTATACTCCTGATAGAAATCCGATATGAATTTCTGCCTGTCAAAAGAAAAAGCGTAATTATCTATATAGTCTCTGTATATTCTGTTGAGTTCTCCATATTGGGGAATCATCGTCTGTATCTTTCCTGCCATATACTTTATATTATGGGTTCTTGTCCTTGTCAAGGAATAAGGTCAGTTCTTCTTCCACTTCTTCTATACTCGGTAGGGCAGATTTCAGATTTTCGGGTACTGCCTTGCTCAATTGATAGTCGCTGATACCTATCGGCTGGTCATATCCAGCCAAGGCATATTGTGCCACGACCTCATCCTTACCCCTGCACAGCAAAAGACCGATGGTCTTGTTATCATTTTCTCCCCTCAGTTTATCATCTACAACATTGATATAGAAATTTAACTGCCCTGCATATTCCGGTTTGAATGGCGTTGCTTTCAATTCCACGACAACATAGGCATGGAGCTTGATATTATATAGGATCAGGTCGGCGAAAAAGTCACTGTCCCCAATCTGGAAATGTTTTTGTCTGGCAACAAAAGCAAAGCCGTTACCCATTTCCAGCAAGTAACGGGTTACATGCTTTACCAACTGTTCTTCTATATCCCTTTCGTCAGCCTTTTCCTTTGCTCCTGCCAAGTCAAAGATATACGGGTCTTTTAACAGATAATTGGCAAGATCGCTTTGAGGTGCCGGAAGTGTGGCAGTGAAGTTGTTTACCTTGTTACTCTTGATTTGTCTGTCATACAGATTACTTTCAATCTGCATTTTCAGCACATTACTGCTCCAACCCATTTCTACAGATTGTTTCATATACCAATACCTTACGCCCAATGGTAGCGGATTATTGAGTATGACCATATGGCTTGCCCAATTTATTCTTGCAATCGGTGACGCCAAGAATAAATCTTCTATATCCTCTATTTTTATTTTATAGATGGTTGCTACTGTTTTTGCTACATTCTGAAATTGCGCAGGAACCTCCTGCGTAATTTCTAAAGATTGATTATCAGCTGATTGTATTTGCGCAGTAAGCTCCTGCGTAAATTGTCCGCTATTGAGCTTAAGGACTTCATTAGTAATGTTTTGAATATTTGGGACCGACAGTATTGAATCTGCTTCAATAAAACTACGAAGTACATTTAACGGATATAAACGGGCAAACTGGCACATATAAGTAAGATTACGTTCCGAATATCCCTTCTTTTCAGGATAATTGAATCTGATTGCCTGTGCCAATTTTTTGATAATTTTACCACCCCACCCATGTAGGTGTTGGTGGTACAGTATATAATTCCCCATTTTCCAGTAATGGAACAACATCTGGGCATTGGCTGCGGTAATGAGTCGGACTTGTGCCTGTTCTATTTCCGAACCGACAGCATGGACAAAGGCATCAAAATGACCTTTCTTTATATTATGTTCGTTGTTATTTTCCATATCACTAACTATTACTTAACAAAGATAACTCTAATAATGGATAATCTGTGAAACTGACTGATACTTTTAGAGTTGGTTAAACTTGTTCATTGCATTGGCCTTAATATCGTCTGCTATGTCAATGTAAGGCTTCATGGCTTTATAATCACTGTGCCCTGTCCATTTCATTACAACCTGTGCAGGAATACCGAGAGCCAGTGCATTACAGATGAATGTCCTTCTTCCTGCATGTGTGCTGAGTAATGCGTATTTCGGTGTAACTTCATCTATACGTTCATTTCCTTTGTAGTAGGTTTCACGTATAGGTTCGTTAATTTCTGCCAGTTCTCCCAGTTCTTTCAGATAATCATTCATTTTCTGATTGCTGATAACAGGCAATGCCATGTGGTTTTCAAAATGGATGTCCTTGTATTTTTCAAGTATGGCTTTACTGTACTTGTTCAGTTCAATACTCAGACTATCTGCCGTTTTAACGGTGGTGACTTCTATATGGTCGGACTTGACATCACTTCTCTTTAGGTTACGAACATCTGAATAACGCAGACTGGTAAAGCAACAGAACAGGAAAACATCCCGGACACGTTCCAGATACTGTTTGTCTTTGGGTATCTGATAGTCTTTTAGTCTGTTCAACTCTTCCCATGTCAGGAAGATTACCTTCTTGGGGGTGGTTTTCAATTTCGGTTTGAACGTATCGTATGCTATATTCTGGTGATAGTCTTTCTTGAAGCTCCATCGCAGGAACCATTTGAGGAATCCCATTTGTTTACCGATGGTACTGTTTCTCATGTCTTTTTTGTCACGCAGGAAATTGATATACTCGTTCAATCCGAACTCATCGAAATATTCAAAGGTCACATCTTCCTTGAACTCCTTGAGGTGATTTTTAACGGCTGCAAACTTTTCGTATGTGGATTCAGTCCAGTTATTCTGATTGCCGCATTCTTTTACAAATTCATCGAACACCTCCCAAAAACTTATCTGTGCTTCTTCCTGCTGTTCTTCGTTGGCATTCTTCATCCGCAGGTTGAATGCATCCTTTAGTTGTTGGGTAGTTGGCATGGTTTCCTGTACCTCAAACTCCTTGAACACATTTTGAATTTCGGCATAGTATTTCAGCAGATCGGCATTGATTTCAGATGCACTTTGCTTTAATTTGTTGGTACACCCGTTCTTTACTCGCTGCTTGTCGGAATCCCATTTGGCTACATCGATGCGGTAACCCGTTGTAAACTCAATGCGCTGGCTTGCGTATATGACGCGCATACGGATGGGGACATTCTCCACAATTGGCACACCGTTCTTTTTCCGGCTTTCCAATGCAAAAATGATGTTTCGTTTGATATTCATAATTGGGTGCGTTTGAAATTCTACACCCAAATATACACCCAATATTTGGAATAGCAAAAGATATTCAGAAAGATTTAGATTTACTATGTATTCCAAATTGTGTGTGATTATCAGTAATTTGCAATTTTATGATATTTCTTGAATGTATAGGTTCGAGAGCCTCTCTCTCCGCTTTTAAGCATTGAATATCAATGTGTTATAGAATAAGCATCCTAATTAAGGTATCAGAAAATGACCTTATGGGATGCTTTTTTATTTTATGATATTTTGGGGTGATTTGATTCCAATTTAGTGTATTAACAGGGAAAATTTGCAGACAGGAAAATTCTCTGTATCTTTGCCGACATGGCGCAAAAAGGTGAGTTACATATAAGAAATAAGCACAATGGTCAATACGATTTTTCGTTGTTGATAGAAAAATATCCTCCACTTAAGAGATTCGTATCACTTAATCCTCTGGGTGTACAAACTATAAACTTTTTTAATCCGCAAGCAGTAAAAGCTTTAAATAAAGCATTATTAATCAGTTATTATGGCATTCGGTACTGGGATATACCGAAACAATACTTGTGTCCACCCATTCCCGGAAGAGCGGATTATATTCATTATATTGCCGATCTTATTCAGCCGGATAGGGTAGCGAACGATTTGCAGACAGAGGAGGAAGATGCGAACGAACAGAAAACGAAATGCAGATGTCTGGATGTTGGGGTAGGTGCAAATTGTATTTATCCGATTATAGGGCACACAGAATATGGATGGACATTTGTGGGCAGTGATATTGATCCGGTCTCGATTGAGAATGCACGAAAGATAGTGACTTGCAACCCGGTATTGGCACATAAGATTGACTTGCGACTTCAGAAAGACAGTCAGAAAATTTTTGATGGAATTATCATGCCTGGCGAGTATTTTGATGTTACGATATGTAACCCTCCGTTTCATAGCTCGAAGGAAGAAGCGGAAGACGGAACCTTGCGCAAATTGAGTAGCCTGAAAGGGATGAAGGTGAAAAAAGTACAATTAAATTTTGGCGGGAGTGCGAATGAACTTTGGTGTGAGGGTGGAGAAATCCGTTTTATACTGAATATGATCTCCGAGAGTCAGAAATATCAGAAGAACTGTGGATGGTTTACCAGCTTGGTTTCAAAAGAAAAGAATCTTGAAAAGCTATGTGCTAAATTGAAGTCTGTGAATGCATCGGAGTATAAGATTATCAGAATGCAGCAGGGAACTAAAAGCAGCAGAATATTAGCCTGGCGATTTTCTAATAACTCATAATAATGAGTGCTTATTGATCTGTTATTTTTAAACCTATTAAATAAAATATTATGGAAACAAATTACATCACTTTGACGAAGGAGAATATTGCGGACGAACATATATGCTGTGCCTTTTCGGATAAGAAATGCAAAGATAGTTATGAGTTAAAAAAAGCATGGCTGAAAAAAGAGTTTGATAATGGTTATGTTTTCAGACGTATTGATGAACGGGCAAAAGTGTTCATCGAATATGGTCCTGCTGAAAAGGCGTGGGTTCCTGTCAGTGCTCCTAATTATCTGATGATAAATTGTTTCTGGGTATCGGGTAAATATAAAGGATGCGGGCATGGCAAGGCTTTGCTGCAGTCTGCTATTGATGATGCGAAATTGCAGGGAAAAGATGGTTTAGTTACCGTAGTGGGCACTTCTAAATTTCATTTTATGAGTGATACAAAATGGCTGCTGCGACAAGGTTTCCAAACTATAGAAAAACTTCCTTACGGATTCAGTTTGTTGGCTTTGAAAATAAATCCGGCTGCTCCCGATCCTTCATTCAACGACAGTGTATTGACAGGTGAGTGTCCCGACCGGGATGGAATAGTAGTGTATTATACTCATCGCTGTCCGTTTACAGAATTCCATGTTCGCGGTTCTTTGGTCAATGCAGCCAAGAGCAAGGATCTCCCATTAAAAATAATAGAATTAGAAACCATGGAACAAGCACAATATGCGCCTACACCAGCCACTATCTTTACTCTTTTTTATAATGGGAAGTTTGTTACAACCGATTTGAGCGCGTGTATTGAAGCCCGGTTGGGGAAGGCTTTAGGCTTGTGATTCTGTGAGATGAAGATTTATCAGAAACTAGGATTGGGATAAGAAGATAGCTAATGTTTCTTATTTTAATTTTGCAAAATTAAGATGCACCTTGCACTTTTTGTGGAAAATACATATCTTTGGATGCTGAATGATTAAAACACGGTAAGATCTTATGCGTTTTTTTGTATGTATTTTGGTGCTTTTATTTGTACACAATCAATTTTCGAGGGCTGATAAAACTTTAACTGATGATTCTCTGTATACGGAGAAATATATCAGGAATATTTATATTCCCGAACCTAGGCGTGCTCTGCAATTACTGGACGAAGTGGAGAACAGGAAAACGATTCCTTTGCGGGTTGTAAATGAATTGCGTAGTTTATCATATAGTAATATGTATATGAATAAACTAGCATTTATGTATGCAAGGAAAGCTTATTTGCTTGATTCTCTATATCAAAAAGATCCGAAACACATGCTGAAAATGACAGTACATTTGGCTGAATTTTCGGCAATGATGAGCAAATATAATGAAAGTATGCGTTATGCATTAGATGGAATCAGGCAGGCGCAAGAATTAGGGAACAGGGAAGCCAAAGCCAGGTTATTTTTCTGTATGGGGGAGAATAATTGGAGATTATCTTTTAAAGATAAAGCATACGATTATTTTAACCGGACTATTGAGCTTTTGCGGGGCTCAAAGGAGATGCGGGAAATGATGCTGCTCTCTTATTACTATGGAGCAGAAATGAGCTTTTTAATGAATGATTCTCGAATTGATGAGGCATTGAAAGTGGGTTTTGAGCGTGAAAAGCAGATTGAACGGCTTAAGGAAGTACCTCAAATCTCTGAAGATTATGTAGATGGCCAATATAGTTATTTATATGCCAAATTAGCTTACATCTATTGCATGGAGAAGAAATATGAGAAGGCGGAGCAATATTATCAGAAATACTTATCAAAGAAAGAGTCTCATACTCCCGACGGAAAAATGTACTCGGTTCCTTATTTGGCGCTTTCCGGACAATATGAAAAGGTTATTGATAATTGCAGGGGGTTCAAGGAATTGATGAGAACCCAGCAGGATACTTTGAATGAACAGTATCTGACTGTCCTTCGACAGGAGGTGAAGGCATATTTGGGTATGCATAAATACAAAGAAGCTGCCGAGATACGTGAAACGATTTTAACTATAACAGATAGTATCAATACCCGGGATAGAAACAATGCTGCATTGGAATTGAATGCAATGTACGGCGTTTCTGAAAAAGAAGAATATATTGCCGAACAGGCTTTTCAATTAAAAATAAGAAATATTACCCTCTGTTTTCTTGCATGTATTGTTGTGTTGACTCTGTTTATCGTTTGGCGTTTGTGGCATTTCAATCATATAGTCGAATATAAGAACAGGATGCTTGCCAGGCTTATAAACGAGAAATTTGCTAATAGAAAAGATGGGAACCAGTTATCGGAAGTATACGAACAACTGGCTGTTGTGTCGGAGGTTGAACCGGAACGTATTTCACCCGAAGAACTGGAAGAACTTGCTAACGATACAGATAAAGAAAGTGGGGAAGAAGAAGAGAATAAGAAGATATTTCAGGAACTGAATGATATCGTTATTCAGAAACAGTTATATCTTTCTTCAGAATTGTCGAGAGAAGATCTGGCACAAATCGTACATCTGAATAACGCACGTTTTGCGAGGATGATAAGAGAATGTACCGGAACCAATTTCAATGGATATATCAATGAATTGCGCATTAATTATGCCATTGAACTGATGAAAAAGCATCCTAATTATACGATACGTGCCATTGCGGATGAGGCCGGATTTAATAGCACCCCGATTTTATACAATCTTTTTAAGAAAAAGACGGGAATGACTCCTTACGAATTTAAAAAAGCACAGGATTCGTTACAGAATTGAGTGGATTCTGCTAAACAATTTTCGCATTTTCCGGTTTATCTATTTATAATTAACTATAAATAGAAATGATACAGGTTAGGATAAAGCGGGTTTACGAAGATTTTTCAGAAACAGATGGCTACCGGGTACTGGTAGATAAATTATGGCCACGTGGAATGAAGAAAGAATGGCTTAAGTACGATTATTGGGCAAAAGACATCACACCGTCTTCCACATTGCGTAGATGGTTTCACGAAGATATTCCCGGACACTGGGAAGACTTCGTCATACAGTATCAGAAAGAACTTGACGCTTCTTCCTCAATGGCTGATTTTCTGACTCTTATCAAGCCGCATCCGGTGATAACATTGCTTTACGCTTCCAAAGAACCGGTGTATAATCATGCCCGTATCCTCCGCGATTATCTGGAAATGCGTTTGAAAGAGTGAAATTAAAGTAATTTTTATCTGTTTACGCTTTCTGTCGTTCACTCAATTTCCTACCTTTGTAATCTAAATCAAAATCGTGTAATCATGAAGTATAAATTATTGGTTCTTGATGTAGACGGAACACTCCTCAATGATGCGAAAGAAATTAGTAAGCGTACATTGGCTGCCCTGTTGAAGGTTCAGCAAATGGGAGTACGTATTGTGCTGGCATCCGGCAGACCGACTTATGGCCTGATGCCGTTGGCCAAGATGCTCGAACTTGGAAACTATGGAGGTTTTATCCTTTCCTATAATGGCTGTCAGATTATCAATGCACAAAACGGGGAAATTCTGTTTGAACGTCGGATTAATCCCGAAATGTTGCCGTATCTGGAAAAGAAAGCCCGTAAAAACGGTTTTGCCTTATTCACTTATCATGATGATACGATTATAACGGATTCTCCTGAAAATGAACATATCCAAAATGAAGCCCGGTTGAATAACCTGCAAATAATTAAAGAAGAAGAATTTTCTGCTGCCGTTGATTTTGCTCCTTGTAAGTGTATGCTGGTGAGCGATGACGAAGAAGCACTGGTTGGTTTGGAAGATCACTGGAAGAGACGACTGAACGGAGCGTTGGACGTATTCCGTTCGGAGCCATATTTTCTGGAAGTAGTTCCCTGCGCCATCGACAAAGCCAACTCTTTGGGCGCTTTGCTGGAGGTGCTGGATATGAAGCGTGAGGAAGTGATTGCTGTAGGCGATGGTGTGTGTGACGTAACAATGATTCAATTGGCCGGGCTGGGCGTAGCTATGGGACATTCACAAGACTCGGTGAAAGCCTGTGCCGACTATGTGACCGCTTCGAATGAGGAAGACGGAGTGGCCGTTGCAGTGGAGAAGGCTATTATAGCTGAAGTGCGTGCTGCTGAAATTCCCCTTGACCAACTGAATGCGCAGGCACGCCACGCATTAATGGGAAACTTGGGAATTCAATATACATACGCCGACGAAGACCGTGTGGAAGCAACGATGCCGGTAGACCATCGTACCCGTCAGCCTTTCGGCATTTTGCATGGGGGAGCTACTCTTGCGTTGGCGGAAACAGTTGCCGGACTCGGTTCGATGATTCTTTGCCAGCCGGACGAGATTGTAGTAGGAATGCAGGTCAGCGGAAACCATATATCTTCTGCACATGAAGGAGATACAGTGCGTGCGGTAGGAACAGTTGTACATAAGGGACGTTCCTCCCACGTATGGAATGTAGACGTGTTTACTTCAACAAACAAACTGGTGTCTTCCATACGGGTAGTCAACAGTGTGATGAAAAAGAGATGACCGACGAAGAAATAAGTAACTTGACAACTATTGATGCATTTATTCAGCGGAAGCAGCCGTTTGCTGTTTACCGTATTCCCGGAGAGAAAGTTCCCCGTCTGTTGACGCAGGCGGAAGGAGCGGTCCGTTTGATATACGATTTGAAAGAACTGAATGGACAGAGAGGATTTGTAATTGCTCCGTTTCAGGTGAGTGAGTCATGTCCGGTTGTGTTGATTCAACCCGATCAGTGGGGGCAGCCTTTACCCGTGGATGATGATACGGAAGAAGACCGGGAGATAGCCTTGCGCCTGCAAGGACAAGAATCATTTCTGACTTCTTCTACGGAAGAATATGCGGCATGCTTTCATACCTTTATAAATGCGTTACGTGACAGGACGTTTGATAAACTAGTGCTTTCCCGTCATCTTACAGTTGATAAAGTTGCGGATTTTTCTCCTTTGTCCATCTTTCGGGCGGCTTGTAAACGTTATATTCATTCGTATATTTACTTATGTTATACTCCGCAGACGGGCATCTGGCTGGGAAGTACTCCCGAAATCATTTTATCAGGTGAGAAAGACGAATGGCATACGGTTGCACTAGCCGGAACACAGCCTTTGCAAGATGGCAGATTGCCGCAAGTATGGGATGAAAAGAACCGGAAAGAACAAGATTATGTTGCTTCTTATATCCGTCGGCAGCTTCTTTCACTGGATATTCATTCTACGGAAAACGGGCCATATCCTGCTTATGCCGGTGCTTTGTCACATTTAAAAACTGATTTCCGTTTTTCTTTGAAAGATAATAAAGGTTTGGGAGACCTTCTGAAAGTTTTGCATCCGACACCTGCCGTATGCGGCTTGCCGAAGGAAGAAGCCTATCAGTTTATTTTGCAGAATGAAGGTTACGACCGCCGCTATTACTCCGGCTTTATCGGATGGCTCGATCCGGAAGGACGAACAGACATCTATGTAAACTTACGCTGTATGCATATCGAAGATAAACAACTTACTCTTTATGCCGGCGGTGGATTATTGGCCTCTTCGGAATTGAATGACGAATGGCTGGAAACGGAGAAGAAGTTGCAAACCATCAAACGGCTGATTGCAGTGCCTCCTTTAAAATCATAAACTACTAATAATTATCATCATGTATACAGACAAGAAGAACATACTCCAGTTGGTTGCGTTGCTCGAGGCGCATGGGATTACTAAGGTTGTATTGTGTCCGGGTAGTCGTAATACGCCCATAGTACATACTTTGTCTAACCATCCGAATTTTACCTGCTATCCGGTGACGGATGAACGGAGTGCCGGCTATTTTGCCATCGGTCTTGCGTTGAATGGTGGTAAGCCCGCAGCTGTCTGTTGCACTTCCGGTACTGCATTATTAAACCTTCATCCGGCTGTGGCAGAAGCATTTTATCAAAATGTTCCTCTGGTCATTATTTCTGCGGATCGTCCCGCTGCCTGGATCGGGCAGATGGATGGACAGACAGTACCACAACCAGGCGTATTTCAGACATTGGTTAAGAAGTCAGTAAACCTTCCGGAGATTCATACGGAAGAAGATGAATGGTATTGCAATCGTCTGGTGAATGAAGCTTTGCTGGAAACGAACCATCATGGAAAAGGACCGGTACATATTAATGTCCCTATTTCTGAACCGTTGTTCCAGTTTACGGTTGATTCGCTTCCTGAAGTGCGTGTCATTACCCGTTATCAGGGGTTGAACGTCTACGATCGTGATTATAATGATTTGGTCGATCGGATGAATAAATACCAGAAGCGAATGATTATCATCGGTCAGATGAATCTTATCTACCTGTTTGAAAAAAGATATATCAAGTTATTATATAAACATTTTGCCTGGTTGACTGAACATATCGGCAACCAGACAGTTCCCGGTATTCCGGTAAAGAACTTTGATGCGGCGCTTTATGCCATGCCCGAAGAGAAGGTCGGCCAGATGGTTCCGGAGTTGTTGATTACTTATGGAGGACATGTCGTTTCCAAACGGCTGAAGAAGTTTCTCCGTCAGCATCCGCCTAAAGAACATTGGCACGTATCGCCGGACGGTGAGGTGGTCGATTTGTACGGCTCATTAACTACGGTGATCGAAATGGACCCGTTCGAGTTTCTGGAGAAGATAGCCAGTTTGTTGGACAATCGGACTCCTGAATATCCCCGTGTGTGGGAAAACTATTGCAAGATCATTCCCGAACCGGAGTTTGCTTATTCGGAAATGTCTGCCATCGGTACGTTGTTGAAAGCCTTGCCGGAGTCATGTGCGTTGCATCTGGCTAACAGTTCGGTGGTGCGCTATGCACAATTATACTCTATTCCTTCTACGATTGAAGTTTGTTGCAACCGGGGAACAAACGGTATTGAAGGCTCGCTGTCTACGGCTGTCGGTTATGCGGCAGCTTCCGACAAACTGAACTTTATAGCTATCGGAGATTTGAGCTTCTTTTATGATATGAATGCGTTGTGGAATGTCAACGTTCGCTCCAATCTGCGTATCCTTCTGTTAAATAATGGAGGAGGAGAGATTTTCCATACCTTGCCGGGGTTGGATATGTCGGGTACTTCGCATAAATTTATTGCGGCAGTCCATAAAACGTCCGCCAAAGGTTGGGCAGAAGAGCGTGGGTTTCTTTATCTGCAAGCGCAAAATGACGAAGAACTGGCTGAAGCGATGAAAACTTTCACTCAACCGGAAGCTATGGAGCAGCCTGTGCTCTTGGAGGTGTTTACCAACAAAAACAAGGACGCGCGCATGTTGAAAAATTATTATCATCAATTAAAACAAAAATAGATTATGTCAACACAAAGAGAGTGGACAACCATCAGAGAATACGACGATATTCTTTTTGATTATTATAATGGAATTGCCCGTATCACGATCAACCGTGAACGCTATCGGAATGCGTTTACTCCGACAACTACTGCTGAAATGAGTGACGCATTGCGCATCTGCCGTGAAGAAGCGGATATTGATGTGATTGTGATTACCGGAGCCGGTGATAAGGCATTTTGTTCGGGCGGCGACCAGAATGTGAAAGGACGTGGCGGATATATCGGAAAAGACGGTGTGCCTCGTCTTAGTGTATTGGATGTGCAAAAGCAGATTCGCAGCATCCCGAAACCGGTGATTGCTGCCGTGAACGGTTTTGCTATTGGTGGCGGACATGTGCTTCATGTGGTATGTGATTTGTCCATTGCGTCGGAAAATGCTATTTTCGGTCAGACGGGTCCTCGTGTAGGTAGCTTTGATGCCGGATTCGGTGCGTCTTATCTGGCACGTGTGGTCGGTCAGAAGAAAGCACGCGAAATCTGGTTCCTTTGCCGGAAGTATAATGCAC
The DNA here is from genome assembly GCF_019052435.1 of Bacteroides sp. MSK.20.12. Lineage (NCBI taxonomy): Bacteria > Pseudomonadati > Bacteroidota > Bacteroidia > Bacteroidales > Bacteroidaceae > Bacteroides > Bacteroides sp. MSK.20.12. The sequence goes on along the minus strand of NZ_JAHQVH010000034.1, from coordinate 51,207 downwards.
AAGAAGCATTGGATATGGGATTAGTGAATAAAGTAGTTCCCTTGGAGCAGTTGGAGGACGAATATGTACAGTGGGCGGAAGAAATGATGTTGCTTAGTCCGTTGGCTTTGCGCATGATTAAAGCAGGATTGAATGCCGAACTGGATGGTCAGGCAGGTATTCAGGAATTGGCAGGTGACGCAACGTTGCTCTATTACCTGACTGATGAAGCACAGGAAGGCAAGAATGCGTTTCTGGAGAAACGTAAACCGAACTTCAAACAATATCCGAAATTCCCTTAAAATCGGCTTTGCCACAGAGTACCACAGAGTTTGCTTTTCCTGCGTTTAAGCCCGATTTTCTGCAAAGCAAGACTGTGGAGGAGAGAATGGTAGGAGAACTGCAAGAGATATAACTTATTAAAACTTCGTGAGGCTCTGTGTTATTCTGTGGTGAATTGAAAAATTATTCACGATGAATTGTAAAATAGAAATTATTCCCCGATTGCTCCATTTCAAGCAACCTGCCGGGACTTCCAGAGGAACATATACTACGCGTAAAGTTTGGTATCTTCATTTTACCTCTCCTGACTTCCCTGGCAGAGTGGGAATAGGGGAGTGTGCACCTTTGCCCGCTTTAAGTTGTGACGATCTTCCTGATTACGAAGATATATTAGTGAAAGTCTGCCGGAAAGTAGAGAGGGAACAAGGCAGATTGGATATGGATGGCTTGTGTGACTATCCTTCAATTTTATTTGGTCTGGAAACGGCCATCCGGCATTTCTTTGCAGGAAACTGGGCTTTATGTGATACGGCTTTCTCACGTGGAGAAGTTGGTATTCCGATTAACGGCCTTATTTGGATGGGAGATTTTCAGAACATGTTATCCCAGATTGAGAAAAAGATGGAAGCCGGATTTCGTTGTATCAAGTTAAAGATAGGTGCCATCAATTTCGAAGAAGAACTGACATTGTTGCGCCATATTCGTACGCATTTCTCTTCTAAAGAAATAGAGTTGCGTGTAGATGCAAATGGTGCTTTCTCACCCGTGGACGCAATGGAAAAACTGAAACGTCTGTCCGAGTTTGATTTACATTCTATCGAACAGCCAATCTGTGCCGGACAATGGGAGGAAATGGCTCGGCTTGCTGCCGAATCTCCATTAGCGATTGCTTTGGATGAAGAACTGATAGGATGCAATACGCTGGAAAGGAAACAGGAGCTGCTTTCAACAATTCGTCCGCAATATATCGTTATTAAACCTTCTCTTCATGGAGGAATATGCGGAGGAGACGAATGGATTACCGAAGCTGAAAAACAACAGATCGGCTGGTGGATAACTTCCGCTCTGGAATCAAACATTGGGCTAAACGCCATTGCCCAGTGGTGTGCAACATTCAGCAATCCGTTGCCACAGGGACTGGGAACAGGGGCGCTCTTTACAGACAACGTGGAAGTGCCTCTTGAAATAAGAAAAGATTGCCTGTGGTTTTGTAAATGATGGTGTTAAAGGATAATCGACTGGTAACGACAAAACATAGAACTAAAAAAGATGGCAATATTAGCTGCTGATAAAGACAAAGAGATTAAAACCCTTTTCTTAAAATATATGGCTTGGAACATGCTTCCATTGCTATATAACGATGCATTGAAGAAACTCTGTAAGATGGGATTTAGCCCTGCCAAGGCTACTAAGTTGCTGAAGTCAATGCAAGAGAATGGCGAGATAGAAATCGTTTCAAACCTGCATTATTTCGGGAATAAAAGATGTCGGTTGCTGCCCGGCATCCATCTCCGGTATTTATGGCTGATGCGAAATGAATCGTTTGAAGAATTTGAAAAAGAACAATCTCTCCCCGGATATATTGAGCTGCAAGCGAGAACATTGTGTAATGCGATGTTACAATGGGCTGCGACGAAGGAATTGGATAATGATATAATAACGCATTGGCCGGTAGACGAATTGACACTGCCTCTATTTCGTGAAATGGCATATTCTACCGAATGGCGAGATTTATACAGTAAACTTTCTGTCGGTGTTTTATATTGTATTATCGATGGATATGCCAATCGTTGGAATTACTGGCTGGAAGAAATAGACGAGCTTTTTGTTGAAAATCTATATCTAAGGAATCAATCAATGCCTACTTCCGTTAAAGCGTATTTTCGGGAAGTTTATTCATTTTATGAATATGTATTGTCTGGTCGTATCAATGAAATCCCGGAGAATGTAACGTCCCGCTCTGTGGATGGTTTATGCGCCCATGCGCTTTATGCCCAATATCATGGAAATTATTCAGAGGCACTTAAAATATATCGGCAAGCTCTCAAAGATATAGAAAGTACCTATCTTTTTGATACGCCTTTCTATTCGTTAACGTATGTCATAGCATTAATGCGCGAGGGTAGTGAGGCTTCAAAGAAAAAGATGAGCGGATTAGTGACAAAGAAACGGATTCGTGAAGAAAGGCAATGGCTGCCGGCTTATCTGATGCTTTTGATTGCTTTAGGAAGAGATACTAAAGAATTAGTCTTATGGATAGAGCGGAACTATGACCTGCAATCGAATATGGTAAAAGCATTATTGTATTTACTTCTCGAACATTATAAGCTGAATGAGAAAATCTATATAGACAATCGCCCTATTGAGAAACTGCTTGAAAACGATCGTTTTAAAGCATTGCAGTTAGAATATTCATGCGACTTTCAGGCTTTTATTTCTAAAAATGCGCAATTGAGGGAAGAGATGGGAGTGGCTCCCCTGCTTCCTTCTTATGCTAAACAGGAACCTTGGGAAATTGCGTTGGACAGATTAGCGGAGCTGGTTCGGAATCAGGAAACCAGAGAAGTAGCGAAAGGAGCCGCTGATAACATAGCTCGGTCACGCATTGTATATCATATAACGAATTATGGTCAGATCATTCCCCGACTTCAAAAGTCGAAAGACGGAATAACCTGGACGGGAGGGAGGAATATAGCTTTGGCTACTTTCCAGCAGAACGCAGTAGAAGGGATGAGCGAACTAGACAAGAGCCTTGCGGCATGTGTCAAGTACTTTAATGCCGGATATTCTATAGGAGACATTTATGAGTTGAGCGGACCCAAGGCGTTATCTCTTTTGGCGGGTTATCCATTTGTGTATATGGAGAGAAATCCGGATATTCCTATTGTAATTACGAAAGAAGAACTACAGTTGGTGGTTACTCAACTGAAAGACGGTTATCAGGTGAGCAGTAATGTGAAACAGTTGGGAAGTTCGAATACTATTTTAAATAAGGAGAATGATCAGCTCTATCGGATTGTAGAACTGACCTCGGAACAGCGTGCCATATTGGAACTCTTCAAACAATCCTCCCGCTTTCCGTTAAAAGCTAAAGACCAGTTGGCGGACGTGTTGGGGAAATTGGGAAGAAACGTGACGATACATTCGGACTTGGTACGCAATAAAGAAAACCTCAAGCAAATAAAAGGAGATTCATTGATAACCGTTCAGCTGTTGCCCGTAGGAGACGGAATCAAGGTGGAACTTTTTGTAAAACCTTTCATCGAACAGCCGCCTTATTGCAAAGCCGGTGAGGGAGTGGGAAGCGTGATTGGAACAATGAAGGGCGAACGTGTGCAGGCGGTACGCAATTTGAAGAAAGAAAAAGAAAATTATGTGATAGTCAACCAGCTACTTCAACGGGTCAGCGGAGACTTTATGGCTACGGATACGGCTTACTTTGCAGATTACTATCAATGTCTGGATCTGATAGAAGAGCTTCGCGAGCTGTCAGATGTGTCGCGTACCGAGTGGCCGGAGGGTGCTAAATTGTCTATAAAGGGCATTGCGGATTTTCCACAACTGAAGCTTTCTATGAAAGGGGTAGGATACTGGTTCGAGATAGATGGAGAGTTGGAGATAGAAGACGGAGTCCGGATGAAGATTTCCGAACTTTTGCGGAAAACCCGTGAAAGCAGGGGGCGTTTTATAGCGTTGAATGACTCTGATTTCATCGCATTAAGCAATCAGTTACGTCGGAAGTTGCAAGAACTTGATTCTATCCTGCTGAATGATAAAAGTCTGAAAGTTTCCAGCTTTAATGCCACTTTGCTTGCTGATATGGAACAACAGGGAATCCTGCTGAAAAAAGACCATAAGTTTAAGGAACTACAGCAAAAAATAGAACAGGCAGAAAATGTCCGGTTCATCGTACCTGCCACGTTACAGGCTGAATTGCGTGATTATCAGATGGATGGATTCCGGTGGTTATCACGATTGGCGTATTGGGGAGCCGGTGCTTGTCTGGCGGATGATATGGGATTGGGAAAAACGATACAAGCCATTGCTCTGATGCTCAGCAGAGGGAAGAAAGGTGCTTCTTTGGTTGTCGCTCCTGCATCCGTATTGCTTAACTGGCAGAGTGAAATCAACCGTTTTGCTCCTTCGCTTACTTGCCGGGTGCTACATGACAGCTGCGGTGATCGGGAGCAAATGATACAGGAGACAGGTGATTATGATATATTGCTTACTACTTATGGATTGCTGAATGCGGAGGTTGTATTGTTGAGCAAGAAGCAGTGGAATGTCATCCTGCTGGACGAAGCCCATACAATTAAGAATAAAGACACCAAAATGTCCAAGGCGGCGATGCAACTCAACGGTGAATTCCGTTTGTTGTTGACCGGAACTCCCATACAGAACCATCTAAGTGAAATCTGGAACTTATTTCAGTTTGCCAATCCCGGTTTACTGGGGACATTTCCGCATTTTAATGAAAAGTTTATTCTGCCCATTGAGAAAAACGGAGATAAGCAACGGCAAAAACAATTAAAGAGAGTGCTGCAACCTTTTCTGCTTCGACGTACCAAAAATGAGGTTTTGGACGAACTGCCGCAGAAAACAGAAATAGTGCAGAAGGTAGAACTGTCTTCCGAGGAAATGGCTTTGTATGAGAATCTCCGTCAGCAGGCTGTTGCTAATATCGAGGAAAGTTCGTTGGGGGCTATGCAGGCATTGGCGGAAATCACTCGTTTACGTCAGGCGGCCTGTCATCCGGCTTTGATCAATGATAAGCTGAAAATTGACTCATCCAAGACAAAAGTATTTATGGATTTGGTAGATGAACTTATCGGCAATCAGCACCGTGCGTTAGTATTCAGCCAGTTCACGTCTCATCTGGCTTTGATTCGCAAAGAACTTGATTTGCAGGGTATTTCCTATCTTTATTTGGATGGAACGATGTCTGTAAATGAGCGTGAAAAACAGGTCAGTCGGTTTCAACAAGGAGAGGGACACCTGTTTTTGATTAGTCTCAAAGCGGGAGGTACAGGGCTGAACCTGACAGCCGCCGATTATGTGATTCATTTGGATCCATGGTGGAATCCTGCTGTCGAAGACCAAGCTTCAGACCGTGTTTACCGTATCGGTCAAACTCGCCCTGTCACCATCTATCGGCTGATAGCTTCCAATACGATTGAAGAGAAGATTGTCACGCTGCATCAAAGTAAGAAATCATTGGCGGATTCTCTACTGGATGGAAGCAATATGGCGCATAAATTGACTAAAGAAGAAATGTTGGAACTGTTGCGAGGAGGCATTCAATAAAATGGAATTTGAGAGAGAAAAGCAATCGCTTCTGCTTGAAGGGGTACGATATACAGCCAATGATTTGCATTTGTTGAAAACAAAGGCGGTAGGAGCATCCGATTCTTCTACAGGGCAGATGTTGTATGACTTCCTGCAAGAGTGGTTTACCGAATCTCCTTGGATGACAGTTCATACTTCGGGATCTACCGGAAAACCGAAAAAGATAAGGATTAGCAAGGATAAAATGATGCAAAGCGCACGTCTGACCTGCGAATTTCTGAATTTGCAAATAGGAGACACTGCTTTGTTATGCATGAATCTCCGTTATATCGGAGCTATGATGGTAGTCGTACGCTCTTTGGTTGCAGGTTTGAATCTGATTATACGTCCCGCTTCCGGTCATCCGTTAGCGGATATGAAACAGCCTTTGAGATTTGCGGCAATGGTTCCTCTGCAAGTTTATAATACCCTGCAGGTGCCTGAAGAAAAAGAACGGTTGCGACAAACGGATGTTCTGATAATCGGTGGTGGAGCAATCGATGAGGCTTTGGAAGCAGAAATCAGAAATCTTCCGGGTGCTATCTATTCTACTTATGGCATGACCGAAACGTTGTCTCATATTGCTCTCCGCCGTCTGAATGGGGTATTAGCTTCCGAACGCTATTACCCTTTTGCTTCTGTGGAACTGTCTTTATCTTCTGAAAATACATTGGTCATTAAAGCCCCTTTGGTATGCGATGATATTTTGCAAACCAATGACATTGCGCATATCTATCCCGATGGAAGTTTTACTATTCTCGGTCGGAAAGACAATGTCATCAATAGCGGCGGAATAAAAATCCAGGCAGAGGAAATAGAAAAAATCCTTCGCCCGTATATTCCCGTGCCGTTTGTCATCACTTCCGTACCGGATCAACGTTTGGGGCAGGCGGTGACTTTGTTGCTGGAAGGGCAGCCGGACATAGAAGAAATAGAAGACAAACTACAGAGTATATTAGAACCTTATCATCGTCCTAAATACGTTTTATATACAGACTGTATACCGCAGGCGGGTAATGGGAAGATGAATCGTGCGGGTTGCCGTGATTTGGCGGAACGGTTATTATCGTAGTTTGAAAGTGAATGTTATACCGTCGACCACCGCAAATTGGTAAAGATAGGTGTGGACTTCGACAAAGAAACCCGTAATATCGGTCGCTGGTTGGTTCAATAAGAGAGCCGGGGCTCATCTCATACTTCTTCTAAACGCATCAAACACCATTTTCCAGTTTGTTGAGAACAACATAACTATGATGCTCATATCGAAGGTTCATAGGTTTCACACTTGTTTGAATTGTTATAAATCAGACGACTACGGTGATAGAAATCTGTGAATCTAGGATAAATAATCCTTCACCCCTTCACCTCATTATAAGCTATCAAGATATTGGGTAAGTTTATTCAGGTTCATACACATTCAGATGTCAGATACCTTCATCTTAAGAAATCCGGAGGTGACCTACTTTTATCTGTTAATTTGAAGTTTAACGAACTATTGTAGATGCTCCCTCATAATATACTAATAGATAAACTCTAGGCTATTAATAGAAAACTTCCACTCTGTTACGCCTAAACTTCTTTTGTATGGCTTGCAAACTTATATTCTGCTTATTATAAACTATAAACGAAGCTTTCATTTTTATAAATGTAACCTTTGTTTTTATAATTGCAACTTGCGTTTATAAAAACAAAGCTTGCATTTATAGTTTGTTGTTAGGCAAATATAACTTTGTAACTAATGCAAAGAAAGTTTGGTCTTAATAGGAAGGAAGTTATCTATTAATAGTTTGGAGTTTACTTACTAATAGACAATATGACAATTGACAATAAAAAAATAAACTTATTGATAAGGTAATAATAGAAGGAGTAATGGCATATAGTCTTTCAATTCATTCCTCAAAAGTTCCATCGTCTTTTGTTTGTATCGGTTGATAGATTTCACGCTAAGATTCATTTCTTCTGCGATCTCTGCATGTGTTTTACCTTCAAAGAAACTTTTCATAAAAACAGTGCGATAGTTTTCGGGTAACTTATTCAGTGTCTCGTACAACATTCTGTATAGTTCATCGAGAGTATACACACTATCTGGCTCTGTCTCATAGATAGGCGCTTTCTTTTGAATGTTTTCGGCATAACTCCATTCATATTCTTGGTGTTTCAGGAAATTCAGACAACTGTTTTTTACACACATCTTGATGTATCCCAATGCCGTGTCCGATTGCAAGTCAAAGGATTCAGTTTCAAACTTATCCCATAATGAAGTAAATACATCTGAAACGATATCTTCACGTGTTTCTTTATCATCAACAAACCTTTTTGCATACAGACAAAATGGGGCGTAATATTCCTCATAAAGTTGTTTGAAAGTCCGTTCTTTAGTTTGTTTGGAAAAAGATATTTTCATTATTTAGAGATTCTGTAGTTTTTCATTTTGCTGCAAATATATAATAAGATAATTATCAGAGCCTAATTTTCGATTCTTTTTTTTGCTTTCACCCCTAATGAATGGAAAATAATCAGATAAGACTGTCCTTTTGTATATAGGTTGATTGTATTATATATAAACAGGATTAAAATATGAAAAACAAGTTTTTTTTATTGGCTATAACCTTTTGTTTGCCAATACATCCTCAAGAAGTTTCCAAGTCTTTTATTCCGATGGTTGAAATACCTGCCGGAAGTTTTTATATGGGAAGTGACGGATTAGGCGAAGATTTTGATGAGGCTCCTATCCATCAGGTAGTAATCTCTCGCCCGTTTCGTATGGGAATCACTGAAATAACGAATGCGCAATATGAGTCATTCCGTCCGGAACATCGGGCATTACGAGGAAAAAACGGTGTTTCGCTGGAAGATGATGAAGCAGTCGTCAATGTGAGTTATTCCGATGCTGTTGCCTTTTGTGAATGGCTTAGCCGGAAAGAAGGCAAAAACTATCGTTTGCCAACAGAAGCGGAATGGGAATATGCTTGTCGGGCAGGCACATACACACTATTTTCCACAGGAGACGGGTTACCTGCAGTTTATCATCGGAATCAAAAAGTGGTTCGTGACTTTGATCCGGTATCTTTAAAAGTAGCTCAGACTCCTCCTAATACATTCGGGCTTTATGATATGCATGGAAATGTGGAAGAATGGTGCTTGGATTGGTATGCTTCTTATTCCGCAGAAAAGCAGAAAGACCCGGCAGGACCATTGGCAGGAGAGTTTCGGGTCACTAGAGGAGGGAGTCATCACACCCCGGAGAAATACTTGCGAAGTGCCAATCGACTGGCTATGCTCCCGGAAGATAAACATTCCCAAACCGGATTTAGAATTGTGGAAGCAGATACTCGTTTGAATGTATCGGGAACATCTGCCCCTGTCCCGTTCAATCAGGAATCTGTAAAAAATACATCTATAAAATGGAAAAAAATATCTGCTATCACACCGATGTTTCTGCCTCCGATACCATTTGTGGTACGTCCGGCATGTGATTCGAATACCCCATTTTATCTGCATAATCATCAGCCTGCAGTTACGTGGTGTGATAATGGAGATTTGCTGGCAATATGGTTTTCTGCAAATGAAGAGAATGGGAGAGGGATGGTAGTACTCGGTTCCCGCTTGCGTGCCGGGCATACTGATTGGGATGTGGCTTCTTTATTCTTTAAAGTTCCGGATCGGAATATGACAGGAAGCGCTTTGCTCAATGACGGAAAAGGAAAATTGTATCATATCAATGGAGTGGAAGCATCGGGTGACTGGCAGAATCTCGCAATGGTACTACGTACCAGCACAGATAACGGTGCTTCATGGAGCACTCCTAAACTGATAGCTCCCGAACATACCAAACGTCATCAGGTAATAGCTGGTACGATTCGCACACGTGAGGGATGGCTGGTTCAAGCCTGTGACGCGGGTCCCGGCAGTCATGACGGGGCAGCTGTTCAAATCAGTAAAGATGGAGGAAAAACATGGTGCGATCCTTGGGATGGCGCTCCTTTGCCGGATTTCAAAGAAGGAGGAACGGGAAGTACAATCGCAGGTATCCATGCGGGAATTGTACAATTAGGGAACGGAAGTTTGATGGCTATGGGGCGTGGTAATAGCATACGGAATAAAGAAGGAAAGCTCCGAATGCCAATGAGCATATCAGATGATATGGGAAAGACCTGGAAATATGTAGCAAGCGAACTCCCTCCTATTGACGGAGGTCAGCGTCTTGTTTTAATGAGACTGAATGAAGGACCTTTGCTATTGGTTTCTTTCACAGACCATCCGCAACGTACGCCTTTGGAAGAACGTGGTCTGGAATTTAAAGATAAAAATGGAAATGTGAAGAAAGGATATGGCATGTATGCGGCTCTTTCCTACGATGAGGGAAAAACATGGCCGGTAAGAAAACTACTGACGGACGGTGAATATCGCTTTTTAAACGGTGGAGCATGGACGGGATATTTCGAAATGGATGAAAATCATGCTGAACCACGTGGCTATCTTGCAGGAACACAAACTCCTGATAATGTGGTTCATATCCTTAGTAGCCGATTGCATTACCGCTTCAATTTGGCATGGCTCGAAAAATAAAATAAAAAAAGTTTGTTTTTGCTGTCCTTTTCCAATTACTTCAGTTGTATTATAAGTGTAATTACAATTAAAAGATAAGATTTTGAAAGAAAATATGGAAAATATGAGTCCGGAATCATTGCTCCGTAAAGCACAAGCATTGGGAGATGATATTAAAGAAATGGAATCCATTGATGTATTGGGTGCCTATTATCAAGCACAAGCCAAAATAAAAACTAATAGAAGAAAGAACATGTATAATCAACTGATGCGTTATGCAGCATTTCTGACTATACCTTTATTTCTCTCTTCTCTGGTTTTGGGATATTTATATTTTAGTGGAACAGAAACCGACGAAAAATATGCAGAGGTGGTAACCGCTACCGGTTCTGTCATACGTTATGAACTTCCGGATCATTCTGTAGTATGGTTGAATGCGGGTAGTACATTGCGTTATCCTACCACTTTCAAGAAAGACAACCGGTTGGTAGAGTTGAAGGGTGAAGCATATTTCGAAGTGCAGGCAGACAAAGATCGTCCTTTCTATGTAAATACTCCGAATGGCTTGAGCGTATATGTTTATGGTACCAAATTTAATGTAGCTGCTTATGAGGATGATAATTATATAGAAACAGTATTGGAAAAGGGTAAGGTAAATGTGATAACCCCCGATCAGGAAACAATTGTATTGGCTCCTGGAGAACAGTTGCTTTACGACAAACAGAGTCAAAAGTCGAAAAAAAATAAAGTGGATGTCTATGGAAAGATAGCTTGGAAAGATGGAAAACTAATTTTCAGAAATGCTTCATTGGAAGAAATCCTGAAGCGTCTGGAACGACATTTTAATGTAGAAATTCAGTTTAACAATAGGTCTGGAAAAGAATATAAGTACCGGGCTACTTTCCGGACTGAAACTCTGTCGCAGATATTGGATTATCTGGCCAGGTCTGCCGATTTAAAATGGAAAATTGAAGAACCGTAACAACAGGCAGATGATACATTATCAAAGACTAAAATTAGAGTAGATTTATATTAGAGTAGTAACCCTTAAAATAAAAGCCCATGGAATAACACAAGAGAATAAAAGAAAAAAAGGAAGAAAGCTGCTACCAACAGCTGTCTTCCTCCGAATTTTCCAGATTCACGGTACAAGGTCTCGCAAACACTAGCCGGAATCAAACCATAGTTCATTTAGTAATAAACTTTAGTTAGCCACAAATGTATGAAAAAAAATCATTCATTTACAGCATTATGTCCTAAATATGCTTTAAATCTAAAACTTCCTTTAGTTATGAGGATTAGTCTAGCACTACTTTTCGCAGTAGTATTACAACTTTCTGCCGAAGATGGCTATGCCCAGCGAACGCGGGTTGCCATTTCAATGAACAATGTATCTGTAGAACAGGTACTGAATAAAATAGAGGAGACGTCCGACTATGTTTTCCTTTATAATGATAAAACAATTCAGAAGAACCGTATTGTTTCTGTGAGAAACAATTCAGGTAAGATACTGGATATTCTTGATGAGGTGTTTAAAGGAACCAACATTACTTATACAGTGGTTGATAAGCAGATTATCTTGTCTACCAATAAATTGAATGTAACAGAGCAAGATCCGACTATCCAGGTAAAAGGTACAGTGAAAGATACAAAAGGAGAACCTTTGATCGGAGTGAATGTGAAAGTAAAAGGAACAACTACCGGTGCTATTACAGACTTCGACGGAAACTTTCAGATTCAAGCTAAAAAGGGAGCGGTATTGGAGATCTCTTATATTGGATATGCTTCTCAAGAGGTGAAGGTTGCAGATAATAAATCGCTTTCCATTGTGATGACGGAAGATACCAAAGTCTTGAATGAGGTTGTTGTAACGGCTTTGGGCATTAAACGAGAAACTAAGTCTTTGACATACAATGTGCAGCAGATTGGCGGAGACGAAGTGGCAAAGGCGAAAGATATGAATGTGATGAGCAGTCTTGCCGGTAAGGTGGCGGGTGTGAATATCAATGCAAGTTCATCCGGTATTGGAGGTGGTGCCCGTGTGGTAATGCGTGGTACGAAGTCTATATCCGGTAATAACAACGCTCTATATGTAGTAGATGGAGTTCCTTTGGCTAATATATCAGGTGAACAACCTGACGATCAGTATACGGGTGCCGGACAATCCGGTGACGGATTGGCTAACTTCAACGCTGATGATATAGAATCAATTTCAGTACTTAGCGGATCGGCCGCCGCTGCACTATACGGTTCGGCTGCTGCCAATGGTGTGGTACTTATCACAACGAAGAAAGGGGTTGTAGATAAAACCAGATTGACTTACAGTAATAATTCAACCTTCTATTCACCATTCCGATTGCCGGAATTCCAGAATACGTATGGTTCGGAAACTGGAGAGTGGTATAGTTGGGCATCTAAATTGTCATCTCCTACCGATTATGAAGTTAAAGATTTTTTCCAGACAGGTTACAATGTAGCAAACACTGTAAGTCTGACTACAGGGACACAAAAAAATCAAACCTATGTATCCGTAGGTGCTGTGAATGCCCGGGGTATCATTCAGAATAATGACTTGGACAGATATAATTTCTCTGTTCGTAACACGACCTCTATGCTGAATGATAAACTGACGATGGATTTAAGTTTTATGTATTCTAATGTAAAGGAACAGAATATGTTGTCGCAAGGAGAGTATGCCAATCCATTGGTTCCCGTTTATTTATTTCCTCGCGGTGATGATTTCTCGAAATATCAGTATTATGAACGATATGATGTAGACCGTAACATAAAAACACAGTTTTGGCCATTGAAAGAAAATGGATTATCCATGCAGAATCCTTACTGGATTACGAACCGGAATATGTATACCAACAAGAAAGACCGTTTTCTGGCAAGCGGTTTACTAAAATATACGATAACAGATTGGTTGAATGTTTCCGGACGCGTGAAACTGGATAAGGAAACTATCAACTCGGAAAAGAAAATGTATGCTTCCACTTTGAATGTGATTGCTGAAAACTCGGATAAAGGAGCATACGTGCAATCGAACAAGAATACCAGTCAGATATATGCGGATGCCATGTTGAATATCAATAAATATTTCTATCACGACACATGGAATCTGACAGCATCTTTAGGTGCCAGTTTATTGGATTTGGATTATAAGGAACTTAATTTTGGCGGCGGATTGCTGACCATTCCTAATCTGTTTACTTCTAACAATGCGAACGTTTCCGGTAAATTAACCTATAAAAATACGAACTATCATGACCGTACCAATTCTTTATTCGGAACATTCTCATTAGGATATAAGGGTATGGTTTATGTAGACGGTTCGTTGCGTAATGACTGGATATCTGCTTTGGCAGGAACAAACCATTCTTCCATATTATATCCTTCTATCGGTGCTTCAGCAATTCTGACTAATATGTTTACAATGAAATCTAACATTCTTTCTTATGCAAAGGTTCGCCTTTCATATAGTGAGGTGGGTAATGCACCGGAAAGATTCAGGGCTATCACTACGTACGCAGTGTTGGGAGGATTGAATACCACTTCTTATTTCCCGATAAAAGACCTTAAACCGGAGAGAACTCATTCATGGGAAGGAGGATTTAATTTAGGTCTGTTTGATAATAAACTGACACTGGACGTGACAGCTTATAAGACATATACGGAGAATCAGCTCTTCAGTCCGGAAATTTCTACAACAACCGGATATTCTAAATTATATGTAAATGCAGGTAAAGTAACGAATAAAGGTATTGAGTTAGCTCTTGGCTTTAAACAGAATATAGGGCCTGTAGATTGGAAAACAACTTTACTATGGTCGCTCAACAGAAACCGCATTGACCAATTACTCCCTGAATATACAAATGAAGAGTTGGGAGTGACAGTACATCTGGACGAAATGGATGTCTATTCGTTAGGCGGTGCCAAACAGCGGCTAACAGTAGGGGGCTCTATGGGAGATGTATATGTGAATACAATGAGAACTGATGAGCATGGACATATCTGGATGAATTCAATGACGGGTACATTGGAAACAGATAAGAATAATTATGTTTATGCTGGTAATACCAATCCGAAATATACTCTTAGCTGGAGAAATGAATTTAATTGGAAAGGAATCAGCCTCGGATTTATGTTGAATGCCCGTGTAGGCGGTATCGGAGTTTCTGCCACTCAAGCTGTAATGGACTATTATGGAGTGTCTAAGACATCGGCAGAAGCACGGGATAATGGTGGCGTGAAAGTAAACGGCCAGATGATTGATGCCCAGACATGGTATCAGACTATCGGAGCTAATGGTACAGGTTATGTAGGTTCTATGTATGTATATAGTATGACTAATGTTCGTTTGGGAGAATTGACATTGGGATATGATATTCCGATCAATAAATGGTGTAAATGGATTTCTGGATTGAATGTCTCCTTTGTAGGACGTAATTTATGGATGCTGTATTGTAAGGCTCCATTTGACCCGGAATCTACTGCAAGTACAGGTACTTATAACCAGGGTATGGACTATTTCATGCAACCGAGTTTGAGATCGATGGGATTTTCTGCAAAGATTTCTTTCTAATTGGATAACCTTTAAAAAAAATAATGATGAACATACGTAAGTTTTTTAAAGTAAGGAACTACTACTTACTCCTTGGAGTAATCATGATAAATGTAGGTTGTACGAAGAATTTTCTGGAGTACAATACCAATCCTAATGAAGCAACCGACGAGATGACGGATTGGGATAATGTGAGAACTGGTTCTCTTCTTTTACAGATGGAGCAGAACGTACTGGTAGTAGCACAACCGGGACTTAATATCGGTTCGGACAGATATCAGACTGTGGAAGTGATGGGTGGAGATGGCTATGTCGGCTATTTTGGTTTTCCTGCTCCCAGTATCAATTCTGCCGGTCGTTACAATTGGGATAAAAGAAGTTGGTATGGTGATATGTTCACTACCAATTACCTGACGACTATGAATGCCTGGCGTGAAATAAGAAAAGCGATTAACAATGACGAAGATCCCCGGTTTTCTATGGCGCAGATTCTGAAAGTAGCGGCAATGCATCGTGTGACAGATACCTATGGGCCTATTCCTTATTTGAATTTTGGAGTTTCAAAAGAAGTGCCTTATGATTCGCAAAAGGATGTTTATTACAGATTCTTTGAAGAATTGGATGGAGCTATCAATAACTTGGATAGTTATGCTGCATCCGGAAGTAAAGTTTTGTCATCATGGGATTGTGTGTTCAACGGTGATGTTACATCTTGGATAAAGTTTGCCAATTCACTTCGTTTGCGTCTTGCATTGCATCTTGCCTATGTGGATGAAACAAAGGCAAAAAGTGAAGCCCAACTGGCTATTGGCAATAGTTATGGATTGATGAATGTGAAGTCTGATTTAGCAGAACTTCAGCATATTACTCCGATAGCGACTTATGAAAGTCCTCTGTATATTCTGAAAGGATGGGATGATATTTGTATGGGAGCGACGCTGGATTCATACATGAATGGTTATCAGGATCCACGACTTTCTGCTTACTTCGAGGCAGGTACGGGTGGAAAATATCGGGGTATAAGAGCCGGAATGTCAAAGGACGTAAGTAAGGATAAATATATAACAGGAATCTTTGCCGAACCACAGGCAACTGCTACTTCCAATGTAGTGTGGATGCGTTCATCTGAATCATATTTCTTGTTGGCGGAATATGCTTTGCGTTGGGGAACGAATGCTGATGCTAAAAAGTATTATGAAGATGGAATAAGAATGTCTTTTGATGAACATGGTGCATCAGGAGCTGACGCGTATCTGACAAGAACTGCGGCGGGTGGATATGTGCCTGCCAATTATGAGGATCCGGTGACATCATCTCATTCCATGGATGCTTTGGGGACTGTTTCTATCGCTTGGGATGAATCGGGAGATTTTAAAACAAATCTGGAACAAATCATTACTCAAAAGTACATTGCTCTTTATCCGGTGGGACAAGAGGCATGGACAGAGTTCCGCCGTACCGGTTACCCGAAAGTATTTCCGGTTGTTGTGAACGAAAGTTCCGGAGGTTCTGTAGACACAAATATACAAATCCGCAGATTACCTTATCCGGAATCGGAATATAATACGAATAGAACAGAGTTGGATAAAGGCATCACACTTTTAGGTGGCGTAGATAACCCGGGTGTCAGATTGTGGTGGGATGTGCCTAATAAATAATTGGTTACTTAAATAATGCAGAATATGAAAAGAAATTATGTATATTTTTTGTTCACCTATCTCTTGACATTTGTTGTGAGTGGTTGTGATACGGATATTGAACCGGAAGTTATACAGGCGGCTAATACTTATAATGAAGAATATTATCAGAACCTGCGTGAATATAAGAAAACAGATCATGCTATTTGTTTCGGCTGGTATGCCGGTTATACTTCAGAAGCATCTCCTTCGCAGGGACTTCATTTCATTGGTTTACCGGATAGTCTGGACATCGTCAGTCTGTGGTCAGGTATTCCTTCCAACAATCCGGCTTATGTAGAAACTAGTTATTATAACGAGCGTTATTTGCCGACTGCTTATGAGGAAATGAATTATATCCGTACAGTAAAGGGGACTCGCGTTGTGATGTGTACGATTTGTCGTATTGGAAGTACGGAGTTTCCTAAAACCGACGCAGGTATCGAGGCTTATGCTTTACATCTTGTGAGATGTGTGTTGCGTAACGATCTGGATGGTTTGGACTTGGACTACGAACCGGAAGGCGACTGGTTGCAAAATGATAACTTTACAAAGTTTATAAAGGTATTGGGAAATTATTTCGGTCCTCAATCGGGTACAGGCAAATTATTAATTGTTGACTTCTATAATCAGCTGCCTCCTAAGGAAACAGAACCTTATGTCGATTATTTTGTACGACAATGTTACACCACCGGTAGTGCTCAAAGTTTGCAATCTAAATTTGACCAGCTTAGCAGCTGGTGTCCTCCTGAAAAATTCGTTGCTACGGAACAAATGGGATGGTACTGGCAGAATGGTGGAGTCGAATTTACGGAAGCCGATGGAAATAAAGTAGATTCATGGGGCAATCCAATCTATTCTGTAATAGGTATGGCACGCTGGAATCCTACACAAGGACGAAAAGGCGGATTCGGCGGATATTATTTTGAATATGAATACAATACCACTCGTCCTGCTAATCAGGCTATAGGTGATAAAGAGAAAGCCGCTATTCCTTATTATAGCCTTCGACGTGGTATTCAGGAACAAAATCCTGCCGGAAAGCCTGTACAACAGTCTACTAAACAAGAAACGGAAGAAGAAAATGGATGAATTTTAAATTTGTATGCAAGGTATGAAAACATTGAATAATATAAAAAAGATATGGGGAGCTGCTTTGATAGGAATAGCTTCTTTTATGCTGCAGGGATGCCAGGAAGCCGCTCAAAAAGGTGACGGGTTGTTAATGACCGGAACATCTTCGGATAGATTGGTAAAGTTTGCCATTGATGGATTTCCATCTGCGTATGCTGTTTCTGTGACTTCAACTTCTCGCGTTGAATCGGATATTCAGGTGAATCTGGCTGTTGATGCAAGTCTGGTTGATACTTATAATGAGGAAATGGGAACCAATTATTATCCCATTCCGGATAAATCATATACATTTGAAAATCCGGAGGTTACGATTTCAGCAGGACAGGCAATTTCTTCTGCTGCCTCTCTTTCAATTGCCGATGATTCGGAATTTGTTCCGGGACGTGTTTATTTGATACCGGTTACCATAAAAAGTGCGACGGGAGATTTGGATATTATAGAAGCAGGGCGTACTATTTTTCTGAAAGTATCCCGAACATTGCGCTTCCATGCTCCGTATGTAGGACAGGCTTCTATGGCTTATCAGTTTTTACTTCCAGAGCCTATTCCTTCATTGCCTACTTATACATGGGAAGTGAAGATTTACGCTACTCAATTTCGTTCTTCCGGAGCTTCCGGTACTACCCGTGTTTGCTCATTTGGAGGTAGTGAAGCGTCTGTAGAAGGGGGAGCGATTGATGATGGAGGCTTTAAATGTGACCAGAACCTGCTTCGTTTTGGTGAAGGAACGGATGAGCCGAACCAGTTGCATGTAACAACTAAACAGGGTAAAATGTCATCGAATACTCGCTTTGCTTTAAATACCTGGTATGCTGTTGCCTTGGTAAATGACGGCAGTACGTTGACATTGTATATTAATGGAGAGAAAGATAACTCAATGACAGTTGCTCCGTATGAATATGCGCTTTATGGAGTACAGATCGGTATGCCTTCAAAAGGTTATCAATCTTCACAATTGTTTTATGGTCGTTTGAGTGAGATGCGCCTTTGGACTCGTCCTTTGTCTGCTCGTGAAATTAAAGCAAATGTATGTGGGGTAGATCCTTCTACCAATGGGCTTGTGTCTTATTGGAGAATGAATGAAGGAGAAGGAACTACTTTCTATGATTTATCTCCGTCCAAGCGTGATATCAGTTATAAGAATGGAATCACGATTGACTGGACTTATGATGATACGAATAAATGTCTTGAATAAGGTAATAATAAATGAATAGACTGTATGATAATGAAAAACAATATAAATAGATTAACTCTCCTTTTGCTTGTTTTATTGGGAGGAGTAGGATTCACATCCTGTTCGGATGATGACAATGATTTTATTGAATTGCCGACAATAGAGATGCCACAGTCGGAAGCAGGACCTGTTTCTATTGATTATAGGGAGATACTGGATGCAGGAAGCTATGTTTATGATTATACTATCAAACTGGATAAACCTGCTGCTACTACTTTATTGTGTGACATTGCCGTGGACGAAAGTATGGTAGAGGCTTATAATGCTGCAAATAACACGTCTTATAAGATGATGCCCGCTTTTGTCTATGAGTTGCAAGCTAAAAATGCGATAGTGAAGGCAGGACAGCAAGAATCCAATTCCTTATCAGTTAAGTTTTCATCATTGTTCGGTTTGGTGGAAGGTGAAGAATATTTGCTTCCTATTGTTGCAACAATAGATGAAACGTGTGTAGGACAATTTGTAACGGACACTCGTTCTGTTTCTTATTTTACGATTAGCATTGATGGGGAATTGGATTATATACCGGGATTGAATATGAGTTCTTATTCAACGGATATGTATCGTACGTTAAGTTTCGCAAATGATGAAGTAGTTACGATTGAAGATAATACACATACGTTTGAAATGCTTGTATATCCATATAGTTGGCACAGTGGAACTAATTATATAGGTACATGGCGTGGTAAAGATACCAACAATAATAATGAGGTTTTTAGTGGTTGTGAACTACGTGTGACCGGTGCAACGGGAGCGTCTAATATTGGTAATCGTCAATGTGACTTGACATTGGCTAATCAAAATATAACGTTGCCGGCTAATCAATGGGTAAGGTTGACTATTACTTGTGACGGAACAAAAACGGGCCAGAATATTGAGGTTGCTTATCGTTTATATATTAACGGTGAGGAAGTTGCTTCTGCAAAACCTACTAAACGTTGGGGACCATCCTCTTCTCAAAGATTCAAGGTGGGATATACGTTGACTGGTATTCAGTTTGGTAATACAAGTTCAAGTATGTATTTTGATGGTCTGATTTCTGATATTCGTATGTGGAAGAAGTGTCTGACGGCGGAAGAAGTAAAAGCTAACTTGCGTACAATAGCTTCTCCATCTTCGTCGGACTTATATGGCTATTGGAAATTGGATGAAGGAGAAGGAAATACATTGAAGGACAGTTCGGGCAATGGGCGTGATTTAACTTTCCCTGCTTCGGCAAATATCATTTGGAATGCAGAATTCAATGATTTGCCTCAAGATAATTAAAATGTGATTTTATATTGGGAGTTATTGTGTTTTTACGTAACTCCCAATATTAACTTAAAGAAATGATGATGAAACGTTTTATGTCAGCTTTGATCGTTTTACTGTGCTCTATTGTTGGCGTATGTGCTCAACAACAGGGAAAAACTGTATTACGTTTTGATACTACTACTTGGAATTTTGGTAATATTCAGGAAGTAGAAGGCAAAGTGAGTCATACTTTTCATTTTACTAATATACATACTTCTCCTGTTGTGATTGAAGAAGTGATTTCAACTTGTGGGTGTGCCATTCCTGTTTATAGTAAACAACCTGTAAAACCAGGGCATACAGGCACTATTACCGTAACTTTCGATCCTAAAGGGCGAACAAACTTTTTCTCTAAGAGTATAAGGGTTGTTTCTAATTCAGGGCAAAGTGTCAATACTCTTTGGGTAAAAGGCACGATAAATACAATGAATCGTATAGAGGATGAATATCCTTATTCTTTATCATCAGATATTCTGGCAGATCGAATGACTCTATCTTATGATCTGTTACAGCATAATGGGAGGTCAAAACAATTGGAAATTAGAATCTATAACCGATCGGATAAAATGGTCAGGTTGTCATACTCGCTGTTGGATAAGAGTGGATGTTTGTCGATATCTATGCCATCATCTCTTCAAGGTCGATCTTGTGCGACTATAAAAATAACAGCTTCTCCTTTAAAAGGCTTTTACGGTACATTTAAAGATAAGATTATTATTAGTGCCAATTCCGTACACAGTTCTTCTATACAAATCTTTGGTACAGTGATTGATGATATGAGAAAAGTAAGCACGGCAACTGCTCCCCGAATGAAGTGTTCACAATCTTATTTTAATTTGGGGAATATCTCATTAAAAAAGCATATTCAGAGAAAAGTAAAAGTTACTAATGAAGGGGCGAATCCTCTTATTATCCGCAAAATAGAATGTCCGGAATTTGTTTCTACTAATATCCGGGGTGAAAAGGTTTTGAAGCAAAATGAGTGTCTGGAGGTTCTGTTTGAATTAAATGTATCATCTTCAAACCATCTATTGGATGCAAAGGTCAAGTTGATAACAAATGATGCTCATCAGCCTGTACATACAGTTATATTTGAAGGGGAAATGGGTAAGTAGGGTTGAATATCTCTATTTGAAAGATTAGAAATACACTATAAATTAATTGAGTCATTTTACTGTATATAACATTATGATAAAACGATTGTATATTTTGGTGATAGTACAGATGGTATGTACTTTGGGGTTTACTCAATCCTCTCCCTCGTTACCTGCTTACAAAGATCCCAGTTTGTCAATAGATATAAGACTTTCAGATTTACTTTCCCGCATGACTTTAGAAGAAAAGGTCGGTCAGTTACTTTGTCCTTTAGGTTGGGAAATGTATGAAATACATGGTAATGAGGTCTGTCCTTCCGGAAAATTCAAGCAATTGATTAAAGAAAGGAATGTTGGAATGCTTTGGGCGACTTATCGTGCAGACCCGTGGACAAAAAAAACTCTGGCAAATGGACTTAATCCCGAGATGGCAGCAAAAGCAGGGAATGCATTGCAAAAATATGTGATGGAGAATACTCGTTTGGGAATTCCGATGTTTTTAGCAGAAGAAGCCCCTCATGGGCACATGGCAATTGGTGCTACAGTTTTTCCTACGGGTATCGGAATGGCGGCTACTTGGTCACCGGAATTAGTAAAAGAAGTTGGTCAAGTTATCGCTAAAGAAATTCGTTCCCAAGGTGGGCATATTAGTTACGGTCCCGTACTTGATCTGACCCGTGATCCCCGTTGGTCCCGCGTGGAAGAAACATTTGGAGAAGATCCTGTGTTGAGTGGTATTTTAGGGGCGTCTATGGTTGACGGTTTAGGTGGAGGTAATCTATCACAAAAATACGCTACCATAGCTACCTTGAAACATTTTCTGGCATACGCTGTGCCGGAGGGTGGACAAAATGGTAACTATGCTTCAGTCGGTATTCGTGATTTGCATCAGAATTTTCTTCCTCCTTTTCGTAAGGCAATAGATGCAGGGGCATTGTCTGTAATGACTTCATACAATTCGATAGATGGGATACCTTGTACGTCGAACCATTATTTGCTGACTCAACTCTTGCGTAATGAATGGAAGTTTCGTGGCTTTGTAGTTTCCGATTTATATAGTATTGAAGGGATTCACGAAAGCCACTTTGTTGCTCCAACCAAAGAGAATGCAGCCATACAATCTGTAACGGCTGGTGTTGATGTTGACTTGGGTGGGGATGCTTATACCAACCTTTGTCATGCGGTTCAATCCGGACAAATGGATAAGACTGTGATTGATACGGCTGTCTGCCGGGTGTTACGGATGAAGTTTGAGATGGGCTTGTTTGAGCATCCTTATGTGGATCCGAAAATTGCTGCTAAAACAGTACGCCGTAAAGAACATATCGAACTGGCACGTAAAATCGCACAGTCTTCCATAACACTTCTCAAAAATGAGAATTCAATTCTTCCTTTAAGCAAGACGATAAATAAGGTGGCGGTAATTGGCCCTAATGCTGACAATCGATATAATATGTTAGGGGACTATACAGCTCCTCAGGAAGATAGTAATGTGAAAACAGTTCTTGATGGAATTCTAACAAAATTATCTCCTTTTCGTGTGGAATATGTACGAGGCTGTGCTATTCGTGATACTACAGTGAATGAGATAGAACAGGCAATTGAAGCTGCCCGCCGCTCCGAAGTTGTAATTGTGGTTGTGGGTGGTTCCAGTGCCCGTGATTTTAAAACGAGCTATAAAGAAACAGGTGCGGCTGTAGCTGAAGAGGGTAGTGTAAGTGATATGGAGTGTGGAGAAGGATTTGACCGTGCCAGTTTATCCTTACTTGGTAGACAACAAGAACTATTGGAATCTTTGCAAAAGACAGGTAAGCCTTTGATTGTCGTTTATATTGAAGGTCGTCCTTTAGAAAAGAATTGGGCTTCGGAATATGCTGATGCGCTACTGACTGCTTACTATCCGGGGCAGGAGGGTGGAAATGCTATAGCGGATGTTCTTTTTGGAGATTATAATCCTTCCGGACGTTTGCCAATCTCCGTTCCGCGTTCTGTAGGCCAGATTCCGGTTTATTATAATAAGAAAGCTCCTCGAAATCATGATTATGTGGAAGTGTCATCTTCTCCGTTATATAGCTTTGGTTATGGGATGAGTTATACCACTTTTGAATATTCTGATTTGCAGGTAGTGCAGAAATCTGCTCGTTGTTTTGAAGTCTCATTTAAAGTAAAGAATACAGGGAAGTATGATGGTGAGGAAGTATCACAACTTTATATGAGAGATGAATATGCATCAGTTGTTCAGCCGATGAAACAGTTGAAACATTTCGAACGTTTCCATTTGAAAAAAGGAGAAGAGAAAAAAGTTACTTTTGTTTTGACAGAGGAGGACTTTTTCTTGGTTAACTATACTTTGAAGAAAGTAGTAGAGTCGGGGACTTTTCAGGTAATGATAGGTAGTTCTTCTGATGATATAAGGTTAGAAAAATCTATTTCAGTAGAATAAGTTTCATCTTTTGAAAGTTGTTGCTTACTTTTATAAATCTTGATAAATAAAGAACAAAACTAATATTTCTAATTATATCAGCGAATGAACGTATTCAGATAGTACTAGTACACTGGAAATAATAAAGAGAGAATATTCCTTTTACGGAAATATCCTCTCTTTCTCACTTAAAAACCTAAACCTTTTATCTTAATTATTTGCTATTATAAGCCGTCAACATCCAAACCAATTTTTCCTGTTCTTTCAGATAATCGCTCATCATCGAAACGGTTACTTCATCTCCGGCTTGAGAAGCGATAGACAAGATTTTACGTTCTTCACCAATCAGATAACTGATACTCTGAAGGATATTGTTCAGTGCCTGTTCGCCGTTGCTCACCTTATCTACTTCACTGATATTTGCTACTTTCAAATAATCGCTGAATTTATTGGCAGGAGTACCGCCCAACATCAAGATACGTTCTGCAATTTCGTCTACCTTTTCGGCTGTGTCATCATACATCTTTTCGAATTGGCTGTGGAGAACAAAGAAATCATGTCCTTTGATATTCCAGTGGAAACCGCGGAGATTGGTGTAATACACTTGGAAGTCTGCTAATAGTTGTTGCAAAGATGCTACTACGTTGTTTGCTCCCGATTCATTCAGTTTGATAAATTCTAAAGTTTTCATATTCTTTTTATTTTTAATGATTTATACTTGTTTTCTTTTTTTTCTGTACTGCAAAGATAAGGCGGAAAATGCTTGTTGTCAAACTGAAAATTTCTATCTTTGCATAGATGAAATCTATAACTTAACATGATTTGATAGATGACGATACAACAATTAGAATATATATTAGCCGTAGACCAGTTCAGGCATTTCGCACGGGCAGCCGAATATTGCCGTGTGACGCAACCTACTTTGAGTGCCATGATTCAGAAGCTGGAAGATGAATTGGGAGTAAAGTTATTCGATAGGACAGTGCAACCCGTTTGTCCGACACCCATCGGGCAGAAAGTGATAGACCAGGCTCGTGTGATTCTGGCGCAGGCAGCTCAAGTAAAAGAAATCATCAGTGAAGATAAGCAATCATTATCAGGTGTATTCCGCTTGGGAGTATTACCCACTATCGCTCCTTATTTGCTACCCCGTTTTTTCCCTCAACTGATGGAGAAATATCCCGAACTGGATATTCGTGTCACGGAAATGAAAACCCAGGATATTCAGCAGGCTCTGCATGCCGGCGATTTGGATGCAGGGATTATTGCCAGTAAATTAGAAGACACATTCTTGACGGAAGAAACTCTCTTCTATGAGCAATTTTATGCTTATGTATCACGGAAAGAACCCTCGTTCAAACATGACGTTATCCGCACTTCCGATATAACCGGCGAACATCTTTGGCTTTTGGACGAAGGACATTGTTTTCGTGACCAACTTGTCCGTTTCTGTCAGATGGAAGCGGTGAAGGTTAGTCAGATGGCTTATCGCCTGGGAAGCATGGAAACCTTTATGAGAATGGTAGAAAGCGGAAAAGGAATCACTTTTATTCCCGAACTGGCAGTGGCTCAATTGACGGAAGAACAGCGACAATTAGTACGTCCGTTTGCTATCCCCCGACCGACGCGGCAAGTGGTGTTGGCGACAAATAGAGATTTTATTCGTCACAGCCTGCTATGTGTTCTGAAAGAGGAAATAAAAGCTGCAGTCCCCAAAGAAATGCTTACTTTGCAGTCCATACAGTGTTTGCTATAATAATAGAGGTTGAGATGATTCCTGTCATATACCCTTGTACCGGGTATAAGCGAAAAGAATAACTCCAACAGTGGCAAAGCGGGTTTCGGAGAAATTCATCGGAGTGACGTCATTGCTCAATCCTTGCTTGATAAGAGAGTTTACGATGGCCCATAAGGTAGAGGCTAATATGGCGTGCAAAAGTCCTTTTTTCATTTTATTTGCTTGCCTTTTATTCAAAAATGTTGCGAAAGCAATAATAATTTAGGCACGTAGGCTTTGTTTTCTTGGGTTAATTCTCTATATTTGATGCATTAACCATTATTTATAGTTATGAAAAAGTACATTGCAGAAATGATTGGAACGATGGTGCTCGTTCTTATGGGATGCGGAAGTGCCGTTTTTGCCGGTAGTGTAACCGGTACGGTAGGTGCTGGCGTGGGAACAGTCGGCGTAGCTTTAGCATTTGGTCTTTCAGTAGTAGCGATGGCGTATGCTATCGGAGGTATTTCAGGATGTCACATTAATCCTGCTATTACATTAGGAGTGTTCTTAACTGGGCGTATGAACGGAAAAGATGCAGGTATGTATATGATTTTCCAGGTAATCGGAGCTATTATCGGCTCGGCTATTCTTTTTGCTTTAGTTTCCACCGGTGCTCATGACGGACCTACGGCTACAGGTTCCAATGGTTTTGGCGATGGAGAAATGTTGCAGGCATTCATTGCGGAAGCAGTATTTACTTTCATTTTTGTATTAGTGGTGCTCGGCTCTACCGACTCGAAGAAGGGAGCAGGCAATCTGGCAGGACTTGCCATCGGTTTGACTCTTGTATTGGTACATATTGTATGTATTCCTATCACAGGGACTTCTGTAAACCCGGCACGTAGTATTGCTCCGGCATTATTCCAGGGAGGAGAAGCATTGTCGCAGTTGTGGCTGTTCATCATTGCTCCATTTGTAGGAGCTGCGTTGAGTGCGGTAGTTTGGAATTATCTGGGAGATAAGGAAGAAAAGAAATAAATCTTTTATAAGAATAACTTCTTTATATAAAGGAGAAGATAAAAGGGCGGCAGTTTCACAACTACCGCCCTCTTTTGCGTAATTAATATATTATATTAAAAAAGAGTGTGTTTTGCACGTTTACATTAGATTTATAATCTTAGGGAAACTTTACTTCATAAGTTTTCGGTCCGCCATATAAAGTGTTGACACGGATCCTTAATCCTTTTTTCCCTTCCATCCGGTCTTTAATCTTATCCAGTTTGAAAGATACATATCCTTCGCCCAGGCTTTGAGGATAATCACCTTCATTGTTATGGCGGAATTCCAGATTGATATATTCGTCCTCCGCACTGTCTTCGTCAGCAGTGGGAGCAGACTCTTCTTTGTCGTTGATTACGAGATTCAGGAAATGTTTTTTATCTTCACTATGCGTTCCATAATATTGGAATTCAATCGTTAGATATTTATTATCCTTGTTGATCCACATATAAGTCGTGTTGATCTTGTCATCTCCGACTTTTTCTTCATCGTTGTCATCTTCACCCATCGTGATGATGTCTTTAGTTAAGATTGGATTGATACCTCTCACCTGAATATTAAGGTCGTATCCATTTACAGGCTCTTCCAGCTCGTTGAATATCACAAAAGCTCGTTGTCCTTCCACCCAATCTTTATTACTCCATCCTTGCGCATTGCTGGGATACATCTTTTTCCCGTCATCCAAAGTGAAATAAAATTCCTTGCTATCCTGGCTAATCATATTGATGGTACTGACAACCAGAAGATCGGACGGGTTGTCATCGTCGTCCAAACATGACTGGAGAATCGGCATTGTAGTCATAATAGCAAAGATAAAGGCAATGAATTTAAATTTCTTCATATACTTATTTAAGTTTTAGATTATATAAAATGGTTCCTTTGTATTGTGAAAATGCAATGGGATAGAAAATATTGCATTTGAATCTGTTAAAGAAACAAAAGTGATAAAAGAGTTGTTCTCTCTATGCAGTATTTCTATCTTTGCTGCATTTATAAGTTAAACACGTGTATAAGAGAATGGAAGAATTAGAGTTGTCGGAACAATGCAGGCTAGGCAATAACCAAGCTCGCAAAGAACTGTATGAGCAGTATGCGGGACGTATGCTTGGCATCTGTCTTCGTTATACCGGCGACCGTGATACAGCCCAGGATCTGCTTCACGACGGTTTTTTAAAGATATTCGATTCCTTCGACAAGTTCACCTGGAGGGGTGAAGGCTCCCTGCGGGCCTGGATGGAAAGGGTGATGGTCAACACAGCTTTGCAATATCTCCGGAAAAATGATGTAATCAATCAGTCGGCACCATTAGAAGAGTTGCCTGAAGAATATGAAGAACCGGATGCTTCTGATGTAGAAGCTATTCCACAGAAAGTGTTGATGCAGTTTATAGAAGAACTACCTGCCGGATATCGTACAGTGTTTAACCTTTATACATTCGAAGACAAATCGCATAAAGAAATCGCACAGGAATTAGGTATTAATGAAAAATCTTCGGCTTCGCAACTATTTCGTGCGAAGAGTGTATTGGCAAAAAGAGTAAAAGAATGGATAATGCATAATGGATAGATAGAGATGGAAGAGAAAGAATTGTGGATGAATAAGTTGAAGGAGAAGCTCGCGGATTATTCCGAGCCGGTGCCTGCTTCCGGTTGGGAACAACTGGAAAAAGAACTTATGCCTCCTGTGGAGAAGAAAATATATCCTTATCGAAAATGGATGATGGCTGCTGCAGCTGTTATATTGTTAGCCGTCGTTTCGTCGGTAAGTCTATATTTTCTGGGGACACCGGCCGCGGATGAAATACGTCATATAAAGACTCCGGCATTGGCATCTACACCCGATGCGTTGCCGGGTGTGCAACAACCGGATGTGCAGGGCACTTCCGTAGAACCCGTCTTGCGACCAGTGGCTCGTGAAGACCGTTTGGCGAAAATTGATAAGAATCTTACAGAACAGAAAACAAATGCAGGCCAATCTGCAATAGAAAATAACAACGAACCTGTAACAGGGAATGAAAATAATCCTGTGATTGAGGAAGACCAGATGCTCAAAGGTGAGACGAAACAGACGAAAAATGAAGCAAGGCAGGTTGACAGTGAAAATGTGGGTCAGGCTACACAGTCACAGGACACCGAACGGCCGAACAACAGGCCGCGTCGCCCTTCCGGCAGAGACAAGCTGCATATTCCGGCAGAAAAAAGAGCACCTCAAAAAGGAACATGGTCCATGGGACTCTCGGTCGGAAATTCGGGCGGAGCATCCACAGAAGTCGGTGCCGGCTCTCATGCTTATATGTCTCGTGTGAGTATGCTTTCTGTTTCCAACGGTCTGATGGAGATACCTAACGATCAGACATTGGTTTTTGAAGATGGAGTGCCTTATCTGCGTCAGGCAAAACAAGTGGTCGACATTAAGCACCATCAACCTATTTCTTTCGGATTGTCTGTCCGTAAAGGACTGGCCAAAGGATTCTCTCTCGAAACGGGATTGACTTACACATTGCTTTCTTCGGATGCGAAACTGGCGGGTGAAGATCAGCAGATAGAACAAAAACTTCATTATGTAGGTATTCCGCTGCGTGCCAACTGGAATTTCCTTGATAAAAAACTCATCACTCTTTACGTTTCCGGTGGAGGTATGGTGGAGAAATGTGTCTATGGAAAGCTCGGTTCCGAGAAAGAAACGGTGAAACCTCTGCAATTCTCGGTATCCGGTGCGGTAGGTGCACAGGTGAACGCAACGAAACGTCTGGGTATCTATGTAGAACCCGGTGTTGCTTATTATTTTGATGATGGTTCGGATATACAGACCATACGTAAAGAGAATCCGTTTAACTTCAATATACAGGCTGGTATCCGTTTGACTTATTAATGCGAATTACCATACTGAACATAGTGACGGTATCCGTTCAAGATAGCGTCACTATCCTGATTAGATAGCGTCACTATCTTGACCGGATGGCGTCACTATCCTGATATTAGTATCTTTTTCTTCATAAAAATCGGATAATTGAGAAAATATTAATAATATTGTCACCTGTTAATGGTCTATGGTTGCATACCTTTGTTGCAAAATTCTAAGCTATGGTGAATTTTACAGATGAAAAACATTTATTAATCGATTTAAAAGACGGTTCTTTTCAAGCATTTGAAAGATTGTATAATATGTACAGCGGTAAACTGTACAATTTCATTATGCGGCTTTCTTCCGGCAATCAATATATGGCTGAAGAAGTGGTGCAATCCACTTTTATCCGTATATGGGAAGTACGTGAGAAAGTCGATACGAACGCTTCATTTATTTCTTTTCTTTGTACGATAGCCAAAAATTTATTGATGAATATGTACCAGCGTCAGACCGTTGAATATGTTTACAATGAATATCTGCTGAAAAGCGGACTAGACCATGATTCACAGACGGAAGATACTATTGATCTTCGTTTCTTGAACGATTATATCGACTCATTAGCGGAAGAATTGCCGGCACAGCGAAAGAAAATCTTTATCTTAAGTAAGCGTCAGAACTATACGAATAAGGAAATTGCTGAAATGATGGGTATTTCTGAAAGTACAGTCGCCACGCAATTATCTTTGGCGGTGAAATTTATGCGTGAACAGTTGATGAAGCATTACGATAAGGTAATTGCGCTTCTGATTGCCTTTTTTGTTAATGAAATGTAATTGTAATACACGTTTTTGGATAGTAGATAGGATGAAAATGTATACTTGTAAATAAGCAGGAAAGAAGATGGATAAGATATATTATAAAGAACTGATTGAAAAGTATTTCGATGGAAATATAACGGATGCTGAAATAAAAAAGCTCTCCGATTGGATAAAGAACGACCGCCATTTACAGAACTGGTGGGAAGAAGAATTTTCCAAATCGGATGCCGGCATTAATCCGGTACTGCGCGATAAACTATTTGCCCGAATCAAAGAACAGACGCAGGGAAAAGAAGAAACACAGGGAAAAGAGAACCCAAGAACTATTCGTATGAATCCTTGGAAATGGGCTGCCGCCATCGTTTTACCCATTTGTATTGCCTTCTTCACCTACTATCTTGTAGATTCTTCCCAAACAGTGGGAGCGCCCTTTATAGTAAAAGCTGATAAAGGAGATAAAGCAACCATCGAATTGCCGGACGGAACGAATGTCGTTCTCAATTCTGCTTCGCAATTAAGCTATCTGAATAACTTCGGAGAAAATGGGCGTCGTGTGCAACTGAATGGTGAAGCCTATTTCAAAGTAGCTCATGATGAAAAGCGCGCCTTTATTGTACAGGTAGGCGATTTGGAAGTGAAAGTACTCGGTACTTCTTTTAATGTATCTGCCTATGAAGATGCTAAAGACGTGACAGTCGTTCTTTTGGAAGGAAAAGTTGGAGTCTATGCGCAGAAAACATCGCATATCATGAAGCCCGGCGACAAAATAGAATATAATAAAGCCACTCATAAGATAACAGCCACTCAAGTACACCCGAGTGACTACATTGAATGGACGAAAGGAAATATCTATTTCGAGAAAGAATCTTTGGAGAATATAATGAAAACCCTTTCACGCATCTATGACGTAGAGATTCGTTTCGACTCCAATAAACTACCTAATGAATATTTCACCGGAACCATTCCGGGAGGTGGCATACAGAATGCATTGAATATCCTGATGCTTACTTCACCTTTCTATTATGAAATGGACGGTTCGGTGATTGTTTTGAAGGAGAAATAGATAGTAATTTTTGATTGATATAAAAAGGTCATTCTTTGTGTTTTCAAGAATGGCTTTTTTTATTGAAATACTTAATAAAAGTTAAAGGGGAATAGGGGTTTGGATGGAATGAGGTAGTAACTTGTATACCTATCAAATAACTTAAAAGTATTGATATATGAAACACAGAACAACTTTTGTTAAACTCCCGCAAACTCATATAGGGAGAAGTAAAAACTGGAAAGTATTGCGGACTATTTGTTTTATGTTATTCCTGAATTTTTCTTTTGAAACTTATTCCCAAATAACGATGAACGTGAAAGAACTTTCTTTGAGAGCTTCCTTAAAGAAGGTTGAACTGGTAAGTAATTATAGGTTTTTCTATAATGAGAATCTTCCAGAATTAAATCAGAAAATATCTTTGAATGTAAAGGATGCAACAATTGATCAGACAATGAAGCAACTTCTGGATGGGATGGAATTGACTTACACCCATGAACACGAAAATGTTATCGTTTTAGTTCGTAAAACTCAACAGAGTAAACAATCCACAAAGAAAATAACAGGTACGATAGTCGATGAACATGGGAATCCGATTGTTGGTGCCAGTATAACAGTTAAAGGAACTTCTAACGGAACGATTACAGATTTGGATGGCCGTTTTTCTTTAGAGATACCATTGGGAACAACACAATTATGGGCTTCATATATAGGTTATATTGATCAGGCCGTTTTGCTTAACAATAGATCAAATATAACAATCTCTTTGAAAGAGAATATTGAATTGTTGGATGAAGTTGTTGTTGTAGGTTATAGCGCTCAGAAAAAAGTGAACTTGACCGGTTCTGTGGCTTCGGTGAATAGTGATGTTTTGGCTGCCCGTCCAATTCATAATGCGGTAACTGGATTGCAAGGTAGTTTACCTGGAGTTTCTATTACAAATACAACGAGCCGTCCGGGTGATAATAATACTAGTATACGGATTCGTGGTATTGGAACACTGAATAATTCTAACCCTTTGATTTTGATTGATGGGGTAGAGGGTAATATCAATACGTTAAATCCGAGTGATATAGAATCTGTTTCAGTTCTAAAAGATGCAGCCTCATCTGCAATCTATGGTTCACGCGCGGCTAATGGAGTTATTTTGGTAACAACTAAGAAGGCGAATAAGGATATGACTCCTACGATTACTTACTCTGGTTTTTTTGCTTTGCAAACTCCGACTGCTCTTCCTGAAATGTGTGATGCGGTTGAATATTTGACTTTATTGAAGGAGGCGACTGCCAATGTCGGTAAGCCATGGGGATATACTCAGGAGGATGTTGATGCTGTAATAAACAGAACAGACCTCAATAATAGGGCTAATGTCAATTGGGTGGATGAGCTTTATAGAAGTACGGCGCCACAGCACGGACATAATGTAAGTTTGAATGGAGGAAGTAAATCCCTTGGTTATTATCTGTCATACGGTAATTTGTCAACATCAGGATTATTTGTAGGCAATGGTTACCATGCATCAAGAAATAATCTTCGAGTGAAAGTTACCACTACTATGTTGGATAGAGTAAAAATTGATGCAAACTTTGGATATACTGACGTGGATAATTGGACTCCTGCCAGTAGTGATTCGTCAAGTGACGGTCTTTTCTATAAAGCACTAAGGAGTTCTCCATTAACTCCTGTTCGTTTTACAGATGGAGGATGGGGGTATGGAGGGAGTTCTGCCAATCCGATAGCTATTATATATGATGGTGGTTTTATTAACTACAAAGCTCGTGAAACAAACCTGAGTTTGGGTGGTGAAATGGAAATTTTGAAAGGATTTACTGCCAAAATACAATATGCTACTCGTCTCAAAGATGTATTGCGTAAGCAGCAGAGTAATAAGATACAGCATTATATACCGGATACAGATACTCCTTTGGCTTCTTCGTCTACTACTAGCAGCATTTCTCAGAGAGATATTTCAGAACGTTATCAGAACATCCTTGTACAAGGTGATTATGAACGGACATTTGGTAAACATACGGTTCATTTATTGGCAGGGTTTTCACAGGAGTGGAATGAAAACCAAACAATGAACGCATCTCGTCAAGATTTGGTATCTGATGATTTACATGTACTTAATGCTGGAACCGAGAAATTTGATAACGATGGCATGGGCGAGGAATGGGCGCTTCGTTCTGGTTTTGGAAGAATCAATTATAACTTTGATGACCGTTATTTGTTTGAAGCAAACTTACGCTATGATTTATCTTCCCGTTTTCATCCCGATCATAGAGGAGGATATTTTCCTTCTGTTTCTGCTGCTTGGAGAATATCTGAAGAGACATTTATGAGGCGTACACGAAGTTGGCTTGATAATTTGAAATTCCGGCTTTCATATGGAACTTTAGGAAACCAATATACATCATCGCTTTATCCTTATATGGCTACTATAGAACCGACTACTTCTATAATGCCTATTGGAGGAAGTATAACCTCAGCTATGCGGCAGAATAGTGCTTCTAATAGGTATATTACGTGGGAGACTATAAAAATGACCAATTTAGGGTTAGACATGGGCTTGTTTAACAATAAGTTAAATATGTCATTCGATTATTTTATAAAGGATACAGATGATATATTGTTAAGAGTTGAATTACCAGGAGTATTGGGTGTGACGGAGCCTTACCAGAATGCAGGTAAGGTACGTAATAAGGGATGGGAGTTAGCTCTTTCCTGGAAAGATAAGATCGGTAAAAACTTTACTTATGGTGTGGATTTCAACTTATCTGATGTTAAGAATGAGGTCGTAAGTATGGGTAATACTGCAGATGATTTTAGTGGTGATCAGATACGTGCTGTTGGCTATCCTATCGATGCTTTTTGGGGATTTCAGGCTGATGGGCTCTATACTGTAGATGATTTTGACTATGATGTGAATACAGGAAAGTATACTCCTAAAAAAAGTACTCCGGTTATAGAAGAATTGAGAACAAAGGTGCAGCCAGGAGATATTAAATACCGGGATTTGGATGGTGATGGTGAGATAACAACAAAGGATGACCGTACTTATATTGGTAGTGCTATTCCTAGATATACATACTCTTTAGGGGTAAATGCAGCATGGAAAGGCATTGATCTTAAAGTGTTTCTGCAAGGTGTAGGCAAGTGTGACGGTTACGTTGGCGGAATGGGACGACATGCTTTTACAGAAGTCGCGAACTATCCTCAGAAAGTACATTTAGACCGTTGGACATGGGACAACCAAAATTCTCATGCTACTTATCCTCGTTTTACATATGATGAAACATATAATAAGAAGTTTTCTTCGTTTTGGATTGAAGATGCATCTTATCTACGTGTGAAGAATATTCAATTGGGATATACATTCCCGGCTCAAAAGATTAATTTCTTGTCAAAACTGCGTATTAGTAATTTAAGAGTTTATTTTTCGGGGGAGAATTTGTGGACTTTGACAGATTTCTTTTCTTCATATGATCCGGAATCTCCTATAAGTGATGGCGGTTATTATCCTATTACAGCTTCTTATTCGTTTGGTTTAAGTATAACCTTAAAATAATTATTTGGTATGAAAGTAAATAGTAAAATATTAATCGGTTTAATTTGTGTCATTATATTGAGCGGATGTAATGATTCGTTTCTGGATAGAATCCCATTGGATGATTTGACAGATGAGACTTACTGGAAAACGGAAGAACACCTTATTCTTGCCGCGAATGCTTGTATTAATGGTTTGCGTGGGAAAGGAACATCAGTCGATATGGAAATGTTGGGAGATAATGTTGTAAGAGAACGAAGTGCAAGTTATAAGAATATAGGTGCGGGTACATTTACAAGTGATTTATCTACTATTAATTCGGAGTGGGATACTAACTATAATGGAATTCGTCGTTGTAATCATTTCCTTGAGAATTATGAAAGAGCGGAAAAGGTTGCTCCGGAAAAAAGAGAAAGATATGCCGGAGAAGCCCGTTTTATGCGTGCATACCATTACGTATATTTGATAAATTTCTTTGGTGATGTTCCCTGGGTAACCCGTACATTGGATATTAGTGATTCGGAGTTGTATGGAGCACGTGAAGATAAAGAAAAACTGGTAGATTGGGTACTAAAAGAATTAGAACTGTCAAGTAACCAATTACCTTATGCTAAAGATTTGAAAACGACAGAATTTGGAAGACCTTCCAAAGAAGCGGCTTGGGCTCTTAGTTCTCGTTTTGCCCTTTATCATGAGCGTTGGGATATTGCTGTTTCAAGTGCAGAGCTAGTAATGGAGACCGGTTATCATGAATTATATAGTAACGGAAATCCTGCTACATCCTATTATGAAATGTTTACTTATGCGGGGAATGCTTCTAAGAATAGTAAGAACAAAGAGTTTATTTTAACAAGAGTTTTTAGTGAGGATGCTAAGCAAACGCATAACTTGAGTCGTGAATTACAGGTGCCTAATGAAGAGGCACGAATGGCTCCTTCACGTTCATTGGTAGATGCATATTTATGCAATGGATTGCCTGTTACTAATCCGGCTAGCGGTTATAATGATAAGACATATGTAACTTTGTTTGACGGACGAGACCCAAGATTAGAACAAACTGTATTAAAACGGGCTACTAAATGGGGAGGAAACCCACAGAACAGTACATATTATCAACCCAAACTTGGTGGAACAGCTTTGTCTGGTTGTAGAACTCCGTCAGGCTGGTATTTTAGAAAGTTTGTGGAGATATCGGCAGTTGCCAGATATAATAAGGATATGAATGACATACCCTTGATTCGTTATGCGGAGGTTCTTCTGAATTGGATTGAAGCAAAGTATATGAGAGGTGATCAAATAGACCAAACAGATATCAACAGTTCTATTAATCTGTTGAGGGGTAGAGTTGCTGCTCCTTTGATGATTCTTGCAGATTTGGAGTCGAATGGCATGAACTTGCGTGATGAGATACGTCGGGAAAGAAGAGTGGAGTTAGCTCTTGAGGGTGAACGTTATTTTGATATACTACGTTGGAAACAAGGTAAATTGTTGTCGGAAGACGTGAAAGGAATACGCAAAGCATCTCTGAATCCAGATCAACAGGTCTTTGTTGATGACTTGCCGTTGGATGAAGATGGGAATATAATTTTGATGACTGGTAGAATCTTTGTTGAACCGAAAAACTATTTATGGCCGGTTCCTTTTATTCAAACCCAAAGAAATCCGAACTTACTACCAAATAATCCCGGTTGGGAATAAACTTAGATAAATAATGAGTCCATTTGAAACGGCTTATTTTGAGTTGTATATTTCGGATGGACTCCA
This sequence comes from Bacteroides sp. MSK.20.12, assembly GCF_019052435.1. Taxonomy (NCBI): domain Bacteria; kingdom Pseudomonadati; phylum Bacteroidota; class Bacteroidia; order Bacteroidales; family Bacteroidaceae; genus Bacteroides; species Bacteroides sp. MSK.20.12. The sequence continues at coordinate 14,859 of NZ_JAHQVH010000034.1, read as the reverse complement.
TAACATGAAGAATATGAGAACTAGTAATTTTTTTCTTGGCTTGACCATATTTTTACTGGCAGCTTGTTCTTCATCTATTGATGAAGACTTGGACATAAAAAAAGATGTTGATGATCCGGTTTCTGAAAAAACATTTTCTTTGCTTTCTGTTGATGTCGGATACATAGAAAATGCAGACGCTTTAGCCGGACTGATTGGTGATGTTAATAGTGATATTGCAGCCATACAGAGAACCGGAAATGGTTTTCCAATGAAAACGGCCTACGCTTTAAGCAAAAAAGGTCAAAGGTGGCAAAATCACTTTTTTAGTGAGTCTTATCTTGTTCCGGGGAAGGGAACTGGTTTTCTATCTAAATCCATTATTAATTCAACAGAAAAGAAAGAGTTGGGTGACGTTTTATCACTTGGTATTGTAACATATCAGCTTGAAGATGGTGAAGATGTTTGGGTTGCGACTTGTAGGTTTGATGAAAATGATGCCGATAAGCAACTTCGACAAGCAGAAGCTTTGGCTAACTTTGCTGATATTGTGTCGAAAAAGTTAGTGATTGCTGCTGCGGTTTATGCTGACGAATCTAGTTCTGTCTTTGATATATTGGATAGGAAATATCGTAAGATATACAATTCGGCGGAAAATAATTCTCTAAGTTCCAAGACTGAATATAATTTCATATTGGCTCCTTTAAAACAGAATTGGACTACTCAGCTTATACAAATAGAAGGAGAAGAATTGACTTCAGTTTACAAGGCTACTTTGGTTAAAATGATATTGAAATAGAATGTTAAATGGAATTAGATTATAATAAAATGAAAAAGTTTTTTTTGATTGCTGTATTATTGAATATGTTGTTTGACGGTTATGCGCAGACAACCTTAAAAGTCATGTCTTTTAATATACATGCCGGGGCTGATGCTTCATTGGAACAATTGGCTTCTTTTATAAAAAAACAAAATCCAGATGTTGTAGCGTTACAAGAGGTAGATTACTATACTACTCGTTCTAAAGGAGTTGATATGTTATTGGAATTATCATACCTGACTGGTATGCATGGGATGTTTTTCCCAGCAATTGATGCTCATGGTGGAAAGTATGGGAATGCTATTTTAAGCAAATATAGTTTTGATGAGACACAAAAGAAAATATTGCCTTATACTTCGGGGACAGAAAAGCGTTGTGCTGCCATTGTGAAAATAGTACTAGATGATGGTACTTCCGTGTGCGTTGTCGGTACACATTTGGATATGGCGAATCTTTCTAATGGTTTGTTGCAAGTAGGAGAATTGACAAAGATACCTCAGACAGGAGAGTTGTGTGTCTTGGCAGGTGACTTGAACAGAAGAGTTGGTACGGAACATATCAACTTACTAAGTACTGTATGGGATTTAGCCGTAAGTAACACTTTTGATCATGTGGCTTATTATCCTCAAAATAGATGGGTGGTGAAAGAAACTAAAATTTTTGAAGAAGTACTTTCTGACCATAAAGCTATAATGGCAGTTTTAGAAATCAAATAAGGAGTGGAATACTTTACTTACCTCATTAATAAATTGAAATAATAAAAAATGAATAGAGCAGAATTTTTAAGAATAATGGGAGCTGGTGCAGCAGCTGCCGCGATGAGTAATTTTACATCAGTATCTCAAGCAATGGAAAGCCTGCAACAGAAAAAAAAACAGAATAATGGGCTTATAGAGGAACTATCGTCTACTCTTGAAAGTCAAGAAGCAGTAGTAGATAAGCCAATAACAGCGATTGTTATTGGTGCTGGTGCCCGGGGGCGCACCTATGCAAGTTATTCGGAGCATTTTTCAAAATCACTGAAAATAGTTGGTGTGGCAGATATAAATAAAGAACGAAAACTACACTTGAAAAATAAATATAATTTATCAGATGAACATTGTTTTAATGATTGGTCTGAAGTATTCAGTATTCCTAAATTCGCGGATGCCGTCATTATTGCTACTCCGGATAATTTACACTATCATCCTTGTTTGAAGGCATTGGAAGCTGGTTATGATGTTTTACTGGAGAAACCGGTCGCTCAATCTGTAAAAGAATGTACGGATATTCTGAAGTATGCCAAGAAATATAATCGCATTGTGGGGATATGCCATGTGTTGCGCTATGCTCCCTATTTTATGGCGATGAAGAAAGTTTTGGACGCAGGTATGATTGGCGATATTGTCAGTATTCAACATATGGAATGTATTCGCTTCCATCATATGGCTCACTCATATGTTCGCGGTAATTGGAAGAGTGCTCGGGAAACTACTCCTATTGTTATAGCAAAATCGTGTCATGACATGGATATGATGCGTTGGTTAGTCAACAAACCGTGCAAGTCTCTTAGTTCTTATGGTGGCTTAACTTTGTTTAAGCGCGAAAATGCCCCGGCTGGATCTACGGAACGTTGCCTTGATTGTGCTGTGGAGGCAGAATGTCCTTACTCGGCTAAACGTATTTATTTGAAAGATAGACGTTATCTTTATGTGTTTGATATTCCGGATAATGAACGGAATGATAAAAAATATGCTTCGTTGATTATGGACAAATTAAGAACTACAGATTATGGACGTTGCGTTTTTAGATGCAATAATGATCAGTGCGATCATTTTGTTACTTCAATGGAGTTTGAAGGAAACATTACTGGTGCTTTTTCTATGGAGGCATTTACGGCAACTGGCGGTCGATTGACTTGTATTATGGGCACTAAAGGATGGCTGAAAGGAGATATGAAGAAGTTTGAGGTGACGGATTTCTTAACCAATAAACATTCTGTCTGGAATCAGGATATATCATCTTTGCCCGGATATGAGGGGCATGCAGGTGGTGACTTTGGCATTGTCAAAGATTTTGTTTTAGCAGTGGCTAACCAAGATGCTTCTTATCTGACCAGCTCAATTGATCTTTCTATTGAAAGCCATGTGATGGGATTTGAGGCTGAACATAGTCGGGTACTTAAAAAGAGGATTGAGCTATAATGACCGTATATTCTCCACCGGATATATATATGGTGGAGAATTAAAATATCAGACATTTTGGGGAGATAGGAAAAGAGAAGGAAGAACGATAAAATAATGAATGAATATTGAAATGAGATTATATTGTATTTTATTATATGTATTTATATTATCTGGATTGCATGCTCAACAGGCAGAAAATAGGGAATATCGAAAAAATCAAACCTTTATAGGGAATGATAGTGATATTATGGTTGTATCTCACCGTGCCGATTGGCGTAATGCACCAGAGAATTCATTACAAGGTATACAAAACTGTATTGATATGGGAGTTGACATGGTGGAAATAGATTTAAAAAAAACGAAAGATGGACATTTGGTGTTGATTCATGACAGAACGGTAGATCGTACAATGAATGGAAAAGGGAAAGTGGAAGATTATACCTTGGCGGAATTGAAAGCAATGCAGTTGAAAAATGGGGTAGGTTGTAAAACGAGACACCAAATTCCTACATTAGAAGAAGTCATGCTGCTGTGTAAAGGGAAAGTTATGGTAAATATTGATAAAGGATATGATTATTTTCAGGAAGTTTATGCTGTTCTTGAGAAAACAGGAACAATAGAATGTTGTGTAATTAAAGCCGAACTTCCTTACGAACAAGTTAAAGCAGAAAATGGTGATGTGTTAGATAAAGTAATTTTTATGCCTGTTGTGCAGCTTCATAAAGAAGGAGCGGAAGCTGTCATTGATAGTTATCAGACACACATGAAACCTGCTGCCTATGAACTGGTTTTTGATAATGACAGTCCGGAGATTCTTAATTTGATAAAGAAAGTACGTAATACAGGCTCTAATCTTTTTATAAATTCGCTTTGGCCTGAACTATGTGGCGGCCATGATGACGACCGTGCAGTAGAACTTCATCAGCCGGATGAAAGTTGGGGCTGGATTATTGACCAGGGAGCCAAGCTAATTCAAACAGATCGTCCTGCTTTATTATTGGAGTATTTGCGTAACAAGAAACTTCACGATTAAACGCACTTCCTTCATGTTGAAACAACTAATCAATTTTTACAAGGTCTCTTCACCGAGACCTTGTAACGGAGAAGCTTTGTCTTCATCCGATACCCGTCGTCTGAAGTTTCTGAAATGGTCTACTTTCCTTTCTGCGACTTTTGGTTACGGTATGTATTATGTGTGCCGTCTTAGTCTGAATGTCGTAAAGAAACCTATTGTAGATGAAGGAATTTTTTCGGAAACAGAGTTAGGCATCATAGGTTCCGTATTGTTCTTCACCTATGCCATCGGAAAATTCACGAACGGTTTCTTTGCCGACCGTAGTAATATCAACCGTTTTATGACTACCGGTTTATTGATAACTGCTTTGGTTAACCTCTGTCTCGGTTTTACTAATTCTTTTATCCTGTTCGCTATCCTTTGGGGGATTAGCGGCTGGTTTCAATCTATGGGAGCAGCCTCTTGTGTAGTAGGGCTTTCTCGTTGGTTCACGGACAAAGAGCGCGGTTCATACTATGGCTTTTGGTCTGCGAGCCATAATATCGGCGAAGCGTTGACTTTTCTGATAATAGCCTCAATTGTCAGTGTGTTGGGCTGGCGGTATGGTTTCTTCGGAGCCGGTATAGTGGGATTGATAGGAGCGTTGATCGTCTGGAAGTTCTTCCATGATACTCCCGAAAGCATGGGATTTCCTTCGGTGAATGTTCCCAAACAGAAAAAGGAAATGAGTGAGACAGAAACGGCTGATTTTAATAAAGCACAGCGTCAGGTATTGCTGATGCCTGCCATTTGGATACTGGCTCTTTCGAGTGCTTTTATGTATATCAGTCGTTATGCTATCAATAGTTGGGGCGTTTTTTATTTGGAAGCTCAAAAGGGTTACTCCACCTTGGATGCCAGTTTTATCATTTCTATTTGTCCGGTCTGTGGCATAATCGGTACTATGTTTTCAGGTGTTATTTCTGATAAGTTATTTGGTGGACGTCGCAATGTTCCTGCGTTAATTTTCGGGTTGATGAATGTATTTGCTCTCTGTCTGTTTCTCTTAGTTCCGGGAGCTCATTTTTGGATAGACGTGTTGGCAATGGTTCTTTTCGGTTTAGGTATCGGAGTTTTGATCTGTTTTCTGGGTGGTTTGATGGCAGTGGATATTGCTCCCCGTAATGCTTCGGGTGCTGCATTGGGAGTAGTCGGTATTGCCAGCTACATCGGAGCCGGATTGCAGGATGTGATGAGCGGTATATTAATAGAAGGGCAAAAGACTGTTCAGAATGGCGTTGATGTTTATGACTTCACGTATATCAATTGGTTTTGGATTGGTGCTGCTTTGCTTTCGGTGTTGTTTGCTTTGCTGGTATGGAATGCAAAATCAAAAGAAGTGGATTAAAGTGAGTACATTAGGTTAGAATATAAGTCTTTGTTTTCGAGGTATTAGACACCATTCCGGGAAGTAAGTAATGATTGCTTATCTTTCTGGAATGGCTTTTTTATAATCAATTAAATAGAAAGTTTTATGGAAAATTCATTGAATGATGAATTATTGTGTTCATTGAAAGATGAACTTCGTGAAGTAACTGCACAAATCAATGTGCATAGTGAAAAATTAATGGATCTGCTCGACCAAAAAAAAGAATCGTCGGTCAACTGACTCGAGAGATGTCGCATCTCACGCCTGTCATCATCGAGTATCGGGGAAATCCGAAGCAATATGTCTCTGTTGTGCTCGATGCCATCAATCTGGGTAGGTTGACATATGACGGAGTAGCAAATTGCGAACAGACTTTTCGTGCGTTAGCAAGCGTTGTAGATGTGATAAGTCCTAAGAATGGGAAAACGCTTAGTGTAGAGACGCTGGTGTCTTATGAGAAGAAAAAGCGTGCTGGAGAATTTGAGGAAAAATAATATAAAATAAAAAGACGATTGTTGTATAGTTGAACAACAATTCGCATATTTGCAGTATGGAAAGCCTCAACGTAACCTCCGTGCATACGGAGGTTACGTTGAGGCTTTCATGGAGACTTTAACCGAAAAGGAACAAGATAAAATCCAGTATGGACTACTCTTGTTGAAAACACAAGAAAGACTCTCCACTAAATTTGTAAAATTTGTTCAGGACGGAGTTTTTGAACTTCGTACAGAATATAATGGTAATATATACCGGGTATTTTTCATTTTTGATGATGGAAATATTGTATTGTTGTTTAATGGCTTTCAAAAGAAGTCGCAAAAAACACCGGGTAGTGAAATAGATAAAGCATTAAAAATAAAGGAGGAATATTATGCAAATAAACAATCATCAAATAGTAGATTATGACGCTGTTCTTGATGCGAAATTTGGAGCAGAAGGTACTCCCGAACGTGCGGAAGCAGAAGAAAAAGCGTATGCTTTCTACACCGGGCAAATTATCGAAGACGCAAGGAAAAAGGCTAAGATTACTCAAGCAGAGTTAGCCCGACGTATCGGTTCCGACCGTTCTTATATTTCAAGAGTGGAAAGTGGTCAGACAGAACCTAAGGTTTTTACCTTCTATCGCATCATGAATGCGTTAGGTTGTAGGATCGAATTTTCGATGTCTTTATAAGAAGCGATTAAAAAAAACATGGTGGGAAATTTGAAAAAGACAGTTATCTTTTTCAAATTTCCCACCGTTTTTTTGAGGAAGAAAAAGGAAAAGGTGAGGGTAGGTGAGGGTAAATTTCTAACATTCGTATTTTTTTTTTAGAAGAAAATAGAAGAATAGAAATAAGAAATATAAAAATGAAAAGTTGCAAAAGTACCCTCACCAACCCTCACCTTTTTGCGTGCGAAGGAGATGAAATCTTATTCATATAGCCTGTTTGATTTCACCTGTTCCGTATCAATAATGAATACAGTGTATCTTCTCCCGTTTTTTCCCTTATGAAATTCGAAGCCGTGTTTGGACATCACTTTTCCTAGTTGGGCTTTGGTTCCGTGAGAATATTGATACCCCGTCCGTTCGCGAATCAATTCCGCAATTTCAGTGACCGTCAGATAATGCACCTTTTCGAAACGTTCCGGTTTGCGGATATGTGTCAACACCAGTTCTTCTTCCGGTGAGTGGAAAATGAAATCCTCGTTGTTCTCTTCAATCCGTGAGTTTTCCGACTGGGTGAACCAATACTGATACCCCGGCTTGTTGAGCAGATACTTGATTTGTGCATACAACTGCGCGTAGTTTATTTTGATAAACTCCATCGAGTTGACATGAAAGCAGAGAAAACGGCGGTTACCAGTGGTGTCGTGAAGCACTTCCTGATAATTGCATGTGCCGGCAAAAGAAGCCGTGTGAGGAAAGTTCTGTGAACGCCGCGCGTATGGCAGGCGGATGCTGATTACTTTGCGGGTAACCAAATCCTTGAAGATATTCAGTTCCCGTCCGTTCATCCCTTCAAACTCATCCAGATTGATAAGCATCGCCTGCGCTATTTTGGCCAGATCATCCTTGTTGTTCGGGTTGATAAGACCGGTAGAAAGATAGGCGCGCAATTCGGGCGGCAGCAGGTTGTTGATAAACGTAGTCTTTCCGATGTTCTGTATTTCGCTGCAAAGCAACAAAACAGTGTGGTTCACCACATCGTCTTGCGTGGCGGCAGCGCACATTCCCACCAGATAACGTTCCAGACATTCTACCCAAAATTTCTGGTGACTAGTATGCACGCTGTTGGCAAGGATACCGATATAATCCGTTCCGTCCCATTCAGGCAGCGAGTCTAAATACTCGCGAATAGGATGGTAGGTGCTGCTGAAGTCGGAGTAGATCAGATTCTGAATCGTTTTGACGGTGCACGAATAGCCTAGTTCGTTCATCTCCATCCAAATGCTGTTTTCCATCATTTCGTCGAGAATATGGAAAGGTTCCGGTTGCTCCGTGTCCGTTTTCCTTCTGCGATATTCCATGATATGAAGCACTTCGTTGTAGCGTGTATCGTAATTTTCTTTGATATGTTGCTCAATCTGTAATATTCGCTTCTGCGTACTATTCAGCTTGCGGGTGTCGAATTCCTCGTTGTGTCCGTAAGCACTCCCGATCAGTGCGTCCATTTCATCCGCGGGAAGATCGGTGAACTGGCTCTTGATAAAAGCTGCCGCCTCTTCCTGGGGGACGCCGTAGCGATTGTACATACAAGCCAGGCAATGCAGGTAGTTGTTCCGGTTGCCGGTGACGTACTTTTCGGATTTATTGTGATAATAGTTCAGAGTCACCATTAAGGAAGCGTGCGAGGAATGGTAGTTGAGTGCCACTTGTTCGGTGAGGGGATTGTTGTCTGGTGCTGTCGTCTTTTTCTTTTTGCCGGATGCCCTTTTCTTCTTTTGAGACTTGAAGAACATCGGTGGCTGTTCCACGATGACAGCTGTGGCATCGGGATTGAAATAAATATCCGGATCGTAAGAGAACAGGCAAGTACGGCTGACATCTTGTCCGGAAGTGTCGACCTCAACTCCGCAGAGCTGGGCATAAAAGGAAGCGATTTTGTGATAAGCGGCATGATGGAAATCTTCAATTTCCTGAATCGTTTCGGGCAATGTCCCGTCCGTCCGGCATACACGTACCACGATTTTCAGTCCCATTCCTTTGGGACTGATGAAAGCGATGCGGGTGTGGGCACACTTTTTTGCCAGTGCGAGGATGCGTGCCAATGCTTCCTGTGTCTGATGGTCGATGTCTACCACGATGTATCCCAGATACTTGACGAGAGTTGCGTTTGAACGTCCTCCCCGGTAGTTGGCTGAAAAGGTGATTTCCGGTAGTTCTATTTTCTTTTCGTTTGCTGCTTTCTCGCCTTGTTCCGCGAAGATTCGGCGCACGTCCTCCACTGTTTCCCGGTATGTGCCGTTGCTGATGGCCGATACGATTTCTTCTTCTGTCATTTCGGCTATGACGCGGTAAAAGTCTTGAAAGATGGTAAAATGCTCCATGTTGGTTTGTTCTTTTTAATTTGCGGTTGCAAAGAAATTTGTTTGTAAAATAATAGAATGGAACTTTTCGTTTTTTTGATTAAGTTCCTAGGGTTCTCCCAAATAGCGTATGATCGTTGCCACTTGCCGGGGAGAGAGAAGGCGGTTGCGGGCACGATAGCCTTCTTGTTCGAGTTCTTGCAGGAGCGGAAGGTTGTAGACAATCCAACGACGTAGTATTTGTAAGGCTACTTTAAGGCATACGTTGGGGTTGTAAAGATGAGCTAGTTCCGACTTTTTATAAGTGCGGATAAGAAACGGTTGGTCCGGATAATACATGATGAATGATGTTTGATTTATGCTATAAAGTTACTGAAAATTAATGGTTTATTAAAAGAATAACGTCATTATTATTCATAGAGTATCAGGAAACTTCGTTGGGGAATCCGGAGGGTGAAAAATGTGTTATCTTTATGTCGTTAACAAATAAGGAACGCGTTCGAAATGTGTGAAATCTTAAAATTATTTTATTATGGCAATGACAGTAACTTATTCAGTAGTGCCGCGCAAGAATCCTGCCAAAAAGGATGAGTCGGCAAAGTATTACGCGCAGGCACAGGCTTCGGGAGAGTTGGATTTTGAAGAGTTGTGCGAGGGAATCACCAGTCGGTCTACCTGTACGGAGACAGATGTGCGTGCCGCCATTTCGGGTATTCTTTATGAGGCGAAGCGTGCGTTGAAAGCGGGAAGAATAGTCCGGCTGGGTGATTTGGGCAGTTTGCAGATCGGGTTGAACAGTGAAGGAGCTGTGTCGGTCAAGGAGTTTTCAAGTTCGCTGATTACGGCTGCCCATATTATTTTCCGTCCCGGAAAGACGTTGGCGGACATCACGAAGATTCTTAGCTACCAGCAAGTAACGACGCGTGCAGTGGCCCAAACGGGCGGTAGCGGCAATGAAGGAGAGGACGATGACAAAGGTTCCGGTGGCGGTTCAGACGGTGGTGGAAGCGGAGAAGCTCCGGATCCGGCAGCATGATAACTTTAATATTGGATCAAATGAAAGAAATTGTAACTAAGATTTTGGATGTAATCATGTTCCTTGTGCCTTTCTTCGGAAAAAGAAAGCGGAACAGAATTGTGAGAGAGGTGCGCTTCAATGCTACCCATAAGGAAGTGTGTAATGTGAAAACGACGGAAAGGGAGAAGGACGATGAGAAAGATTAGTCTGATTGTGATTCACTGCTCTGCTACCCGTGTCGATCGCGACTTCACGGCGAAGGATGTGGACACTGCCCATCGCTTTCGGGGCTTTTCGTGTTGGGGGTATCATTATTATATCCGCAAGTCGGGACAGATAGAACCGATGAGGGATGAAGATACGGTGGGTGCTCATGCACGCGGTTTTAATGCGATTAGTTTAGGGGTGTGCTATGAAGGCGGGCTGGATGAGAACGGAAAGGCAGCGGATACACGTACTTCCCGCCAGAAAGAGGCGATGCATCGTCTGGTAAGCGAGTTGTTGCAGCGTTATCCGGATGCAAAGGTGGTCGGTCACCGGGACTTGAGCCCTGACACTAATTATAATGGAATTGTAGACCCCTGGGAACGGATCAAAGAGTGTCCCTGTTTTGAGGTGAAAGCAGAGACATGGTGATTTTTATCCTATTTATTACTGTGGTGGTTAATTGACCACCACAGTAGTGAAATACTCTTTAAATACCTCCGCGGCTTTTTCAAGTTGTTCGGGGGTATTTTCTTTTACGTCTTTCAGCTTGTATTCCTGCTCCATCGCTTCATACTTATGTACGCCTAATGTATGATAAGGCAGGATTTCCACTCGTTGCACCATCTTATATTTTCCCAGAGCCTCTCCTAAACGGTGGATGTCTTCCTCGAAATCGCTGTATCCGGGCACTAATACATAACGCAGCCAGAAAGGTTTCTCGTTTTCTTCCAGCCATGCTGCCGTGCGGATGGTTTGCTCGTTACTTCTTCCGGTCAGTGCCTGATGGCGTGCCGGATTGAACTCTTTAATATCCAGCAATACAAGATCCGTCAGTTTGAAAAGTTCTTCTACTTCTTCGTTCCAGATACCACCGTTGCTGTCTATGCATACATGTATTCCCTTTTCTTTCAGTTCACGCACTAAAGGGACTAGTGCTTTGGCCTGAAACGTAGGTTCTCCTCCGGAGAAAGTGACTCCTCCGCGTTTCCCGAAAAAAGGACGTTGGCTCATAGCCATGCGGACGATTTCTTCCGGTGGAGTAGGTGTGCCTCCTTTTCCGGCTATCGTGTCGGGATTGGCACAATACAGGCAGCGGAAATTGCATCCTTGAAGAAAAACGACGAGCCGTAAGCCCGGCCCGTCGAATGTTCCCATACTTTCGTATGAATGTACGTTTATCGTCATATTGAGTAGATCTGATTACATACGTTCGTGGAAGCTACGGCTGATTACTTCCAATTGATGTTCGCGGCTCAACTTCACGAAGTTTACGGCATAACCGGAAACACGGATTGTAAGCTGCGGATATTTTTCCGGATGCTCCATGGCGTCGTAAAGCATTTCACGGTTCAGCACATTTACGTTCAAGTGGTGAGCGCCTTTGGTGAAGTAACCATCCATCATTGTCACCAGATTTTCTACGCGATCCTCTTCAGTAGCTCCCAGTGATTTCGGAACGATGGAGAAGGTGTTGCTGATACCGTCTTGTGAGTCGCGGTAACGTAATTTCGCTACGGAACTCAAAGAGGCGATAGCACCGTTCTTGTCACGTCCGTGCATCGGATTGGCTCCCGGAGCAAAAGCGACACCTTTGGCGCGGCCGTCGGGAGTAGCACCTGTCTTCTTGCCATACATCACGTTGGAAGTGATGGTGAGCAAAGACAGAGTAGGACGGGCATTCTTGTAAACCGGAAGTTTCTTCAATTCTTCGCTGAAGAAATAGACCAGGTCAACACCCAGATGGTCTACCTTGTCGTTGTCATTACCGAAGCAAGGGAATTCGCCTTGAATATCGAAACCTTCTGTCAGACCGATGTCGTTGCGGCGTGCAGTCACTTTGGCATATTTGATGGCCGACAGTGAATCGAGGGCGATAGAAAGTCCGGCTACACCGTAAGCAAGGTTGATGCGTGGGTTGGTATCTACAAGAGCCATTTGGGCTTTTTCGTAGTAATACTTATCATGCATATAATGGATGATGTTCATCGCTTCGTTGTAAACACGGGCGATTTCTGTCAATACCTTCTTGTAGTTGCTCATTACTTCTTCGAAGTTCAGTGTGTCGCTGGTTAGTACGGGGATATTTTTCACCATTACCGTACCGGTGTTTTCGCAACGTCCGCCGTTGATGGCAAGCAGCAGGGCTTTTGCCAGGTTGCAACGTGCGCCGAAGAATTGGATTTGTTTTCCGATTTCCTGATAAGATACGCAGCACGCGATTCCGTAGTCGTCAGACTGGCGCACTTCACGCATCAGGTCGTCGTTTTCATATTGGATGGAAGAAGTGTCGATAGATACTTTTGCGCAGAATTCTTTGAATCCTTCCGGAAGTTCCGGGCTCCACAATACAGTCAGGTTCGGTTCCGGTGAAGGGCCGAGGTTGTAGAGTGTTTGCAGGAAGCGGAAAGAAGTCTTTGTCACCTTTGTGCGTCCGTCGTTGAGGCGTCCGCCCAGAGATTCGGTTACCCATGTCGGGTCGCCCGCAAAGATGTCGTTGTAAGATTGCATACGCAGGTGGCGCACCATACGCAGTTTGATGACAAACTGGTCGATCAGCTCCTGTGCGAAAGATTCTGTGATAGTTCCTTTGCTCAATTCATATTCCATATAAATGTCGAGGAACGAAGAGACGTTACCCAGTGACATGGCAGCACCGTCTTGTTCTTTTACGGCAGCAAGGTAAGCCATGTACACCCATTGTACTGCTTCTTGTGCGGTGTAGGCAGGACGGCTCAAGTCGAGTCCGTAGTATTCGCCCATTACCTTCATGTCCTTCAATGCCTTGATTTGCTCTGCCACTTCTTCGCGCAGGCGGATGCGGGCTTCGGTCATCGGACCGGTAAGGTTACGCAAATCTTCTTTTTTTGCCTCAATCAGTCGGTCGATACCATAGAGAGCCATACGGCGGTAGTCGCCGATGATACGTCCGCGGGCATAGTTGTCAGGAAGTCCGGTGAGGAATCCCAGAGAACGGAACGAACGGATTTCTTCGGTATATACGTCAAATACTCCGTCATTGTGCGTCTTGCGGTAGTGAGTGAATATATCTTTTACACGGTCGTCCACTTCCACGCCGTTTTCATGGCAGGCTTTGCTCACCACGTTGATACCTCCGAAAGGTTTGATTGCACGTTTCAGAAGTTCGTCTGTTTGCAGACCGACGATCAGTTCGTTTTCTTTGTCGATATATCCGGCTTTATGAGAAGTGATGGTTGAGACGGTGACATTATCCAGTGAGCGTACTCCGTTATTGGCTCTTTCTTCTGCCAGTGCTTCGAGGCAGCGGTTCCATACAGCTTTAGTGCGTTCGGTAGGTCCTTCGAGGAAAGAAGCATCTCCATAATACGGAGTGATGTTGTGACTAACGAAATCTCTTACGTTGATTTCTGTGCTCCAAAGACCGTCTTTAAAGATCTTATTTAATTCCATAAATGATAAAATTAGAGGTTGTAGTTATCCTTTTCTTTAGAGCGCACAAAGTTACAACGTTTTTTCATATAATCAGCATAAATATGCTGTATTTTATGCTTTTCAACATAAAATACCTAGATATTGCTATTCTTTGGAAATGATGTTCGTGATTTTTTTTGTGAAAACTCTTGTAAGTTTAAAATATATTCGTACCTTTGCACCGCTTTTAACGAAAAGCACTTCTGAAAAGGAAGTTTTGGAGAGGTGGCAGAGTGGTCGATTGCGGCGGTCTTGAAAACCGTTGTACTGCGAGGTACCCGGGGTTCGAATCCCTGTCTCTCCGCAATAAATGCTGAAAATCAGTAAATTACAAAACAAACACCCAATTTTACACCCAAGAATGTAAAGTTGGGTGTTTTTGTATTATTTAAGATTATACCCTTAATAAGGACACACCCCAATGTTATTGGTGGTATAATTGCAAAAAGTTATTTAAAGCATTGTTATTGATTAAGTTTATTCAATCGCATAACGATTGACGTTTGACTTCTGCCCATTTTGTTTGCAATATATTTGACGCTCTTTCCCTCATTATGCAGTTTCAATAGAAATTGGTCTGCACTTCTTGTCCATCTCTTATTGGCATTGGGGTGCTTCACATAGCTATCTTCTGAAACCTTTTCAGGATGCAAAAATTCATCCACAAATACAGAGGGAAAACGCTTGTCATATAGCACAAGAGTTTTCATCTTTGCTCTTGTTATTGCTACATAAAACAATCTACGTTCTTCTCCATATGGGAATTGGTCGCTTTTAGTTAGTACATAGTTAAGCACAGGGTCGTCACTAACAAGAGACGGGAAGCCATAAGTATCCTTGTTACATTGCAATAGTATTACATAATCTGCTTCAAGACCTTTTGACTTATGTACGGTCAAAAACTCTATTTTTTGTCCTCCTATCACATAGTAGAATCTATTACCCTCCTTTATAGATTGATACATAAAGGAGAGGTAGTAATCATCAAAAGAATAACGCCCTAATAGGAATATTGATTTATCCGATGGAATAGAAGCCACAAGTTGCCCTATCGTATTGCAGTAATCTCGTCTATCGTAAGCATAGAATTCCAACTCAGTTCTCATTTCAGAACTGAACGAATGGATATTCTTTTGTATTTGGGCTTTATTGCGTTGTATGAAGTTCGAAGACAAAGAAACCAAAGGTTCTCCAAATCTGTATGTCGTTTCAATCTTGTTTATCTCCGTTGTTCCAAAATATTCGGGGAATTGATTGAATAGAGCCATATCACTTCCCGAAAAACGA
>NZ_JAHQVH010000124.1:0-313 GCF_019052435.1 Bacteroides sp. MSK.20.12 | reverse complement strand
CCGCATCATAATGTCTCGCCCCATAATCATACCAGTCAAGACCACCTTGTCTATCCAGTTCCTTACCGTTGTACTTGTAAGGCTGGACAGATGAAGTCGAAGCAAATGTACCACCAAAAGGATAATAATGATTCACCTCCTCTACACTACCATTCTGATCCACGACCACACGATTATTACCCTGATGATCTTTCAAGTAATAATGATACTTGCCATCAACAAGGGAAATATATCCCAACTCCGTCAACAAAGTAGTGAGCACACCATTTTCATAGATCGCATCGTCAAAGTAATCAGTAGTTGTGGTCTTTCC
>NZ_JAHQVH010000033.1:0-67735 GCF_019052435.1 Bacteroides sp. MSK.20.12 | reverse complement strand
GTAATCAAGATATTATAGTTGTATTTAGTTCTGCAAAGACTTTGCAGATTTCGTACATTGGTATGCAGACGCAGGAAGTGGCGATAAAGCCCAATTTGCGAGTGGTTCTCAAATCTGATGCACAGCTAATAGATGAGGTTGTGGTAACCGGATATGGGGTAACTAAAAAAGCGGCATTTACGGGATCTGCCCAAACGGTGGATAACAAGGACTTGATGAAAAAAACAGATGCAAACTTTATGAAGTCTTTGGAAGGATCAGTAGCTGGTTTACAGGTAAATAGCTTGACTGGACAACCTGGTGCATACGCTTCTACTACTATTCGTGGAGTTGGTTCAATGAACTCTGGAACCGAACCTTTATACGTAATTGATGGTATTGCCATTTACACAGACAAAATGGGGGCTTATAACAAAGCCGGGACAGGGGATATGGCGGCAAGTCCGATGGCTAATATCAATCCTAACGACATTGAGTCCATCACAGTTTTGAAAGATGCTACAGCTACAGCTATTTATGGAGCTCGTGCAGCGAATGGAGTAATTGTAGTTACTACTAAAAAAGGTAGTCTGGGAAAAGCGCGTTTTAATGTGAATGCAAAAGTCGGAACTAGTTTTGTAGGTAAGATAGATCATAATTATCGTACGACAAATCTGGATAAATACAAAGAGATCTGGACCGAAGGACTAACAAATGCAGGATATGACGGTGAGGATGGCATGACTTCTGCTGAATGGCTGAATGCCTATGTTATGGATTGGTATAATGTGGACTTGACGCAAAATATCAAGAGTGTGGATTGGCTGAAGGAGATTCTGCAAAATGGTTTTTCACAAGAATATGATATCAGTGCTCAAGGTGGGAATGAAAATTTGCGCTATTATATTAGTGGAGGATATTTTCAGAATACAGGTATCGTCATCGGAACTGGAATGAAACGCTATAGCGGACGTATTAGTTTAGATGGAAAAAGCGGGCGGATAGGATATGGACTTTCTGTGAATGGAGCACTCTCCGATATAAACAATACTATGACTGAAAGCCAATATACTAATCCTATTGTAGCAGTATATGACATCCGTCCGTTTGAACAGGTGCGCAATGAAGATGGAACATATAATACAAATGTTAATTATAATCCTGTAGCCATTAACGATAAAGAAAAAGGTGATAAACGCAATCAAAAGCAGATTACATTGGTTGTGAATCCATATTTTACTTATAATATTATTGATGGCTTAACATGGAAGACAAATGCAGGATTGAGCTTAATTGACTTGGACGAGTTCTTTTACAGTTCAATTTATAATCCTCAATATTCCGGTAGCGGTATGCTTGGTCAAAGAAATCAGGAAAGGGCAACAACCTTGACCATTACCAATACCGTAAACTTCAACCGCACTTTCAAAGACATGCATCATTTGAATGTATTGTTGGGACAAGAAGCACAGAAAATATCTTATAGAACAATTTATGCAGCTGCCAGTGGATATCCTAGTGATGCTGTTTTTGAATTGGACAATGCTTCCAAGCCAACAGGGGCGGGATCTTCAACCAAAGCAAGCACTCTTTCTTCATTCTTTATGAATGCAGAATATAACTTGAATGATAAATATTATCTGTCAGGCAGTTTCCGTTATGACGGCTCGTCAAGATTTGGTGTAAACAACAAATGGGCTCCTTTTTGGTCTATAGGAGCAAAATACCGAATCTCTAACGAAAGCTTTATGGAAAATACCAAAAATTGGTTGACAGATTTGACTATCAGAGGTAGTTATGGAACTGTAGGTAATCAGGATATTGGTTATTATGCAGCAATGGGATTGTATAATTATGGATATTCTTATAATGGCAAACCTGGAGCTATTCCTTACCAAATAGCCAATCCGGATCTTAAATGGGAGACTGTTGCGAAAGCCGATATCGGTATCCATGCTGTTTTCTTCGAAAGACTGACACTGGAAGTGGACTATTATAACCAACGGACAAAAGATATGATATTTGATGTACCACTTTCTTACACAACTGGATTCGGATCTATCCTGAAAAATGTAGGTGAGATGGAAAACAAAGGTATAGAATTCTTAATTAACGCTAACGTACTTAGAAATAAAGATTTCAGTTGGGATGTTCGCTTCACTGGTACGGCAAATAAAAATAAAATCATAAAACTTGCCACAGAAAAACCAATTGAGAATACTCTAACTATCAGAAAAGTTGGTGAAGCGTATAATACGTTCTATATGCCGGAATATGCAGGAGTGGATCCTGAAACAGGAGAAGCAATGTGGTATAAAGGACAAGAAGGGGATGAGAAAACAAAAAATGTAAATGAGGCCGGTCAGCGAATTGTAGGTTCTGCCGATCCTAAATTTTATGGTGGCTTTGGAATGAATTTCAAATACAAAGGTTTTGACTTCTCTTTTGATACCAGTTTCACCTTGGGAAATAAAGTATATAACTCCGGATTTGCATTTGATATGCAGGTTGGACATTATTTCTTAGGCCCGGTATCTAACTACGTTTATGACAACCGCTGGCAAAAGCCGGGAGATATAACCGACGTACCCAAATTTGTAGCTGGAGACAACTCGGGAGCAGAAACTAATTCCAGCCGTTTCTTAATGAATGGTTCTTATTTAAGAATGAAATCCATGGTTTTAGGATATACTCTTCCGAAGAACCTTATGAATAAGGTGGCTATTGACAATTTAAGAGTTTATATCTCTGCTGACAATTTGTTCACTATCACTGCTAAAGATTTTATAGGATTTGATCCACAAACCAGATCTACCGGTATGCAGTCTTGGGCATATCCTGTACCTAGAAATATCATGTTCGGTCTTAATCTTAGCTTCTAAAAAAATAACTTTAGAAATTTATGACAATGAAGAAAATATTATTTGCTTTATTAACCGGTTGGATGGCAATTTCATTCACCGCATGCGATGACTTCTTGACAGAAACGCCATCAACTTCTGTTCCGACAGAAGAAGCCTTGGTTACTACCCAAGATTTTCAGAATGCTCTAAATGGTGTATATTACACATTAGGTTCATATCGTTTTCTGGGACGTGATGTATTAGCAATTGGAGATGCGCCAACGGATATCACTTCACATTCCGTTGCAACGTCTCATTTCTATGACATCTTCCGCTATCAGATACTGGATACTAATTCATACATAGAAGAAATATGGGCATACGGATATTGGGCTATCGACCGTTGTGCACGTATCATTAAAGAAGGTGCTTCATTTAAAGAAGTAACAAAGGGGGATCTGGCAGAAGTGGAAGGATGCATCGCTCAAGCCTATGCTATTAAAGCCCTCTGCTCTTTCTATTTGACTAACATGTTTGGTTTGCCATATTCGGAAGCCAACAAAACGACATTAGGTATCGTAAACGTTACTGAACCCGTCCCTGCCTATTCACAGGTGTCAAGAGTCAGTGTAGAACAAAATTATAGCCTGATTCTTGATGATATAACGAAAGCTAAAGAATATTATGCTAAAGAAGGTGTTGAAAATGTAGGTAAACAGTATATGAATACGGCTGCAGTTGCTGCACTTGAAGCTCGCGTAAAACTCTATATGAAAAATTACGAAGGGGCTATTACGGCGGCTCAAGAGGCAATAACCCTAAGTGGTGGTACAATTGTATCAACCAAAGAAGACTATAAGAATATGTACACGACATTGGCTGTTTCGACAGAAGACATTTTCTTTATAGCAAAAGCCGAAGATGATTATTTATCTGCTAATGCTCTGAATACTTTATGGAATAAATACGGTTTGTCTATTAACAGCGCAACAATAGCAGAATATTCATCTAATGATATTCGTCTGGCACTTCTTGGCGGTACGTGGACTGGTGGAAAAATGCGTGGTATCACAACCAATAATCAGATTTCTAACTTGCCGGTTTTCAGACTGCCTGAAATGTATTTAATACAGGCAGAAGCATATGCAAAACAATCAACTCCTGATTATGGTAAAGCTAAAGAAAAACTGTTGGAAGTAGCGGCAAAAAGAAACCCGGATTTGGATGATAGTGAAATTGCAGAGGATCAGACGATTATTGATGTGATTGACAAAGAAAGAAAATTAGAACTGGTTCAAGAAGGACATCGCTTCTTTGATGCAAGAAGATTAGGCAAAATTATTAGTGTGGCAGATGGAGCGTATACTAATTTCAACATTGCCAAATTTGTGTACCCAATACCTTCTTTTGAAGTTAATTCAGGTTTTGGAGTTATACAAACAGAGGGATGGAGTGATAATCTACCTCGATAAAACATTTTTTAATATTGCCTCCATATAAGGATAAGTTTTAAATAAGTAGATGAGACCTGCAATTTTAGAATTAATCGAAATTGCAGGTCTTATTATTTATAAATATATACATAAATAGTTTTACGTAAGAAACATTTACTTCAACATCGTATCGAATAATGGGGAGAAGGAGCACGTCTATTAGACTACAGACGTTATATTGATCCGGAAGACTGGGAAATGACGATGATGATTCCAATGACAGAGTTCGACGGTAATGAAAGCTTAAATATTGCCACTGATCAGAATCCATAAACAATTCACTTCTTTTTAATGAAATAAAAAAGAGTAGATACAATATATCCAATTCCAAGATATAAAAAAGATACTGATTTATAAAGGTAAAAATGAGACTAAACTCTTTGGCAAGCCTTGGAGTTTTAGTCTCATTTCTATTAAGGGGGTTATAAAAAAACTCGGGAATCTATTTTTTACAAAAGTAATTTAAAATAAAATATTCCTGATAGTTGTCATCCATTTACGGCTTTATTTATATATATCTTATTAACTTCTATAAGGGTAGTTCATTTTTTACAGCAAAGATAAATTTCATTTTAAGGACTCTTCAACCCTTCTATCTTTTATCATCAAGGAAGCATCCCCTCTCTCACAATATCCACCAAAATCGGTTTCAATCCGCTGACGAAACATTCCACCGCAATTACCATCAGAATCAATCCCATGAGGCGCATCATTACATTGTTTCCCGTCTCGCCCAATACGTTTACCAATTTCGTAGAAGCACGAAGAATAAAGAAAGTCAGCAGATAAATCAGGGCAATAGTGCCGATCAAAATTCCCTTCATTTCATAAGAATGTGCATCCTGCATCAAGACAATAGCATTGGCAATCGCTCCGGGGCCGCATAACATAGGAATGCCGAGAGGAGTAATGGAGATATCATCCGCATACGTTTTGATTTCTTCATCTTTCAGTTTCATCGGTGTATAACGGGCTTGAAGCATATCAAAGCCGATCTTGAAGATAATCACCCCACCGGCAATACGGAAGCCATTGGTAGAAATACCAAAAAACTTAAAAAGAAACTGCCCGGCAAAGACAAATACCATTATTGTAATAAACGACACAATGGTGGCGCGACGTACGATAGACTGACGTTCCTTATCCGTCATACCATGAGTCATGGTAAGGAAGACAGGCATCGTTCCCAATGGGTTGGTCAATGTAAAGAATGAAGTGAAACAAAGTAAGGCAAAAGGCAGAAGCGTACTATCCATGATTATATCGTATTTTATGCAAAATTAAAACGCAACAAAAATACGACTTAATCCAGAAAACCTATAATAAATCCATTAATTCTTTCAAGGAATGTATGTGATAAGTGGGAAGGAAAGGGAAAGTAGTCCGTTCCGTCACATTGTAAAAAGCCTGATGCATCCCTACTCCGTGCGCTCCGGTTATATCCGCTTCCCAACTGTCACCAATCATCAAGGATTCGCGCAATTCGGATTGAGTGGCAGACAAGGCAAAATTGAATATCGCCGGCCAAGGCTTCAACACTCCGAGATCTTCCGAAAGAATCACTTTTTTGAAATACTCGTCCACTCCTGCCGAACGCATCTTGCATGATTGCAATTCACGGAATCCATTGGAAAGGATATAGAGGTTATATTTAGGAGCAAGATATTCCAATACCTCCTTTGCATGAGGCATTAAAGTACTTTTAGTGGGAATAATCGCAAAAAAATCTTTCGAGAACTGTTCGGCAAGCGCTTCATCTTCCACTCCCACAGCCTGCAAAGGATAAAAGAAACGTTGACGGTTCAATTCATCTTTCGTTATTTTTCCTTCGCCGTACTCAATCCAAAGTTCGGTATTTCTTTGCTGATAAAGGGTATAATAATGATTGAACGAATCAAAATAACGGTCGAACGAATATTTCTGATATACTTCTTCAAAAGTATCACGGGCATTTTGAGAGAAAGCCCAAATGGTATCATCAAGATCAAAAAAGAGATTTTTATATTTCATCAGTAGTTATGCGTATATAGGAAATAAAAAAGCCAATGTGCTAATTTCTTGAATCCAGGAATCAGCACATTGGCAAATCAAAAAGGGATGTCTACCTTATTTTACCTGGATAACCAAGTATCTGGATACACTCCAGAATTCAGTAGGATTAGTAATCTTCAATGTCAACTGGCCTTTGTCATCTTTAACCAATTCATAAGAACCGGACGGATGAGTAGTCAGTAACTCAGCACGTTTAGAGTACAACTTGATTTCTTTGGTTGTACGGATATCGATTTGAGTGAAATAATCCTTATTGAAATCAGCACTCTTCAATACATCTCCGCTCTGAAGAATCTTTTGAGCTTTCAATTCAGATTTAGTACCGAATACGAACCAGGCAGCATTCAGGCTCTTTTCCTGTTCAGCAACGGTTTTAGCTTTCGCTTCGTTTTCTGCAGCCAACGTTTCTTTAGCAGCAGACAAGTCGCTGACAGCAGCATCCAATTCCTGGATACGGATGTTCTTGGAAGCCAGTTCAGTTTGAAGTTCTTCGATACGTTGTTGTTTAGCGTTCAATTCAGCAGTCAAAGCGGCAACAGCTTTTTTCATCTGTGCAGAATTGTAATTACTGTTCTTCAACTGTGCCTGCAACTTTGCAATCTGCGCTTTGTTTTCTTCCATTTGTTTGGAGATGAATTCGATGTCAGAAGCAATCTGTTGCTTGGCGCTGGCAGAGTTTTCAGTGATGGTTCCACGTTGCAAGTCAACACGGCTTTCGGCAGCATTGATCTTACGGAAACCTTCCTGAACTTCATTGAAAGTACCCATCATATCATCCAGTTCAGCATTGCGCTGGTTCAGTTCCATCAAAAGAGAATCATTTTCAGCTTTCAGGTCTTTACTTCCACCTTTAAAGCTATCACACGAAGCTAACATGGCTACGCATACAAATAAAACAGCTAACTTTTTCATACGTTTACGTTTTACGTTTTTTAATGAAATTATTTAATCATCTATTCCTGCTAATACTATCACAATCTCGCCCCGGGGTTCGGTAGCGGTAAAGTGTTCTATCAATTCAGCCAAACTGCCCCGAACTGTTTCTTCGTGGAGCTTGGATATTTCACGCGACACGGTTGCCTGACGTTCAGCACCGAAATATTCGGCAAACTGTGTTAACGTCTTCAACAGACGGTGGGGTGATTCATAAAACACCATCGTGCGGTGTTCTTCCGCCAATGTCTTCAGTCGTGTCTGCCGTCCTTTCTTCTGGGGGAGAAACCCCTCGAAGCAGAACTTCTCGTTCGGCAATCCCGATGCAACGAGTGCCGGAACAAAAGCGGTTGCTCCCGGCAAGCACTGCACTTCAATACCGTTACGCACACATTCACGAACAACCAGAAATCCGGGATCGGAAATTCCAGGCGTTCCGGCATCCGAAATTAGTGCCACCGTTTCACCTGCCTTTATTCTATTAACAACACTTTCCACCGTTTTATGTTCATTAAATTTGTGGTGGGATTGCATTGCATTCTTTATTTCAAAGTGTTTCAACAAGATACCGGAAGTACGTGTATCCTCCGCCAAAATCAGATCGACCTCTTTCAGAACTTTGATAGCCCGAAAAGTCATGTCCTCCAGATTCCCTACCGGCGTAGGCACTACATATAGCTTTCCCATCTTGTTTTTGATTTATGCTGATTGATTAAAAAATTTCTTTAGTAGTTCCAAAAAGTCGTTCACCGCCTCTTTTTCTTCATTTATTTCGACTTTCGAGGACAGAAATGCGACCGCAGTCTTGTAGGACCCCATTACTGATATCTGTTCAATAACACGATTCATCAATTCTGTGTCGCCTCCAAATAGTTCACGAGAAAAACGGAAAGAATCATTCAAGCTGATAGCATGTCGCAAGCCGGCAGATAGTTTGAGACTTTCTCCCAACACTACCGATTTAGGTTCTTCCTCTTTCACAACAGTTTCAACAACAGGCTCCTCAACAATTGCTGGTTCCTCTTTTTTCCCTTCTTCTGTTACCACTACGACTGGTTTCTCTTCCGCAACAATAATCTCTCCTTCCTCATCTTCTTTCACAACAACAGATTCAAGAGATTGTATAATGCTGGGTGAATCTACTTCAGATTCGGCAACTTCATTAGTCTCTTCCACTGTTTCTTCTACAGTTAACGGAGAAGTCACCTGAACCGCATCCACTTCCTGCTGCAGTTCATCCAAACGTCCCTGCATCCGTGTAATACTCCGCTTCAACAGTTCAGACAAAGTCGGAGTCGGCTCCTTGGTAAATGAATCCATGAGATACTTCAACTCATGAACATCCAACTCAATATCTGTTAATAGCTTCTGTTTCATGTCAGTCCATTGTTTATACGGTGCGAATGTAGGAATAATTTATGCAATAACTTAAAATAATGGATAATTTAACAGTTCTTGCACATTGAATTGCTTACCTTTGTCCACACATTTACTTAATCAAGAAAACACAAAATCTCATGGTATTATTTTCAGAAGACCACATACAGGAGACTAGAAGAAGAGGCCGGATCGAAGTAATCTGCGGTTCCATGTTCTCCGGAAAAACAGAGGAATTGATTCGTAGAATGAAGAGAGCGAAGTTCGCGAAACAACGTGTCGAGATATTCAAACCGGCTATCGACACCCGTTATTCAGAAGAAGATGTAGTCTCTCACGACAGCCATTCTATCGCCTCCACTCCCATCGATTCGTCAGCCAGTATCCTACTCTTTACTTCCGAGATAGATGTAGTAGGCATTGACGAAGCACAGTTCTTCGACAGTGGTTTGATTGATGTATGCAACCAGCTCGCCAATAATGGAATCCGTGTTATCATTGCAGGGTTGGATATGGACTTCAAAGGAAATCCATTCGGACCAATGCCGCAATTATGCGCCATTGCCGATGAAGTCTCCAAAGTTCATGCAATCTGTGTGAAATGTGGCCAGCTGGCTTCTTTCTCACATCGTACTGTCAAGAATGAGAAACAGGTTCTTTTAGGCGAAACAGCCGAATACGAGCCTCTGTGCAGGGAATGTTATCTCCGTGCACGAGGGGAAGATGAGCAGAAAGTATAAACTCTATAAAAGAAAAAGATTATGGAAAGGAAAAAGATAACATTCGACAGTTTTATACGCGGTTCTATCGGATGTGTGTTAGTTGTAGGAATATTAATGCTTGTAGAACGCCTTAGCGGAGTGTTATTACCTTTCTTTATTGCGTGGCTGATAGCTTATATGGTCTATCCGTTAGTCAAATTCTTCCAGTATAAGCTACGATTGAAAAGCCGCATTATTTCCATCTTCTGTTCCTTATTCCTTATTACGGTTATCGGAGTCACTTTATTCTACCTATTAGTGCCGCCGATGATTTCGGAAATAGGCAGAATGAACGACTTGCTGGTGACTTACCTCACCAATGGAGCCGGAAACAATGTGCCTAAGAGTCTTTCTGAATTTATCCACGAAAATATCGATCTTCAAGCACTGAACCGTGTATTAAGTGAAGAGAATATCCTGGCGGCAATCAAGGATACCGTCCCCAGAGTGTGGACTTTGCTTGCAGAATCTCTCAACATTCTATTCAGCATCCTTGCCTCCTTCATTATATTATTATATGTAATCTTTATATTATTAGATTACGAAGCGATAGCTGAAGGATGGTTGCATCTGCTACCCAATAAATACCGTACGTTTGCCTCCAATCTGGTTCACGACGTACAGGATGGTATGAACAGATATTTCCGTGGACAGGCTTTGGTTGCTTTCTGCGTAGGTATTCTTTTCAGCATTGGCTTCCTGATTATCGATTTCCCCATGGCTATCGCTTTGGGACTTTTCATCGGAGCATTGAATATGGTTCCCTACTTGCAAATCATCGGTTTCCTGCCCACCATTCTATTGGCAATCCTCAAAGCTGCCGACACCGGACAGAACTTCTGGATTATCATTGCATGTGCATTAGCTGTCTTTGCAATCGTACAAATCATACAGGATACCTTCCTTGTCCCCAAAATCATGGGAAAGATTACCGGACTGAATCCTGCCATCATCCTTTTATCTCTTTCTATCTGGGGTTCATTAATGGGAATGCTCGGTATGATCATCGCCTTACCACTAACAACTTTAATGCTCTCCTACTACCAACGCTTTATTATCAACAAAGAAAAGATAAAATATGATGAAGCCGAAACTACTGATAATCAAGAAACAAGCCATAACGAGGAAAAATAATTGAAACTTTTTTCTACGGAATGCTTGCAAATTAAATAAAAGTAACTACCTTTGCACCCGCAATCAGGAAATAACTGATTCGCAAATAAGGATTGATTCGCTAGCTCAGCAGGTAGAGCACAACACTTTTAATGTTGGGGTCCTGGGTTCGAGCCCCAGGCGGATCACTTAGAAATCAGAGAGTTACACGAAAGTAACTCTCTTTTTTTATGCCTAAATTACGCTGGTTTACATGGTTCAGTTAAACCGAGAGTTAAACCAAGAATGGAAGCAACAGTTAATGTAACCTGTTACAAATCAAAGGTTTTAAAAAATGGCGAATCACCGCTTATGGTGAGAATCTGTAAGAATGGAAAGAAGAAGTACAAGAGCTTAGGAATCTCTGTCAATCCTGCATATTGGGACTTCAAGAAGAACCTACCCAAGCCCAAGTGTCCAAACTATGAAGCATTGCTCATTCTCATAAACGAGAAGATTAACGAGTTTCAAAGAATCATCTTGGATAAAAAAGTCAATAACGCAGAGTTTACTGCTACAACCCTACTCCAATCCACAGACACCTTCCAATCCAAGCACCTCGTATCTGTTGGAGAAGGATTTCTAAACTATATTCAAGCACTTAAAAATGAGAACAGGCTCAGATATGCAGGAATGTTTGAAGTGTCCTACTCATCTTTTATCAAGTTCAACAAGCATCTTGACATGCCATTCTCTGATATAGATGTTGCTTGGTTAAAGAAATATGAGCAGTGGATGAAATCAAACCATTACGCCATAAATACGATAGGCACACGCCTTAGACATCTTCGTGCTGTGTTCAACAAAGCTGTTGAATCCAAGCAGACCACTGCCTATCCTTTCAATTCCTACAAGTTGTCAAAGGTGAATCAGCAGACAGCCAAGAGAGCAATATCCAAACAGGACATTCAAAGAGTTATCAATTATAAAGGTAAATCAGATATGGAACGTTTGGCGATAGACCTGTTCACATTCTCCTACTTCACAGCTGGAATTAATTTCATTGATATGGCCATGCTGGAACGGAGCAACATAGTGGACGGTCAGCTTGTCTATTACAGGAAGAAGACCAAGAAGCAAATCATCATCCCTTTGCAGGATAAGGCTGTTGAGATTATAAAGAAGTACAGTAACGAACATTCGCCTTATCTGTTTCCTGTTCTCTCGCCATTCCACAAGACAGAAGTACAGGTAGCAAACAGACTGCATAAAGTTTTGGCAAAGGTAAACAAGCATCTGAAAGAAATAGGTGAAAAGTTGGAACTGCCTATACCTTTGACTACATACGTTGCACGCCACTCGTATGCGACAGTTCTCAAACGGGCAGGAGTTTCAACAGCTATTATCAGTGAATCTTTAGGGCATAGCTCGGAGAAGATAACTCAGACTTACCTTGACAGTTTCGATAATGAACAGATAGGCAATGCCATGAAGAATTTACTTTGAAACCATTGCAATATGAATGAAAAGTTATATATTTGCATCAATTCTACAACAGTGGTAGAAGATACGGGCTAAGACTTAAATAAGCCCTGTTTTTACTAATGGTTCACGTGACAGTGCAGTTATCAAGTGAGATAATCAAGAAAGGTAACCATAAAAGAAGCTTGTCAGCAATTAAATTCTACTGCATAAGTAGCGGCTTCTGTAACTAAGTTCTCGGAGCAATGACTTCCGAAATTTATTATTGGATGAGCATTCATTCTACCTTGCAAGGGTGAATTGTGTCCAATCGTAAGAAGAACTTGGTTACAGGAGCTTTTTATTTATTCCCCTTAGTCCAATTGTTAAATTTTTAAATTCATCTAATTATGGTAATGAATTTGAAATTCCGAGCAATTGGATTGAGCCACCAATCGGTACTTGTCACTCCGACAGGTCTTAATCGGCTCACGAGTTTTATAACTTTATATGGGTCTGAACTCCATTCTTCGGGTGGGGTAACAAAATCATCACACCCATATAACAACAGGTTCTTTCAAGTTTCTTACCCCCTAAATCCAATGCGCCATGAATGACACTAAGCACAAGACATTGGACGTGGAGCTACTGAACATCCACAAGGGAGAGTATCTATCCGAAGCCTTAAAAAGACAAGGCTACTCCATGCTGCCGAGCAATGCCATTATTAATAAGGTAATGACTGGTACAGGAGCTACTTATATGGAGTTGAACGCAAAGTTAAGTCCGAGAAATTCTATCGTAATCGAACCGTATCGTTCTGCGGTGGAGAACAAAGTGCAAGCGTTTGACGAAGCACAAGGAGTGTTCAAAGAAGTAACCGTTAAGAAACTGACCGCCTACCTCAATAACTCCAATATCAAGTACAAAAAAATTATCACTACTCCCGAAGGGTTTGAAAACAAAGTCTTAAAAGTAGCAAAGCAACTTAAGATGAACATTTACAAGGAATACTTCTGCCTGTTCGATGAATCCGAGCACTTAACAGAAGATACAGACTATCGCAGAAGCATATCCGCCCCGATGAAGGAGTTCTTCAAGTTTGAGGGAAAGGCTCTCGTATCTGCCACTCCGTTAAAGCCAAGCAAGTACACCTTAACCCTGTTCCTGCGCCACCAATTCAAGTGGATAGAAATCAAACCCGACTATGACTATCGGGAGGACATGACTTTGGTAACAACACGTAGCTTTTACAAGCGAGTAAAGCAGGAAGTAAAGAACCTGTTGGATAACAACTCTCCTCATGTGTGCATCTTCTACAAAACGACAGAGGGTATATGTAACATCGTAGAATCATTGCTGCATGACGGAATAATAAAAAAGGACGACTACAAGGTGTTCTGTTCAAGGGACAGTGCCGACAAGCTAAAGAGCCGTTTCTTGGAACACAGTACGGATAAGCTGGAACTTCCTCTAAGAAAGGTGAACCTGTTTACATTAAGGTTCTTCCCGTCAATAGACATCAATCTGAAAGAACTTTGCGATGTGCTGGTGTTGTCGAACTACGATCATGTGAAGCACACCCTAATCAATCCGTTCACCGAAGCTATCCAATGTCAAGGAAGATTCAGACACGTGTTCCCCAACGGGAAGAGGTACAACTCGCTTACGGTTATCGCTTCAATTCCGAATGAACTTAAAGCTAAATCCGATGAAGAAGTACAGGCAGACATCGAAGCGAGAATTAAATGCTACCGAGCCATTCAACAGGAAAAAATAAAAGCTGATGATTCTACATATTATGACAAGGAACTAAAACGGCTACGGCTGAACGAAGTCCTCAATTCCGAACGGAACGGATTTGACAGGTTCGCCATAGAGCAACTATTACTCGACGAGCAGGTGAAAGGATATTACCTCTCACCCAATGCACTTAGACAGGCATACGAAGATACAGGATATTTCAATGTGGACTTCCAACCCGAAGATGAAGCGGTCGGTGAAGATGACATTTACAGAATCAAAGCAGCCAAGACCAAAGAGAAATGGCAGTTCATTGTATCCGTCTTAAGCAACATCAAGGAAGATGAAAATGCTGTACAACTTCTCCGAGCCAAGTGTGTAGAAGAAGAATGGCTCATCAATGCGTTCTTCAAATTGGGGCGAGAAGTTATCGAACAACAGAAGTACAGCAAGACTACAATCAAGAAGCTGTTGGAACAGGCCGAGCAGGAAGAAGCTCTGCAACAAAGATTCAGTTCAAAGTTTCTGTCTGACATGAAAAATGAATTTAAATCGGAAACAGGTAGCGATTTATATATCCTCGTAAATAATGTACTTGATAGAATTTCTTACCTGTTGAACTGTTACGGAATAACCTACTCCCGATATGGAGACGGTAAGAAAGATGCAACGTGCAAGTTGTCCGAAGCTCTTATCAAAGATTATTTCGATGTGAAGCGCAGCAATCGGAACGGTGCTAAAATCAAATTGGAGAGGTTCAAAGATGAATTGCTGAACTGACACTAATTGAAGCAACGGGTGGCGCAGCCGCCCGGTGCTTCGCACCGTCCGACTGCACCCCTCTTTTAGTCCCCCTCATGCTTGTCGAAGAAAAAAGAATGCTTTTATAATTGCACTATCACCTCACATCATCTATTAAAAAGACATTCTTTGTTGGCAGAGTATATGTTCACAATTCTATTCCCGTAGCCGACCGATTACTCACTAATACTCCGAACTTCCTTTGATTGAATATTTAGGGAAAGACATAGAACGAGCCTTAGATGCAAGCGAAGAAATTCACTTGTGTTTAGGGTTTGTTCTTGTTAAATCCATTCAATCAATAACCCTTTAAATTTCAATTATAGATAGATTATGAAAGCTGATTACACAGTTGGAGAAGTGGAACTTACTTACAAATCCACATCAAAAACTCGGAGTAAAATTTATAGCTCGGAGGATGCTTACAAGGTCTTACTCCCCACATATAAGGAGGGTACAATCTGTTACAAAGAATATTTCAAAGTCTTGTTCCTAAACCAATCCAGCCAAGTTTTAGGTTACACTCTCATATCAGAGGGAGGGATAACAGACACAACCGTAGATGTCAGAGTAATTCTACAAGCTGCATTGCTCACCAATTCAGTAGCTATCATTCTTGCTCATAACCATCCAAGTGGTAACATGAAACCAAGTAGGCAGGATATGGAGATTACTAAACAGGTCAAAGAAGCTGCAAGACTTATGAGAATAACAGTAACAGACCACCTCATATTAACAGATGCAGGATATTATAGCTTCGCTGATGAAGGACAGTTATAGCGTATCATCTTAAAAGGACATTCAATTTTTAAGTTGGGTGTCCTTACTTACATAAGCTGAATGTTCGTTCAGCATTTGTAACCAACTATTAATAATTGTGAATTATGAAGACATACATAGCATATCTAAGGCAATCCACCATGAAACAACAAATCTCTGGTCTTGGTGTAGAAGCACAACGAGAGATTATACACAACCATGTAAAGAATAAGCTTATACTTGCTGAATATATTGAAACGGAGAGTGGGAAGAAATCTAACAGACCTCAACTCCTTGCAGCTTTAGCGATGTGCAGGAAAACAAATTCTATTCTGATTGTAGCCAAATTGGATAGGTTGTCAAGGAATGTAGCGTTTACTTCAAAGCTGTTAGAAAGTGATGTTGAGATTGTGTTCTGTGACTTCCCGCAAGCTAACAGATTAATTCTGCATATCATCAGTAGCATAGCCGAATATGAAGCAGGACTAATCAGTCAGAGAACCAAACAGTCACTTCAAGCCAAAAAAGCAAGGGGTGTGCAGCTTGGTAAATCGGAGAACTTGATGAATAAATTTGAACAAGCTGTTCAACATAGTATCGTTACCAACAAGGCTAAAGCGGAGAACAATCCAAATAACATGAGAGCGATAGCACTGTTACGGTCACTATCAATACAAGGCAAATCATTATCCGAAATGACTTGTCTGTTGAATGAGCAAGGCTTTGTTACATCTAAGGGATGTAGGTTTCAAATTACACAAGTCAAGAGGTTGCTTGTCAGAGCAGGATTGATGTCGTGAAGTCACTTTGAAAGGCAGGACAAACAAGGAGCAAGGTCAGTCTTATATACCCCAATCTAAATTTGTCCTACCCCAAAATTCAGACGGAGAAACAGAGTTTAGCTTTATAAATTCATACGGGTAACAATTTCTAAAATTCACTTCTTATAAGAGGATTTATCATTTTGATACCCACATGGATTCACAGAGTTCAGATGCAACTCTGATTAAATATCTCATTCAGACTATGTTTGAGAGCAGAGAATTTACTATTAATCCACACTTCATACCTATTAATTTAGAACCTTTCATTATCTTTGCACCAATTCCAATGAACTAATGAGATAGGGAGTTGGAAGGACATATTTAACGAAAGGTGTTATTGAAATTATCTTCCATTCTCAAATCTCGCAAATTTGACAACGGTACGAAGATGATAGCAGTAGCACCACATCATTTGATATATACCTACCTTATATATTCTTATAAGGCTTTAGATATTGTCAAATTGGTGTGGGCTATTGTTTTATCCGTACCAAAGGCAATGCGAGAGCCAGAGAATGAGATAAGACAGTATGTTCCCACACCTTTTTTATTGTAACAGCTTATCCATAGGGAACAGGTGGGCATAATATCATTATCATTATGAAATACTTGTTTATCTTTTTACTTATCATTGCATTTACCAGTTGTGGTAATTCTAACAAAACCGTCAATAGCGAGGATACTGAAACCGTCAATGGTTACAGATATGAAAAAGGCAGCGATGAAGCCTTTACAGGTACAGTTAAATTTAAGAACGGTACAACAAAGGAATATAAGGACGGCAAAGTCACATCAAGAACAATCTATCATGAGAATGGACAGCCTGCTTCTACCAAATATAAAGATGAGAATGGACGCTATTACAAGAAAGTGGAATATGACAAATCGGGCAACAAGATTGATGAAAAAGTTTATGAATAAACCTTATCAGCATATCTAAATGACAACGGACATAGTAGTTTATAATCGTAAATAATAATCAATTTAACAACAATGAAAACTTTAAGATTAATTGGAACGACCTTATTAATGGTCATGTTGGCTGTAAACTTTACAGCGTGTAGCGATGATGAAGATGAACAGACAATCATTGAACAAGCCAACCTTATAGGTAAATGGCAGTCCACTTGGGAGAAGATTCACAAAGTGGAGAATGGTAAAGAAGTAGTTACTTCTGATGAAGCATATACCAATGGTTTATGGGAGTTCAAGGCTGACGGTACTTGCATAGAAAGTTATGTGGACGGTGGACATACAGAAACAAGTCGTTGGTCTTTGAAAGACAATAAGCTGACTATCTCTTACAGTGACGGCTATTCAGATGTCCTTACTATCAATGAACTTACAGCTAATAAATTGGTTCTCGCCTTTGAGGATTGGGATACAATGGATGATGGTAGCGAGGAGTTGGACGATATTACTACGACCACCTACAAGAAGATTAATTAATTACTCAATCTACTTGGACGGAACAGCATTTGAGGAAACTCTTATGCTGTTTTTTATGGGGTACGAATATTGAAATATTCTTCTTTATATGGAGAATTGACAAATTCATACCCACATAAGTTTTAACTCACAATTAGCATACCTAATGAAGTAATCTAATTGTGATGTTCTATTACCCGTACTAATTCAATTTAAGAGTGGCTATTTCCTCTAAATTATAGCAGGAGATAAGCCATTTCAGAGATAGTAAATTTAATGTTAAATCAATGAACCAGTTAAACCGAGAGTTAAACCAAAGGTAGAATAACTGAGAATTTGTGCAACTACTGATTAAAGGATAAGATTCGCTTGCTCAGCAGGTTGCATTTGAAAGTCGAGCCGTAGGCGAAGGCTTTTAAATGCCTTGAGAGACAACACTTTTAATGTTGGGGTCCTGGGTTCGAGCCCCAGGCGGATCACTTTTTAAAACAGCAAAAATGCATAAAGCTCTGACAATCATACATTATCAGGGCTTTTTCTTTTATATCAAACCTGCATTTTACCACGAATTGGAGCACCTAATACAGATGATTCCTATCGATGATGAAAGACAAAAACTAAAACCAAAGCGGAAAAAGAAAAAACGTAGACTGTAATCATTTCTACATAAATAATAGCATTTTAATTCAAATAATCTCATACTCCACTTTGTGTTATTCTTGTAACACGCTAATAATCAGCAATATTATTTATTATTTCATTCATTCATTGGATAGAAAGCCAAAAACCACTATCTTTGTTTCCATAGAAAGTCAATATTATAACATTAGATATGAATTCAAAGGACAGTTCAATATTTCAAGTTTTGAATCTATCTGAATACCAACAAAATCTGTATTCAGTGAAGTCCTCATATACAGACGAGCAGTTAGAATTTTACAAGATGCAAGCTAAAATTGTAAGTGCGAACTATTTCTATTGCTTCAATAGTATTATTGAAAATCAGCCTATTCCATATATATATGTATACGACCAACGATCATCTTACAAAGAACAAGAAATTGATCTAGTTAAAATAAACAAACAGCTATGGACTCTAGGAGAAATAGCACTTGCTCTCATTGTTTATGATGATGGATTCAAAATAATAGACACAAGAAATCCAATAAAGAGTGTATCTGAGCCTTCTTTTTTAGATGGCATATCACAAGCGATAAAAAGAATCGATTCAACTTTAAAGAATAGAATATTTGAAGGACAGATTTTAGAAGAATCACCTGCTAATTATATTAGTGTATCACCGTATCAAAAACTATTAGACCACATTGAAAAGAGAATACTAAAAAAGAGTAAAAAAACAAATTGTAAACCAGAACTATTAAAGAAACTTTTAGTCAAATTTATACTAATCAAGTATCTTGAAGAACAAACAGATAATAACGGAAATAGTGTATTTGAAGACTGCTTTTTTGATAAATTTATCACCAAAGATAGAAACAACAATACTCTATTTAATAATTATACATTTTGTGATGTTCTAAGAGGTAATAATATAATAGGACTGCTATCATTCCTCAATTCTAAGTTTAACGGAGGGATATTTAAAATTAGCGAACAGGAAGAAAGAGAGTTACAAGCGGCAGACTTTAGCATTGTCGCCGATGCACTTGATGGGAATAAAGATATTGATGGGCAAATGTCCATATGGCGCTATTACGATTTCAACCTTCTTCCTATTGAATTTATTAGCCGTTTATATGAACGCTTTGTAACTTCTGTCACAGGAAAGCAAAAAAGCACTGGGGCTTATTACACACCACCACATCTTGCAAGACTTCTTATAGATGAATTATTACCTTTCAATAAATCAATCAATTTTGAAAATTTTAAGATTTTAGATCCATCATGTGGCTCAGGGATATTTCTTGTTTTAGCATACAAAAGACTGATAACTTTATGGATGTTAAAAAAGCACAAACAACTTATTGAGGGAGAGGAAGCTATTAATGATATAAAAAAAATCCTACTTAACTGCATCTATGGAGTAGACATAAATGAAGATGCATTATCTATTACAGCAACTTCGTTGCAAATAGAACTTTGTAGTCATATACGACCAAAAGAAATTTGGGACAAATTAACTTTCGACAATTTAGAGGAACATGGAAATCTTACAAATTTAGGTTTTTTTAAATGGTATAAATCCGTATCTTTCAAATTCGATGTTATAGCGGGAAATCCGCCATTCAACATTTCAAAGGAAGAACAGGAAAATAATATAAGAATAGAAAAAGATGATGATTTTTCAAAAGAAAAATACAAAGATTATAGAGGAAAACTGCAAGCTTTCCCTTATAATAATCCAGCATTAATATTTTTGTATAGATGCCTAACTGAGCTTTTAAAGAATGATGATAGCACTTTATTTATGGTTATGCCTTCGTCATCATTTTTATACATGCCTTCATCTGCTGAATATAGGAAAAGTCTTGTTTACTTTTGGAATATAGAACGAATATATGATTTTACTCCATTAATCAATCATTTATGGGGCAAAAAGAAGGTGGCGACTATAGCAGTCAAAATATCAAATAAATATTTTAACTCATCAAAACCAATAGAGCATATTATCGTTCGCAATTCATCAGCAAATGAGAAGGGAGCGATACGTTTTCAGATTGATAAATACGACAGATTTTATGTACCTATTGATTTTGTATATACCAAAGATTATATATGGAAAATTAATTTATTAGGAGGAGGATATTTAAGAATTTATTTTGAGAAATATCAAAACGGATTCATACATATTGAAGATTTCATAAAATCTAACAAATGGAAAAAATCTAATGGCTCAAGAGAAGATAATTCGTCTGATAAACAGATCGATATGTATGAAAAAAAAATCCTTGATTCCGATCTTTTCATTTCAGATAAGATTACTAGAAATATGATTTTTGTAGAAAAAGAGCATATTTTTAGAAGACCTATACCTGATGAAGTTTTAAATGCTCCTAATATACTAATTAGGCTAAACATTAATCATCAGATACCAATTTCTTACAATACTCAGTACAATGTACACTTTCGTCCAGGAGTCTTAGGCTTAAAGGGTGATAATAATTTGTTAATGCAAAAATTTGTATCCGCTTTTGTTGCGAATAGAAATTTATATATGTTATTAATAAAAGCAAGTTCCCCTAAAATTTTTATACAACAAAGTAATAGCTATACTATTGATGGTAACGATATATTAAGTCTTCCTATAAACATAGATAATGAAGGATATCCTATCCCATTTAAGCAAATGGATGGAATTGAAAAATCTGTTATAGAAGATACATTATTGTTATCTGACAATCTAAACAATTCATCATCAGTTATTTTCAATAAAATCAATCCCAATTTATTATCTAATTATTGTGATGCTTTTTGTGAAATACTTAACTTAACATATGAAGATGGAGAGTACAAATTTCGGGCTATACGACAGATAATTAATGACGATTATGTATGGACAACATTTGAACATACCAATAACAAGAAAGAAATAGAGACTATACTTACAAATTCAAACAAAATAGAATTTGATAAAATTTTCTACGATGAAATTTTCAATAATGCACTGACAATAAATAGAATTATAGTATACTATGGAAAAAATAATCAGATAAGTTTGATTAAGCCAAATAAGACTAAATATTGGATGCAAACCATAGCGTATCGAGATGCGGAAAATGCTAAAAGTGACATGTTTAAAAACGGATATTAAATTATGCAATTTGACTATATAGACCATTCTCATAAATATATAGATGATATTCTTTATATAATTAGACTAGGACTAAAACAGAGAAGTAGTGTACTTAATCGAAAAACACGAGAAGGCATAAACACCCAATCATTAGTTGATGCTTTTAATGTTATTGGCTTAACAAACACTGTGCGTAAAGTAAAAATTGGTGTACAAAAAGAGCATGAACGAGAAGATGGCAAAGGAAAAGAGGATATATACTTCTATTTGAATGACGACAAATATACACGCATATTCTACGCCGAAGCAAAGCGACTTCCAATGCCTCGCTATAAAAACAAAGAAGAATACGTAACAGGAAATAGTACAACTAACAACCCGTCTGGAGGAATACAACGCTATAAATTAGGATTCCACGGTGATGAACATCTGAACAATAATGGAATGTTTGCATATATTGAGAATAAATCGATTGAAGAATGGCTTAAAATCATCAACGATAAAATATTGAATGAATATCCTAATGATTCACCATTGATTTTAACCAATAAAATAAACGAATATACCTCCACCCATACATATGAAAACCATGAAGGATATTTTACAATGTATCATTTCTGGATTGACTTAACAAGAAATTGATTACAGAATAGCTTATAAAAAACGTGTTGTATTTTGGTTAAATGGAATATTTTTTTCACATTTGCACAAGCATCGTTCTTATAGCGAGCAAAACGATAAAACATAATCGTGTGCTAAATCATGTGGATTTCCAAATGGATGAAACTATAAAACGGTGATAATCAACAGAGATAATATAATAATTCTCTTGCTGCTGGCAATAAATGTGAAATTCTATATTTTGTAAATATGAAGAAGAGTAGCTATCTTTCCCTTCAGTATTCTCCATGAGCAAACTACTGCAAAAGCACGTAGCAAATTAGTGGGATAAATCATGGGATATGCTTGAAGCTAAAAATATAAAGTTTTAAATATCAGCATGGTAATTCCTATTGGAGAATCCCAGGCGGATCACCAAGAAAATCCCTTGATAATCTTAAGTTATCAGGGGATTTTTCTTAAAACAATATTTCCAATCCTACTCCCGCAAAAATTGGCTCAGTCTGAAAATTTGGGAGATTTGATTCAGGGCAATCACATCCTTAAAAAAAGATTCATTCCGGTGCGGATTTGAATTAAATATTACATAGTGAAAAAACATCTATCATAAGTATCATTCATTTTAATAATTTTCTCATTATCAAAAGAATAAGTATGACAGATAGCTTTTTAAAAAGGTATCTATCATACTTTTATCAGCAAAAATAGGTAAGCGTCTCGGCGATGCCGTCCCCCCCCTCAAAAAAAATAGAAGTAGCATCTCCTCTTTATGTTTCGATCCTACTTCTATTTTCTTTCCATTTGTCCGGCAATAAATTTCTATATACCTTTATGTCCGTATTTGGTGGTAGCTTTGCCGCTTTATTGATTACCTCCGTGATATATTCGAAGGTATTTATTCCCTGCATTCTGCATGAACAGGCCAGCGAATAAAATAAGGCACCTCTTTCCGCCCCCTTATGGCTTCCAAAGAAAAGGGAATTTCTTCTGGACAGTGATATATATCGGTTGTACCGCTCGACCAAATTATTGTCCAAGTAGTAATATCCTTCAGTAAAGATGCCCTTAATGGCCTCCCATTGCGAGAGCATATAGTCAACCGCTCCCGCCATCTCACTTTTGGGAAGCAAGTCAGGCTTACTCTTTATCCTGAGCAGTTCCCGTTTTATTTCGCTGAGTATCTGCGGCGCATACCTTTTCCGGTGCCTGAGGTTATCCTTGTCTGTCCATCCCTGTCGACCAACACAGTGTTCATGTTCTTTTTGATACAGCTTGTTCGTCAGTTCAACGATCTTTTGTGCTTCCGGTTCCTCCTGTACCTCAAGAAACTTCCTTTTGACATGCTGCAGGCAGGCGATTCTTTTAATTCCCGGATAGGCGTCACTTTCCAATTTTCTATACGGACTGTATGCGTCACTTTGTACTGTCCCCTCATATTCGGAAAGAAGGTCAAAAAGCACCTTCCCGCTACGGGAGCCATTCTCGTAGAGGTACAGTATCAATTTCTGCTTGACCGCGACGGCCGCCCAGATATACCCCTGCCTTACCCCTTCGCCTCTACTGTTCTTCTCTTCCACAAGGACTTTGTGGTAACTTTCATCACAACAAAGATAAGAGTCTTCAAGCACGGCCATTCTCAACGCCCTGTAAAGGTTTTCCAACACTTCGGCCGCTCTGCCCAGCAGGTGATGCGCGGTGGGCTTTTCAAGCTCAAATCCGCTTTCACGGAAGAAGCCGATAATCCGCTCCACACTCATAGAGTAGATATAGCGCAACTGGCATAAACCCGCTACAAAAGATCCGTCGTAGTTTGAGTTAAGGAAAGGTGCCTGGGGAGCGGAACCGCAGAAGACTGTTCCGTTTAAGCTATAAATGTTTTGCCGGTAGACAAGCTTTTCAAATTTCGGAGGAGTGTAGACATAACGGATAGAATCACGGTATCCCATGAATTTGGCAAGGGATATGCTGAAAAGGGGATGTTCGGGATTGACTTCGATTACCTTCTCTTCCAGTTCAAAATGCTCCTTGCGTTTGGATTTATTGTTTCCCCGCTCTTTGGGAGAAGGGCATGGACGGGAAGGAGACGTCTGCCGGACCGCCTCCGCTTTACCCGGTACCTGCTTTTCAGACTCGTTGCTTATAAGTTTGCCTAAGCCACGACTGATGTTCTCCTGTTTTTTCAGTTTACCATTTTTCAAGGTCAACGCCTCTTCTAATGAATGGACACTTTCGGTTAATTGCCGGACCTGCATCGTCAATTCGCAGATAAGCAGCTGCCCATGCTCCTCACGCCTGGCAGCCGCTTCAAGCTGTTCTTTTAAAGATCTGATTTGATCCTCCAGAAGTTCTATGAGTCGGTCCTTTTGCATGTGTCAAAGATAAGAAAAAAGAACCGGAAGACAAAGAAATCAGCGAAGTATTTGCAATATAACATATTGATATATAGATTATTATATCAGCATATCACTTCAACCGGAACCGTTTCCTGCATTTGGCAGACCGGAGCGAGACGCCCTGCATTATCAAAAGAAAAGTCTTCCATGAGAGCTCATAAGACCCTGTATCGGGATTAAAACGGGCAACCTCAAAGGTACCTTCTTCCAGTCGTTTCTGATAGAGAATAAAACCGTCCGTATCCCACCGCAAAATTTTAACCATGTCACGTTTGCGGGAGAAAAACACAAATACATCACCCGAAACGGGAGAAAGGGACATGTCGGACTTGACAAGCCGGTAAAGCCCGGTCATGCCTTTACGCATATCAACATAATGCTGGCACAGATAATAATGCATGCCATCGGTTAAAGCAAACATGACTCTTCCTCCTGAATTTTACTGTTATAACGGTCGATAAAACGGCTGACGCTAAAAGAGCTGCCTTGCTTGATAGAGATAGTCACTCCGTCAGGGAAAGTGATGGTAACCCCGTAAAGCATATCCGGAGAGGAGGAAGGGGAAGAGCAGACCGGAAACAAACGGCTGAAAGAGGATGCAGGCTCTTTAGCGGTGGCGACGGAAGAGGAGGGACGCAACTCACGGATACTGATGCCGTGACGGGAAAGCCAAAGACACATACCATGGTAGTTTACATGTCGTTCACAGCAATAACTACGAAGAGTTAAGGCAGGAGAAGAACATAAACAGGATTTATAATCCGATAAGGTACGGGTGTACAAGTCATGTGCAGTCATAAGATGTGTTTTTTTATTATGACGCAAAGCTAAAAGGAAAAATTAAGATAGAAAATATGGCATCGTCGAGACGCTTACAAAAATAGATTATCTATCATCAGCAAAATAGCCGAATAAAGGCCCTATATAGATAAGATAGCTTGTTTTTGTTGCAATGAACCTGTATAAATCCGATGATCATGGCTTAATAATCCAACTTTAACGGTGATAAGTTTATAGCCCACGTATGTAGGCTGTACAGCCTACATACGTAAACCGTACAGCCTACAGATGCGGGCTGTATAGCCTGCATACGTGGGCTATAGACACATCACCGCTCCCAATAGATTATTAAGCTGCCAAATACAGGTTGTCGTCCTATAAAACGTGCATTCTTATGCTTTTAAATGGATAATCTCACCTAATACTACACTAAAATAGACAAAGTATAGGCATGATAGATAGCTGTTTTTTGCAATAAAAGTATGATAGATATCTTTTTTAAAAGCTATCTATCATGTTTATTCTTTTGATAATGAGAAAATTATTAAAATGAATGATACTTATGATAGATGTTTTTTCACTATGTAGCATTTAATTCAAATCTGTGCAGGAATGAATAATTTTTTAGGGATATGGCTGTGTCCTGAACCAAATCCCCCAAGAATTACAACTGAGCCCAAAATTTTACTAGTACCATATAAGTTCACAATCTTTTATTACACATCTCTTAATCTTGCTATTTTCAATAGAAGATTGTACTTTTGTCATCATTTTATTAGTCAATATTTTATACAAATGATCTTTATACACAATTTATTTCTCATTCTGGGACGTGGAATAGGACAAGTGATGTTTCAGAATAATGCGCTATCCGGATTATTAATGCTAATTGGAATATTTCTAAACTCATGGCAAATGGGCATACTAGCAGTCTGCGGTAATATAATAAGTACACTGGCAGCCTATTTTTCGGGATATAAGTATGATGATATTAAAAATGGATTATACGGATTTAATGGAACTTTGGTAGGTATAGCAGTTGGCGTATTTCTTCAATTATCAGTAGGAAGTTTAATCATGTTGATTATCGCTTCAGCCCTTTCCACATGGATTGCCTATTTTTTCAGTCAGCAACGTTTGCTCCCTGGCTTTACTGCTCCTTTCATTCTTGCTGTATGGGGAATGTTGGGAGTTTGTAGCTGGCTTATACCAGATCTGCTACCAGTTTCTGATACGGTTATTGATACCACACAGAATATTAATTATTTCCAAGCCTTCTGCTTAGGTATAGGGCAAGTCATGTTTCAGGGAAATACAGTTTTATCCGGATTATTTTTCCTTATAGGCATTTTGATTAATTCTCGGAAAGCAAGTCTCTATACTATCTTAGGAGCACTTCTTCCTATTCCCTTAGCCATTTTACTTGAAGTGGATACTACATACTTAAATGCCGGTCTAATGGGATATAATGGCGTATTATGTGCCATAGCTTTAGGAGGAACGAGCTGGAAAAATGGCGTATGGGCAGGATGCTCTGTCTTACTGTCCACCGTATTACAGATTCTAGGAATGAGTTTGGGTATCACTACCTTAACCGCTCCCTTTGTTATATCTGTATGGATCATACTAATGATACAAAAAGTAATAAGGACACAGAATAACTAAATTAGCCTTCAAATAAAATTTTGTGATATTTTTTTCAAAGAAAAAGATATTATCTTGTCACCCGAAATAATTGCCTTTGTGTTGTGAACACTACACCATAATGCAGTAAACTTAAAAATAGTATCCAAACTCCTTGAATTAAAAAGAGTTTGGATACCTCAACATTTACAGTAGAAAATATTATTTATAAAGTTTCAATCAGCTCTTAGTTATGCTTACAATATAAAGGTGATAATTACCCATATAAACAACAGACAGAAGTGTATCACATAATTATGATAACATCATCTCATATCTTTTCACCCACAATCAGCAGCAATTTTTCATTTTCCCCTCTTAAAAACTTAATTTCTTCTTTCAACCAATCTATTTCCTTATTTTTTGAAGAAATCAATTCAGCTATCATTGCATCAGGAGTATAATTACGACTGATAAAATTCAATATCTTGGAGATATTTATTTCTTCTCTTTTTTTAAAGTTTCAAATTGCTCCTTTTGTTTATCCAACAGCTTTTCGAAAATCTCAATTACCTGTTCAACAGGAAAACTATTAAAGGTCTGATTATTACCTGTATTACTGACAGCACTTTTAACACCGCAATTCTCGTAGAAGTTATTCGTATTATACAAGATTGTCTCTTCATTAAAATTCTTCAGGCCATCTACAGTAACGCCTAATGCTGAAGCAATCTCGCCTAATCGTTCATCGTCAAACTTCTCTGTTTGTTCTATTTTCGAAACAGCCTGTTTCGTTATACCTAACAAATCACCGAGTTCCGCTTGAGTCATTCCCCGAAGCCGACGCACCCGTTCAATTTTTCTTCCCAGATGAATCGTATTTGTGTACTTTTCCGTTTCCATATTCCAGTCTGTTGATTATTTGCCCTGCTTTATGCACTCTCTTAGAATCTCTATTTTCTCCTGTTCACTTTTCAACAAGCGCTCATACAGTTCAACCACCTTTTCAAGAGGATTAATCTGTTGCGTATGAGCTGCATAAACAGTTGCTGTTGCTCCCGGAGAAATCGTGGCATCT
Organism: Bacteroides sp. MSK.20.12; assembly: GCF_019052435.1. Classification (NCBI taxonomy): domain Bacteria; kingdom Pseudomonadati; phylum Bacteroidota; class Bacteroidia; order Bacteroidales; family Bacteroidaceae; genus Bacteroides; species Bacteroides sp. MSK.20.12. Next base: position 39,940 of record NZ_JAHQVH010000033.1, on the reverse strand, counting down.
TTATAGTTATTAATATTACAAATGGCTTTTTCAACATCAAAATCCTTGATGACATCAGTAGATATTCCCAAGACTTCAGCTATTTTTGTCAACAGTCCGTCTTCTATCTCATCTTGTTTCTCTATTTTCGAAATCTCCTGTTGACTAACACCCAGATCAGAAGCCAACGCTTCCTGTTTCATACCCAGATACACACGGATTCTTTGCAGATTGCGACCGACATGCCTTTGATTCACCTTGTCTTTTACTTTAATATCCATATCATTGTTGCTTTAGTAAATACATTGAGACAAAGATAATGAAAATAAAATTCGCAACTACATATCACCCTTTGAAAAAGACAGCTTTCTATCTGTTTCTCTTTTGAATATAACCTAATTAGATCTATTTTATCCCGGTCTTTATCATTTTTATCTACTTCTAAAACTTTACTACTGTAAAGTTTACGACGGGTAAAGATTTAATCAACAACAATATTACCTTATAAAATCAAATATACAACAGGTAGTAAGAAACAACTCTGTCCTGATAAAAGTCAACTTTATTTTTTTCAATCCCCAGTTCTATATGCATAATTTTGCCCTGTCAGTTTTTTTACTGACATGAATCGTGGCGCCACATTCAAAACAGTAACAGAATAATGTTCAATTGGCATTGACATTCTGAACAATCATCATTTAACCAATAAAATCTAATAGCCTATGGGGTAAGTAAAGTCATTACAGTCGAAACATAGCTTTAAATCATCCTGAAATTTAGCTATCCAAAAACAAATTAGTAAACATACAATTAAACAAAAAGCATGAAATCATTTTCTGATAAAACAAACATAGGGGAGAATAATCCCCTAAAGACTGTTTATAGAATGAATTTTTACCTATTATTCCTATTAATAGGTTCATTATCGATACTTGGATCAACACGAGCTTATTGCCAACAGAGCAGAACGATCTCGGGTATAGTGAAAAACTCTCAAGGAGAGACGATTATCGGAGCGAATATCGTTGAAAAAGGTACCAGCAACGGGACGATTACGAATGTAGACGGACTGTTCACACTGCGCGTAGCGCCCAATGCAGTATTAAAGGTATCTTATATGGGATACACGGAGCAGGAAGTCAATACACGCAACAAGAACAAGCTGGAAATCATACTGACGGAAGATGCCAGACTGATTGATGAAGTAGTGGTGGTAGGATATGGATCGGTCAAAAAACGGGATTTGACGGGGGCAGTCACCTCCGTCAAAAGTGCGGAAGTACTGGCCGCCCCTACCAATAATGTAATGGAAGCCCTTCAAGGCAAGATACCCGGAATGGATATCACCAAAACTTCGGGACAGGTAGGAGGTGATGTCACTATTCTGTTACGTGGTTCACGATCTATTTATGGCAGCAACGAACCGTTGTTCATTATCGATGGAATCCCCGGCAGTTATAGCCAGGTCAGCCCGTCAGACATCGAGAGTGTAGATGTGTTGAAAGATGCTTCTTCCACCGCCATTTATGGTTCCGCAGGAGCAAACGGCGTTGTCATCATCACCACCAAAAGAGGAAAAGAGGGAAAAGCGACCGTAAACTTCGATGCTTATTACGGATTCAGCGGTTCACCCAACTACAGACATGGGATGACGCGGGATGAATGGGTCACCTACCAGCAAGAAGCCTATAAATATAAAAACGGTGACTATCCTACCGATATGTCCGCCCTACTGGGGAAACAAGATTTTATAGATGCATACAACGACGGCAAATGGATAGACTGGATAGATGAAGTGTCGGGCAACACGGCTACCACACAGAAATACAGTCTTTCGGTCAGCAGTGGCACTGAAAAAACAAAATTATTTGCTTCGACTTCCTACAACCGGGAAGAAGGTTTACTTAATAACGAAAATCTGAACAGATATTCGTTACGCCTCAACCTGGATCAGCAGATATTTTCATGGGCAAAGGTGGGCTTTACCTCCAATTTAGTCTACCGGGACTTGAACTCCGGCGTGAAAAACACATTCACCAAATCTCTCTCCACCATCCCGCTGGGTGATGCTTATACCGAAGAAGGGGAGATCAATCACGAATACATCACGGGACAATATTCCCCGATGAGTGATTTCATAGAGAATCAGTATGTAGACAACACACGTTCCACCTACCTGAACATGAGCGGCTACGTCGAACTAACTCCCATCAAAGACCTGACTTTTACCAGTCGTGTCAATGGTACGTTGAATCACTCACGCCGCGGGCAATACTGGGGAGAGAAGTGCAATGCCAACCGTCCGTCTTATGCAGGTTCACCGCATGCTTCCATCACCAACAACAATGCCTGGAATTACACTTGGGAAAATATTCTCGCATACAACACAACCATCGCCAAAGACCATAATCTGGGAGGTTCACTGATTACTTCCTGGAATAAGAACCAGTCGGAAAGTAGCATGGCTGCCGCCAGCGGTCAGATGGTAGATCAATGGTCTTTCTGGCGACTGACATCGGGCACTTCCCAACATGTAGAATCCGACTTCGCACAGACGCAGAAAATGTCTTTTGCCTTCCGTCTGAACTATTCATACAAAGGCAAATACCTATTTAATTTCTCTACGCGGTGGGACGGTGTTTCACAATTCTCCACCGGACATAAATGGGATGCTTTCCCCGCAGGCGCACTGGCGTGGAGAATATCGGACGAGGCATTTATGGAAAAGACACGTAGTTGGCTGGACAACCTGAAGTTGAGAGTGAGCTACGGCATCACGGGTAACTCGGGAGGAACCACCGCATACAGCACCACAACACAAGCATACGTATATACCGCTTCGGGAATTTCCATTAATGGGAAGATTGTTCCTTTCACGCAATACTCCGGTACTTACGGTAGTTCCGATCTCGGCTGGGAGAAGTCATACAATTGGAATGTGGGGTTGGATTTCGGTATCCTGAACGGTCGCATTGACGGATCGGTAGAATGGTTCAAGACAACCACCAAAGGATTATTATTCAAACGTACATTGCCCATCACCAGCGGTCTGACCGGATGGGGATCGCCTCTGGCTATCTGGCAGAACATCGCCCAGACCAGTAACCAAGGTGTGGAAGCAACGATCACTTCGCACAACATACGGCATAAAGATTTCACCTGGAACACCACTTTATCCGTCACCTGGAACAAGGAACAAATAGACGATCTGCCTGACGGTGATCTGATCGCCGAAAATCTGTTTGTCGGTGAACCGATTAAAGCTATTTACGGATATAAATATGCCGGAATTTGGGGAACCGATACTCCACAGGAAACATTGGATGCCTACGGCGTAAAACCCGGATTCATCAAGATAGAAACCTTAGACCAGAAAGGCGATGGAGGTGTGCATAAATACAGTACGGAAGACCGGCAAATTCTAGGACATTCCAATCCGGACTGGATCATCGGATTCAGCAATTCCTTCACCTACAAGAATTTTGATTTATCCGTCTTTGCCATGGCACGTTACGGACAGACAATCAACAGTGACCTGCTCGGTTATTATACCGCTGAACAGAGCGTAACCAAGAATCAACTGGCAGGCGTAGACTACTGGACAGAGGATAATCAAGGAGCCTATTTCCCCCGTCCCGGAACGGGAGACGAACAAAAAACCGTATATCCTTCATTAAGAGTGCGCGACGGCTCCTTCATTAAGATTAAGAATATCACGCTGGGATATACACTACCCGTCAATATTTCCCGCAAAGTTTTAATGGAGAAATGCCGTATTTATGCCACAGCCTACAATCCGTTCATCTTTGTAAAAGATAAGCAGTTGAAAGATACTGATCCCGAAACCAACGGTTCGGATGCATTTCCTACCTACCGGCAATTTGTTTTTGGCGTTAATTTGACATTCTAACAAAAGATTATAATCATGAAAAGGATATATATAAAATTCATATTTTGCAGTGTGCTGTTCTCGGCCTTATCTCTACATTCCTGCACCTTGGAGGAATACAACCCGGGCGCATTTACCAAAGAGGCTTTGGCTACTTCCATCGATGGATATGAAACCCTGATTAACCAGTGTTATTTTGCTATGGAAAGGTTTTACTACGGTTCTGCGGACTGGATGTCACTGACTGAAGGCGACACCGATCTTTGGACGTATAAAGCCAACGAATCAACCAGTTACACACAGTGGTTCTGGTTTTTCGCAGGAACATCACCCAATACGACTTACACCAATAATTGGTGGAACGGGACATACGACGGTGTGGGAGCCTGTAACGAAGCTATCGCATTAGGAGACAAACCTCCCTACACCACGGAAGAGGAGCGGAATGCCAAGATTGCGGAAGCCCGTTTTCTTAGAGCTGTCTATTATTTCAATGCAGTGGAACAATTCGGAGTAGTGACGATGCTCACAGAACCGATAACAGCGGAAACACTGACTTACTCCCCCACCCGCACCGATCCGATGACCATCTACCAGGAAGTAATCCTGCCCGATTTAAGATTCGCATCCGAATGGTTGCCAACAGGTACGCATGCAACTACTACCACCCCGACGAAGAAAGCCGCTCTCGGTTTTCTGGCTAAAGCCTGCTTGCAGACGTACGAATATGGAAGCACCGAATATTTGCAGGAAGCTCTGGATGCAGCCAAAAAATTGATTACCGATTGCGAAACTGGCGGTGGGAAATACAATACGTATATGTATCCATCGTATAGCGAAGTATTCAAAGAGAGCAATAACTGGGAAAACAAGGAAGCTCTCTGGAAACATCGCTGGTATGCAGGAGCAGACGGTCACGGATCAAGCAACGGAAATTACAAGCTAAATCGCAACGATGAGTATTTCTTATGCAATATCAATAAGTTCGGTGCTCGTGAAGATAATCAGGAGACACGCCTTACTTGGGAAGGCTCAATTACCGGTATCTTTATGCCCACTCAGCATTTATTGAGTTTGTATGTACAGAAAGACGGAACATTGGACCCCAGATTTCATGAATCGTTCACTACTGAATGGAACGCGAACAAGAATTACACGTGGGATGAAAGTGCCGTACACATGTATGACAAAGAAGAAACCGTCATTGGCAAAGCTCTGAATAAAGGTGACTTAGCCATTAAGTTTATCATGCCACAAGACATTGATTATGCTACAGAAAAGCAAAAAGAACATATTTCTGATTACTTGCTGATTGATTATCACCATGTATATAGTAATGACAATAATAACGTGAACATGAATTATGCTTATACAAACGTCACAGGCAATTACAAGGATGACGGCACAAACGAAAACCAGTTCCGCTACTATTATCCGTCACTGAATAAGCATAATAGCAGTAATTATTATGTAGCCAATGCTTCCAAACAGAGAAACGGTAATCTGAATGCGACATTTATCATGCGTATGGCAGAAGTTTATTTGATTGCGGCAGAAGCTGATATTTACCTGAATGGTGGTGTAAATGCAGCCGGTTATATCAACAAAGTTCGTGAACGTGCCGGAGCAAATCCGCTTACAGGGAGTATTACAGTACGAGATATCTTAGACGAAAGAGGCCGTGAACTTTGCGGAGAATATTGCCGCTTCTACGACTTGAAACGGACAGGAATGTTTAAGAACTCGGAGTATCTGGAGAATACTCATCCGGACTTAGCACAATTCTTTCACCCGAATTATGCATTACGTCCCATTTCAACTACATTTACTGCAACAATCACCAATGGCAGTGAGTATCAAAATCCGGGATATTAAGTAGGAATTTCAATATGTACAGGTGCCATGGAATCAATTGTGGTACCTGTACATTATTATAATTCATGGTAATCAGTCAAACAAGGCGGATATGCCGATTGAAATTTTAGCTAACAATGCTTCTATAAAAAGTTATCATGTTTTAAGTTTCGACCGCCTAAACATGGATAAAACAACTCATGTCCACAGGTATCACAACAAGAAAACGAATGACCAATTATAAAGAATCTAAAACAAACACAAATGTCGAAATAATACGTTGGGAATCGTATATGATTGTTTATATTTGCGGTATCGAGCAATTTATTAAGAACCTGATGATATGTTGAAACGGACTAAATTTCAAATTCTGTAGAAGTGTACATCACAATTAAATACTAAAAAGAAAAGAACATGAAACTTTGGAAATATAGTGGAACACTTTTAACAGCAACAGGAGTCATTCATACCATTTATGCGCTATTTCTTGGAAAAGAAGCTTTTGCGGAAATGCTTAACAATGGATTAATAGACTCTATTGGAGAAAATCAGAACTTGGGCTTTGCTTTCTGGTTCCTAATCTGCGGAATAATACTTATTCTTTGGGGAGAGACACTTCAATACTATATCAGAAAAGAACAAAAACCGGCACCTTTATTTTTAGGTTACTTCATTCTACTGTTCACCATAATCGGTTGCGTAGTCGAACCAATATCCGGTTTTTGGCTTTTCTTACCGCAAGCACTTATTATTATTTATTCAAACGCTCGCTTTTCTCAACTTCCCAAGCAATGAATGAACGACAAACAGAGATGAGAAAATGACTATCTCATCTTCCAAGCACCAAAAAGTGTTTTCTTAAAGCAGGCCTTGTTTCGTTTCGCCTCTTCCGAATCATATTCTATGGCAAGATCAAAGTACTCTATTGCCTGCGGTATATTCTGTTCCGTACCTCGTCCGAAGCCATAAGCAACACCAAGAGCATTCAGTACCATAGCATCAAGAGGTTCCCATACCTCATCGAGCCTATCATTCCCTTCTATCTCGGAAAGGAATTCAAATGCCGTATCATCATCCTGAAAAGTGCCTAGACCATTCTGATAACAAATAGCAAGTTCGGCTGCCGGTTGCCAAGAATCCTCATCATCCATATTATGATACGCCTTATCTAACCATATCACCGCCTTGGCATAATCTTGTGTTATATTGCCACGCCCTTCAAAATAGAAGTTGCCTACCTGAAATTGCGCCTTTGCGTTACCTGCCTTCGCTGCTATCATGTAATTCTCAAATGCCTTGTCCAAATCTTCAGCAACGCCGTAACCTGTTCCGTAACACACAGCCACATTGTAGGCGGACTGGACATCTCCGCGCTCCACAGCCATTGAGTAATAATGAAAAGCCCCCTCCGCATCATCATACTCATCTTCCAGCAATTTACCGTAATCATTACAAGTGAGCGGATCACCCGTATCAGCAAGAAGTTTCAGATAGTCCTCGTACACCACGTCATCAATATCCGCCAGTCCCGACTCATAAATGGTACGATAGTTGCCGAATGCGGCAGGCAAACCGTTATCGAACGAGTTTTCATAGTATTTTGCCGCTATAGGATAAGCAAAAGCGTAATACTCATCTTCAGAATTGTATTTGCGGTTTTCTTCCTCACCACGAATGACAAGATAATCACCATAGAACATAGCATTTCCCACCACATATTGGCTAAAGGCATCTCCCGCCTGTGCTTGCTGTATCACTGTCGTAAAAGCTTCCTCAAGAGATGCGAAAGGCATCGTTTTCTGAACAGCAGGAGACAAGTTACCGGTCCGCAAAGCACATAATACCCCATCGGCACTGCCCCGGCGCACACTCTCCTTTATCAACTGAGATGCCTGCTCCTCATCTACGGGAAATTCCGCTCCGCACCAGACAAAATCTTCCCCTAAATGGCATCGTCCAAGGTAACAGCAAGCATCCGCATCCCCCTCTTCCGCTGCCTGACGCAGAAGTTCGTACCCTTCCCACATTTGTTCTTTGTCGTAGCTTTTCCATATTTTGTCAATGGCAACAGCTACTGCTTCACTGTGTTTCATTGTTACAAATTATTATGTATCCGTTTTCTTTCGATATGTCTTTTACCCTTTATTCATCTTCGGCCACTTCTTCCGTTATATCCGTCCACTCATCCGTAATCCGGGGAAACTCACGTTTATGGTAATAATTGAAAAGCCAAAATCTGATACGGCCAATATAAGAAGCCCGAGTCATGAGCACCACCCAATCTCCCTCTTCATTATTTCCTCCTATTTCGACGATATAATTATCTTTCGTTCCCCTCACTTCCAGATAACCGTTCTGACAGCCGGGAGTCTTCAACAGCAGCGAAGAACATTTGCCGGCTTCGAGATTCTCGAGAGCTACTAACACATCTTCATAATCGATAAATTTGAATTCTTCATTGTCTACGTATAAATAATACGGCTCGTCAGCAGGAGATACCGGTGTGAAATGTCCTTTCTCCCAATTCTTAATTTCTGGAATTTCAAGTCGTTCGAAGTAGTTACAGAACATCCGGACAATATCATCCGGACTATAATCATAGCTGGAATACCTTGTCAACCCGTCAGACATGGCAAAACATACTGCAACTTGCAGGTTGCCGTCCGACACACTCATACACGATATCCCGGAACAATTACCATAAGGAGTGATTACAGGACGACAGTTACTGAGCCATATATCTCCATATTCATCAATATTATTTATTGCCCGCTCTATCTCCTCTTCGGAAACAAGTGATGTCCGTTCATGACCTTCTGAATAGTTCAACACAAATTGCATAGGTAGTTCAAATGATACAGCCCCCTCCGGCCTTTGCTTCTTTCCCGAGATTTTTTTAAGAAATGAAAAAAACATTTGGTGTATTCTTAGTAGTTTTGCGAGTGCAAAAATAAAAAAAGATCTCCAAAATCAATCTATGTATTGCATTTTATTCGTACATCAAGCCAACGGGAGATTGCCAGTATGGCGGCAGAAAAACACAGGAAAGAGTAGATATCTGATCATTATTAAATTGAATAAAGAGGCTTGTCTGATATGTCGACAAGCCTCTTTACTATAAAAGTCGCAATCTCAACAAAAGCACGATAAACACATCGTGCAAATTACATCGGTAATTCTCCGACTATGTTTTTCGAACATACAGGCAATTTATCTTCTTTTCCCATATTTACGAAAACAGTAGCACATAATACGGTCCATTGGTCACCATATGTCATCGTACTGCTGTGGTTATATCCCAGACAATGCCCGTATTCATGGAACATGGCTTGACGGGGATAATTGTGCGGATGAGCATCGGGGGGAGTAGCATCAAAATAGACACCGGTATAACAATAACCAGCCAGTCCATACGTATTGCCACCACCAAGTCCGCCGACACCCGAAACACATCCCAGCACAAGTCCTCCATGATTACGAATTCTTTGGCGCAATGCATCTAAATTGATCGGATTCCCTCCATTGTCTTTCAGTCTTCCTTCATAATTGTTCATTTCCGCATTAAACTCTTCGGAAGAGAACATAAAAGCCATATTGAGAGCCAACGCCACTCCGTGCCGACACAACAACGGGTTCATGTGCCGCCAATATGCATGACCAGCGTCAGCCGAATAGGCAGAAAAACGTATAAACCAATGGCTGTCTATCTGTTCCATTTTCTTCATGAACGGATCATCCGTCCGGAAGACAAGCGTCACATCATCATTCGCAAGTTCATGTTGTGCAGGCACCACCACTTTCCGACCGTTACTAGTGGTGAACGTCCGCTCCGAATCTACGACAGGCAAAGGAAACGAAGCCTCCATAAAAGGATAAATCCGGTCGAAATGCGCCAGTTCGAAAAACTCGGTACTGACTTTGTTAAAGCGGCACAAAACCGTTACATCCTGAATGCCGACAGGAGAAAAGAACTTAACGAGCAGTTCATGTTCGTTTGAAATGGACATCTGCAATGGAGCATTTGCATAAAAAGACCGACGCCCACTGTTATAAAAGACATCACGCGGCTCATCGGCAAGAAACATCGTATCAGTCCGGAAACGAACAAAATCTTCCTCACGCACACAAAAGAAACCGTCCTGATTTTCCGGATGAAGGTAATCAATACTGATATGCGACACTCGCCCGGGCTCAATATTACAACCAGTGAAACGGTATTTGCGCTCAAACAGCTTACCGTCGCTACATTCCGACTCGATAGACACAAAGCCGGAAAGAGGTTTGTGTCCCGGTAACGAGTAAAAGGAACATTTCCCGGTAATGTCATACGCCTCTACTCCTTTCGATCCTGAATATTGCCCATTCACACCGAGAGTGGCATATATTCCTTCAGAATCATCAAATGTAATATCAATCTTTCGGATAAATCTCCACATATAATCGGATGACAGCTTCAAGTCTACGTCCACTCTTCCCACACAGCGTTCCAATGTTACAAACTGTGATACCGGAGCCTGATCTCTTCCGATCTGCAATTCTATCTTTTTATAAAAATAAACTGCATCAAGCGGTGCTTTTTCTGTAAGGTTCATCAACCAATCGTCAGACAAATATGTAGGTTCTTTGATTGCTTCTCCTGCCTCTTCTTCCACACTAGTGGTAGCAAGAAATACCAATGTATAATCCCCCTGCTGCAATCCTTCGATCGTCAGTTTGGAAAAGTCGTTTTCTAGCTTCTGGTACAAAGGTTTGATTATCTTACCTTCTTTATCGGCAACGGCATACCACATACGAGCAATCTGTTCCTGGCTACCGCTGCGTGTCTGTACGATAAAAGCATCATCTTCCTGCAAACCAAACAGAAATGTCACTTGTCCCATACGGGAGGATATATTGTCCGTTTCCCGTTCAAAATCCCCCGAACAAGAAGCAAACACCAATATCCAAAGTAACAACATTGAGATTTTCATCATCTTCATTCTCATCCTCCCCTATTTTTTTACACAACGTACAGAAGCAAATGCTTCCATCTGCAATTGTTGCTTTTTAATAGTAGTTCTCTCTGCTCCTTCAAATGGTAACCAATAGGCCCATGCATATCCGCCCGGACAGCCGTTGCGTTCGCTTGTCCACAACACTGCTCTTTTTCCAAAACCAGGATTGTTGGACGTCGTTTTATCACCTTTTCCGCCAACCAAAGGAATGATAAGGCAACGCTTTGTTTCTTCTGAAGTAAATTTCACATAGTGCTGCGTACCCGTCACCCCAGTCGGTGTGATCAATTTGCCTTCTCCTACATGAAGTGTAGCGATAATTGTTTCTCCATTTCCAGCCTTATATGTGCTCGGAATCTCCTGTCCGGCAGGAAGAAGAGACTGCCATTCTGCAACAGTCGGTATCCGATAACCTTCCGGACAAGGCATGTGGGTATCTTTTTGCCACGGTGTATCGGCTACCTGATTACCCAGGTTGTTGGAAGGATTGTATCCTTGCCATGGCACATACATATATAAACGTCCGGACTGGAACAGCCCACCCACAGTATTTATCCAGCTTGTGCGATACATATCTTCGATTGTAGCCCCGTCCAACGGATAAATCTGGTCATCAAGATCGCGGCTGCGCGCATTGAATGCCATCCATACGTTTCCGCCTATTTCTACAGTCTCAATTTGCTTGTCACTGGGAGCCACACGAATCTCCACATAATCATACGTCCCATCCAGTAATACATTTTTCAAATGTACCCGTACTGCATATCCCAGACGTCCGTTGCCTTGCGCATTCACCGATACGTTGAATGCCGACACAATGCCTTCCGCTTCTTCCGACATGGATATACTTCCCACGTTTACGTCGTCACCGGCACCTTCCGTAGAAGATATGCCAATAGGAGTGTCGGACACAAACGCCAGCGTCATTTCACCAACACCCGTAGCAGGTACTTCCAGAATATTGTTTTCATAATTTACCTTCACTTCTCCCGGAATCTTCGATTTGGATGCACTAAGCAGAATGCGGTGGTTCGTATCAGGCTTACCGATAATCGTCTCCCCTTCTTCCCACGGTTTGATAGTAAAGTTTCCCTCTATCTTAGCACCCACATTCAGCACAGTCAATTCATATACTTTATTACGTTCGACGACAGGCAACTCTACTTTCAGCCTAATGGGCACTTCGCCATACGTTCCGCGTAAAACGATGTGAACAGGACGCATACTCTCAAAAATACGGAACACTTCTTTCTGTTCACCGTTGAAATCAGAACCAAACTCTTTCCGATAGTTTACCGTTTTATCTGAAGCCTGTTTATTTTCAATGAACGGGAAAGTTTCCGCCGGAGCGTCTTCTACAATGATTTCCTTGATTTTCGTCTTGCTATCAGCAGTTGTATTCAGGTCGATACGTGCCACCCCACGTTTCATAGCCACATTAATCTCTGTACCTCCACGGGTTACTACTCCACTCTCCAACTCAACAACCGCCGCCATAAAGCTCGGTGCGGAATTATCATGCAGTCCTTCACCAATGACCATATTGCGAAATTCTTCTTCACTAGTAACATTTTCTCCCATCGCTTCCTCCAATCCTGTCAGGAAATAAAGCCGCGATCCACTTACCGCTGAAATTTCGGATTGCCCGTCTTTTCCCGGATTCAACTGTTCTGCCTTGTAAAGACCTCCATCACTAAACTGAAAAACAGACACATCCTTAAGTTCTTCAGAAGATTCCTCACCTGAAACTGTAATACCTTTTAATGTTACTGAATAAGTTTGTTGAATAACTTTTTCCTCCGTTTGCTCATTGTTCGAACAGGAGCCTAAAAATAACGCTCCCATTAAAATAGAAACAATGGCTTTTCTGCTAGAATAATTCATGTTTTTAATATATAATTTCGAAATAATTGAAAACATTACCGGTACGTTTTTTAAAAGCGGCGACAAAAATACTACTTTTTATCTATCGGCAAAATCAAATATTAGAATATATATACAAAAAACACTCATTTATAACAGAGGCTTACCATTTAATTCCAAATCCAGCAACCTCTTTTTAGCAGAAAGTCCGCCGGCATACCCTACAAGAGCTTGGTTACTGCCAATCACACGATGGCACGGAGCAAAAATAGAAATAGCGTTCGCCCCGTTAGCAGCAGCAACCGCACGGACAGCCTTCGGCACATTCAGTTGTCCGGCCAACTCACCGTATGACACAGTCGAACCGTATGGAATCTCCAACAACTTACGCCATACACTCTTCTGAAACTCCGTACCAACAAAAAGCAAAGGTACCTCAAACACAGTCCGCTTGCCATTGAAATATTCATCCAACTGCCGAATCGCTTCCTGTATCACATCTGACGTACTTTCCTCATAACCTGCTTTCAACAGTTTACGCAATCTCCTATCTACAATATCCCGGTGACTTTCAGCCGCCCAGTCACAAAGGCAAAGCTTATCCTCAACCGAGCCAAGCATCAAATCACCACAAGGAGAATGATAACGCTGTATCTGAATTATATTCGTTTTATCTTCCATATTTCCAAAGATACAGTTATTATAGTTACTCTTCAATTTAATCCTCAATTATTTTAATCCCCAATTATTTTTTATACACGACTTACCCTAACACCTGACTTATATTCCCCTGTTCATCGTCCCTATCACCCAGGAGCACCTCCATACCGTTCCGTATTTTACCGAGGAATCTTAACCATTTCAACCGGCTGCTCTTGTATCTTATCCAACGGTTGTGATTGATATTTTACCTTTGAGAAATCAATAGCTTTTAAGTCAATGCAACGTATCGAATTGTTATAGGCCGTTTTATAATAAACCTTCCGGTTCGTGAGGTCGATAGCCGAGGTCCATTGCGTAGCACTGGGAATATCCGGAATATCACCCTGCGAATGTTCTATACCAATAGGAATATCAAAATTATTAAGCAAGTGGAAACATTGCTGCACGGTATCAAAGCCTGTAGCTCGTTGCGGAGCTGTCCCCCGATAAAAAGCAGCACGTACAAACCGCGAAGGAGGCGTGGCATCACCCGGAATACCGAGAAAACCGGAGTTGCCACCAGTCGGTTGCAATGTAATACCACTCAATTTTTGCATGGAAGCGTCACCCGGATGAAGATTGACGTAGTTGTTCAAATTAGTGAGTTGCCATTCAAAACCGGGGGCATTCGTCAACACTCCTACTGTATTCTCATAAAAATGCGGTACGCCACCTACAATTTCCAATACAACCTGACGCCCCGACGGTTCACCGATACGCCAATGTACTACCGCTGTCTTTTCCAGTCCTACAACACGTACAGAAGAAAGGGCTGCCTTCACCTCGTCAATAGTGGAAAACTGCGACAACAGCCACTCCGTCACTTGAAGGTCTGCCAGTGTCCGCTGGTTCTGTGCAGCATCATACGTTTCATATCCCCCATAATGAGGAAAGAAAAATAGTCCAGCCGAAAGTCCTGCCTCATTGATTCCTTCGGCAATAAACTCTTTTTGTACAACAGCCAGACCGACCACTCCATATTTTGCCGTAAACGTTAGTCCATTGACACCCGTAGGAGTGAATGACGTGAGCTGTTGACCACGTGGAATAATCACATACTCGCTTTGCAACACACCGCGCGCCCATTCAATCGTACGGGCTTGCACATAACTGCCGTCACGGGACGTCAGCGAGATTCCCGTACAAGCTACAGCCTGAAAAGTGCTGCCACATACGGCAGCAATCCCTAACAATAAGTTCTTTGTCATCTTCATCATTATTTATATATTTATTCGCTAAAAACTCAATACTGTATAAAGACAACAAAATATGGGTTATTTTAGTTGCAGATATATCTTTAGAAAGACAAGACTATTGCTCTGTCATCTGAAATAGCGGCATTTGTATTGTAAAAAGCATAATGGCGCAGAATAATAATCAAAGAGTAACAAATAAAAAAGCAATAAATAAACGAACTTAAATAAAAGGTATCCGAACTCTTTTGAGCAAAACAAGAAATCTCATATCCCGTCAATTCATTTAATGATATAGTTCTTTTTCTCTTTTCCTATTCCTTTCAGAGTCAAAGATTTCCATGCATCAGGGATTGCTCCTTTTCCGGCAACAATTCCCTTATCCGTAATATCCAATCCACCGAATCCCATCAATACGGACTGTAATACACCACCTGCCCCTGTCAGAAAATAAGGATTTGTACCACCGTCAAACTCGGCTATAACCCGGAAGGGCGGATTCAGATTGGGAAGATAGGAATCTCTAAAGTAATGCCATGCACGTTCACGGTCTCCCAAACGGGTAAACAAAATAGAGTAGATAGACTTCGACATGGCAGGTGTCTTCTTTCTCGGAACAGTCTGTAGATAGTATTCCAAATCCCTCCAGATCTGTTCTTTATCCGTAACAAGTTTTAACGGGAAAGCCAACAGGCAGACATCCGCTTGTTTGGTTATAGCTCCATCATACGTATCATGCTCTGCCGTTACTCCATTGGCTAGTTTCCGGAAACGAAGTTTCTCTGCCACAGTCGTCCACATAGGGTCTGATTTTACATTCAACAGTTTGGCAGCCTTACAGGCAGCTTCCAGAGTGGATTTCGCAACGCCGTTTGTATAAGCATTATTGTTCACGTTCTTTCCTCCTTGAGGGTTCTGATTCCATTCATCCGCTCCTATTACATTCCTGATTTCATACTCTCCCGCTTCATTCGGTTCCGAACGGCTTACCCAGTATTCGGCAGCAGCACTAAGAATGGGAAATCCCTTTTGACGAAGCCATTCCAAATCCTGCGTCACAGCATAATATTGCCAGGCTGCCATAGCTACATCTCCCGTAATATGATTTTCAAAAGGGCCGTAAATGTTGGTAACTGTATTATCTTCGTTTCCTTTACCACTACTTTCCCACGGGTACATGGCTCCTTTATACCCATGCATGAAAGCGTTATGCCTGGCTGCATCCAAACGCTGATAGCGGTACTCTATCATTGATTCCGCCAATTCGGGATGCAGCAATAATAAAGCCGGAAAAATCCACGTGTCAGCATCCCAGAATACATGCCCGTTGTAACCGAAGCCCGAAAGCCCCATCGGAGAACAGGATAATCCCGAACCTTCCCGCACAAAAGCATACGTGTGATAAAGCATACTGTGAATGTCTTGTTGCGACTGAAGATCACCCTCAATCACAATATCGCTTTCCCAAAGCTTGTCCCATGCAGCGATATGTTTGCTCCATAATCGTTCAACACCCTCTACTGCTGCAAATGCCGTCAACCGTTCCACTTCATTCTTGACGTCAGCATGAGTAGCAGCGGAAAGTGTCGTCCCGACAATCGAAAAAGTGTAAGGCTGGCCTGCCTGCAAACGGACCGTAAATTCTTGTGTATGTACCCCGACTCCGCGTGCACTCCGATGGCATACTTCCGGACGGGGAAAAGAATCGTCGAAAACAAACGATGAACAAGCACCGATTTCAAGTTCCCGGGTCGGAGATTTTGCGATTGATGTGCAGAAATCAATCGCTGTTTTTCCATTGAAGATGCGGTTGAAAGACTCCTGCGGACTACGCAACGATTCATGCACCGTCAGTATATTCGCCACAGCTACTTCTATATTTTCTTTCGGAACGATCCGCACACGCAGTAAACACGAATAAGGTAAATGACGTAATGCCGTATATTGATATTCAATATGTGCAAGCGATTGATAATCAAATTCTCCGCAAAACAATCCCTGACGCATATCCAAAGTCTGTTTATAACCGGATATTTGGGAAGCTTTCACCGTAGTTCCGTTTATCTGCAATTCCGTATCCAGCATATTGATGCCATGCAAGAAATTATTCACTCTTCCCTTTCCATAGATATCATAAAGTCCTCCCAACACGACACGGGAAATCTTCAAAGGATCGGGGGAAGAAACTAATCCCAGCATACCATTGGCTACCGTTATTCCATAATAGGACGAGGGTTCAATCTGTTCGGCAGTTATTTTCCAGGCATCTTGCGCAGATACACCAATGACAGGCCATAACCTGCTCAACAGCAGTAATATTAAAAAGTTCCTTTTTCTCATCTTATCTCTATTTATAAGCCTTTTGTAAATGTACAGTCAGTCTTTTCTCATCGGAGCAGGGCAACGCCTGCTCCGACAAAAAAAGAGACATGCTAACTAAAAGTTTGTATGGATAAAAAACTAATACATATATCCGCTCTTACCCGGATTACCGCCCATCTGCGACCAGGCATTGGCTGCATAGCCTGTCGCCGCTCCTTCAACAGCAAATAGAGTCGGTTTTCCTTCCAGCATACCGGTCACATAGATTGTGCCGTCAGCAGATATGGTGGGCGACGATTTCAGTTCGGTTCCAAGCTGGAGTGAAGCGATAGCTTTTCCTGTAGCCGGTTCGAGTTTCACCAAGGAACCTTTTTCTGCATCATTATAGTAGATATACCCTTCATTATCTATAGCAGGAACGCCATAAGCAGTACCCGCTACTTCCGTTGCCCACAAAACGGAACCTGTAGAAGATATGGCAGTAATATATTTGTCAGTAGCTACATACACAACCCCATTTCCATCAACCACCAAGCCATAACCGGTTTGTTTATTTTCCCCTTTCACGGCAGTATACCATTCTGGAGTCGAAACTTGCCCCTTGGTAGTCTTCTTGGTATCATAGCAATAGACTAATGCTTTTGTCTCATTGGTAGATATGCGGGCTCCTAAATTAAGGCAAAGGATATATGCTTTGCCATCTGCACCAATAGCGATCTGGCTGCCATTAGGCTGGTCATTTGGAGCATAATTCTGCTCATTGGTCGACTTGCTCCAGCTATTGCCTTCCGGGAAGAATATGTGTGTACCATACGATCGTCCACTACTCTGACCCGTGTTAACAAGTATCCTACCATCTTTCAATCCTACACAACCACCATAACTTCCGGAAGACGTTTTTTCCGAATATTTAAGTACCCCGGATACCTTATCATAAATACGGAAATGTTTTCCATCTGTGCTTGGCGCCGAATTCGTTAGGATCATCACATATTGATCCGTGACAGCCGGAGCACCGAAAGGACGCATACTCGATTTTGCACCAATCGCTGTAAACCACATCTGCGTACCACCGTCTGCACCGCCTTTAACAGCATAGAGACTGGCAGACTTGGATGCATCTGCTCCCGCCTTGGTAGTATTGTCTCCGACAGCCACATACACCGTTCCGTCGGAATCCACCGTAGGAGTCGGGTGCTGATAGTCAGAACCTCGGTTCGGTTCATTATTCTGTCCGCAATCAAATCCCCAAGTCCGTTCACCGAGTTTCGTGAAACAAACCAGGTTATAATTGCTGGAAGAAACATATATATACTGACCATCTGTGCTTGTTGCCGGAGAAGTGCCGTACACCACTCCCTGCTCATCGTAGGAATGAGACCATAACACGCCAAGACTACCGGCTCCCTTTGCTATATCCATTGTGACAGTCTTCGTATCTTTCCTTTTTTTATTGTCCGTCACAGTCAGTGATACGTTTATTTTTCCATGCGAACCGAAAGTGATTTTCGGGTTTTCCTCTGTAGAGAGGATAGCACCGAATGTCCATTCTCTTTTGACAATCTCAGACCCTTCCGCTGCTTTCGATTGATCCGTAAAAGCAACCTCTTCTCCCGCTACAATTCGTTCGGGCAACCAGCTGAAGTCTGCCGTAGGACGGACACCGTCATCTATTATTTTAATTGTCTTTTCAAAAACTGATTTCATCGCACCGCGATCCGAAGTGACAGTCAGACGAAAAAGATAGTCTCCGCCCTCTTCCACGCTAAATGGTTCGGGAGCAGTCAGTTCGTAGGAAACTTTACCCATAAATTCCCATTTGCAGACTGCAATCTGGGCATTCTCCGCCGTCGACGTATTTGTCAGGGTAATCAGATCACCAATCTCATAGGATTCTTTATCTGTAGTGAATCCCGCCTGTACCCACGTCTCTTCATCAGGTGTACACCCAACCAACAGACCGATAGCAGCTACCAATAAATATATGATTCTTTTCATTGCGTTTCTGTAATTTTAGATGATCGTTTCATTACTTCACGTATTCCAATTTACCGATGATGGGATAATGATCGGAGATATAAGTGATATTCTGATAAACTTTATCTATTGTCTCGAACTTCAAAGCCTTAAAGCCTGTACAAAAGATGTGATCTACAATATAAGGATTGGCGGTACCAAAGCCTGTATAAGAGTATTTCGAGTCTGTGATCGGAGCCGATAAGCGGACATTTGTCATGAATGTTTTAACTCCGTTAAAAATATCACTGTCAATCTGCTTGTTAAAGTCGGCGGTCAGTAACATCGGCAATCCTTCCGGATTGAGCTCGGACATTTTATTCACAATCACTTCCATCGACTTGCCCGGAGCGATGGTAGAACCTACATCGATGTGAGTATTGATGAAGAAGAATTTCTTACCGGAAGCAATGTGTTTGAAAATAGCCCATGTCGCTATACGGGGAACGGTACTGTCCCAACCTTGAGAACCCGGTACATCCGGAGTTTCAGAAAGCCAGAAACAATCCCACTTGATTAGTTCAACAGCCTTTTTTCTATAAAAGATAGGAACAAACTCATCATTGTTAGCGTTGTTGGCACGGCGTCCCTTACCGACATATCCATAATCTTTCCAGTTCTCTTCCAGCCACTTCAGTTGTGGTGGCCGCGCTTCCTGCATACCGATCACTGTCGGTTTATGTTCTCCGATCATCGGTATAAAAGCTGCCGTACGGGCTTCCCATGACTTTTCTCCCGTATCTTTGGTATTATAATACCGGATATTGAACGACATGACTTTAATTTGGTTATCATTCAGTGACGGGTCTTCCTCTTTTACTGTTTCAGGGTCCTTATAAAATTCTGAATAATCAGGAGTAGTATTACTGCATCCGCCTAACGCTACAACATAGATAGCAATTACAGGCAATATCTGGTTAAATTTCATCATACTAAATCTTTTATATTTTAATTCCAATTGGGGTTCTGTGATAGTTTATATCCGGCACTCTCATAGTCGCGGATCACCTGTGCAGGAACAGGATAAAGATATTGGCGGTCGTCATCGTACCAGATGCGGTTTCCCGAACCGGGGTTATATCTCAAATCGTATCCGCCTGCGGCATTTGCTGTGGCATAAAGTCCTGTTTCATTCTTTACGTTCACCGTTTTGCAGTCTTTATTGGATGATTGCGTACCGTTATCAGTAAAGTAGCAATCAGGAGTTCCGTCACCATTCAGGTCAATATCCACATTCAATGCGCTGATGTGCATACCTGTCCACGGTAGTTCCTCTATCAGTTCACCACATTTCCAACGACGCAAATCATTGAATCTCGTTCCTTCAGCCACCAACTCAATGGCACGTTCCCGACGGATTTCCAGTAAAACCGGATTAGTGATATTCGGATAAAAGACCTGCTGCAAATATGAATCAACAGTTGTAGGGAGTTTTTCCGTTCCGCCTGTAATTCCGGCACGTCGGCGCAAAGCGCCGATGGTAGTGTTCCAGTCAGCATCAGTAAGCCCACCCAGTTCGGCTTGTGCTTCGGCATAGTTTAGCAGCACTTCAGCGTAACGCAACAGGGGGATACTGTTGTTGTTCTTTTCATTGTTATCGTATTTTGTATCGTCAAGAGAATACTTGATTACATGATAACCGGTCAGGCAAACTGTCATATCGGCTACTACGGCTTTTCCGTCACGTTTGAAATCCAGTCCGCGGATGGTCTGTGCCAAACGCAGGTCACGATTCTTCATCTCTTCCACGAAGTTTTTGGTTTCATAGCCTGTTTCGGCAGTGAACGGGGTACCGTCCAATTTCAAGTAAGTATTGACAAACGGACGAACCAGACTCCAGCCTTTACCGTACGACAGCGAATTGTACCAGTAATTTTGAGTCCCGTAAATACCTGATGCGCTATTGGCACATACCGCCAGAATTACTTCGGAGGTAATGGGAGCTTCCAGATAGAACAAATCACGGTAGGCCCCTTTGGTACCTGTTGCCGTATTCAGCGAAAGTCCGCTGTTGTCCATCACCAGTTTGGCTGCACTGGCAGCATGGCGGTAAAGTTCTTCCGGAGTGATTTCCAGACCTGTCAGTTTGTGATAACGGCGATAGGCGGCTTCGAACAGGCACACACGTGATTTGAGTGCGGCTGCAGCCCATTTGGTGAGTGTAGAGCTATTGACAGAAGAAGTTGCCTGAATATGTTCGTAAGCAAAATCGAGATCTTCGATCATATTCTTGATAATGACGTCCCGGCTGTCACGCTCTTTATACATGACATCGTACTGGTAAGACTGGATTTCACTGCCAAACCAGGGAACTTCGCCATATTGGGTCAACTTGTCATAATAAAACCAGGCGCGGAACCAACGGGCGATACCCAAGTAATTATCGCGGGTAGCTGCATCCACTGTACACTCCTTTGAGTAGCAACCGTCGATAAAATAATTGATGTTCCGCAGGGTTCCCCATGACCAGCTGGTAGCTGTTTCCGAATTGTACGCATTTTGCTGAATAAACACATTCGTCTGCCGTACAGCGGCAATATCACACATCTCATCCTGCTGATAGCCCGTAGAAAGTGTAGGCAATGCCCGATAGAAGGAATAGGCATAAAGGCGCAATCCGGACTCGCTGCCGAAAGCCATAGATTTGTCAGCCTCTACCTGCATCGTCTCCGTCAAATCGCAACTACCTAGCAGCACCGTTGCACACAGAAGCAGGATATTACGTATAGTACTTAATCTTTTCATATCTTCTTTGTTTCTATTTAGTAAGTAATAGAGATTCCTAAACTTAGATTCCGCATCGTCGGATAGTTGAAACCGTCTCCTTTATTACCGGAAGTCAGGTCATTATCCGAACCTTTTGTTATCACTGTCACATCGTAATCTTTCGTGTGACGGTAGAGTGGAGACCACGACCATAAGTTCTCGCCCGAGAAATAGACAGATACTTTAGAAAACCCGGCTTTTGCTATCCATTTCTTTGGCAAATTGTAACCAAACTGCAAATTTTTGAGCCGGAAGTAAGATACATCCTGCAAGTAGCGTGTATTGGCCGTGCCTTTATATAAAGGATTGTAATAACCCGAATAACGCGGCAGATAAGCATCAGGGCGGTCTTTGGTCCAATAGTTATTCAAGTGCCACACCGGAACTTGGTTGTAAGGACGGTTATACTGTCCCCAGAAAGAACTCTCACCACTGGGATACCAGTCTTGTTTTCCCACACCGTCGAACATGGCTGACAGAAAGAAGTTATTCCAGTCGGCACTAAATGAGAGGGTATAGATGTAGCGCGGTTCGGAGTTTCCTATGATTTTCCGGTCGCCCGGTGAGTCTACTGTGTTGGCTCCGTTATCAATAGTACCTGTATTGTTCAAGTCTTCGAAGCGCATATCACCGGGATAAGTGATGTAATTGACAGATGTCTGCATCAGGTTGTTTTTGTAACCCTTTCCGTCAAAAGCCGCATCGATTTCGTCTTGTGACTGGAACAGTCCGTTACAAACAAATCCCCAAATCTCACCGATACGCTGACCTACATAATAATCATCCAAGTCACGTTTCGGGTTATTATATTTGTCTATCACCGAATGATAATCGGCAAGGGTTGCTTTGATGCCGAAGCTAAATGGTTTGCCAGCCAAACGGAACGAGTCGTTATATCCCAAAGAAATCTCGTAACCATAGGTACTCATGTCAGCATAGTTCCCTTTGGGCGACGATGCACCGAATGTATCGGGAAGCGTCGGTCCCACCGTATACATATTAACAGTCTTACGTACGTAATAATCGGCGGATAACGTAATTTTGTTGTTCCAGAATCCCAAATCGATACCGCCATCAATGGTTCGTGAGGTTTCCCAACCGATATTGTCAGGAATTTGGGCAGGATTGAGCGTGTAGCGTAACTGTGCCTTACCGTCGAGATAGCGGCCTTCGCTCGATGAGCCGGTAGTGGAATAAGTCTTCAATGAGAACTTTTCCAGATAAGAATACGGCTTCACATTACTATTGCCCAGCGCACCATAAGAGACACGCAGCTTTCCATTGGAGATAATAGCCGGATTTACCTTCCAGAACTTCTCTTCCGAGAAACGCCATGCTGCCGAAGCTGAAGGGAAAAATCCCCATTGCGAATTGTTGGGGAACTTCGAAGAACCGTCATAACGCCCGTTCACCTCAAATAGATAACGGTTGTCATAGGAGTAATTCAAACGGAAGAATGCTCCGGCATACCGCCACCGGTTACCATCACTCTTAATGGACATATTATCTCCCATAGCAAAATTTATATTTTCCACATCAGGCATCAACAAACCATTCCGCTCCGAAGAGATTGCCTTGTAATCCTGCTGTTCGTAATTATATCCCGCCAAAGCTTTCATATAATGTTTTCCTACAAATGTATTCTCATATTCGGCATATACATTGGTGGATATATAGGTAGTCTGTTGCACTTTCTCCAACATCTTATCATCTGTTTCCGGTACTCCGAGATATTTAATCACCCCTTCGTAATCGCTATACGGAACAGCGGTAGTCTTCTTGTCTTCTATAAAATCTTTCGTACGGAAAGAGAAGTCTCCGGTAAAACGCAATTTGTTGTCCAGCATGGTTATATTCAGGGTAGTCGTATTTTTCAGCGTTTTAGTCGTACGCTTTATCCAGTTGTTGCCTGTTACCAGTCCACCGACAGAACGTGCTCCGGAGTGTGTCAAGGTTCCGTCCGGATTGAAGATTGGTTCGGACGGATGCCCTTCCATGTTGATGGCTTTCCAAACCAGACCCTCATTCTGTTCTACATAACCCAATGGTTGTGTATATTTATCATGAGTATAGTCTATATTATTGGAAATTTTCAGCCAGCTGAACACTTGTGCGCTGATTTTGGTACGCATATTCATAGTGCGGTAGGTGTCTGAGTTATAATTGAACAGACCGTCATAATCGTATAACCGTGCGGAAGTGTAGTAACTTATTTTTCCGTTCGAACCGCTGATAGATACATTATGCGACTGTGCAAACGTATGATCCTTATAAAGCGCATCATAGTAATCCTCATTTCCATAGTATGTATATTTCCCATCGGGGCCAACTGCTGTCTGTAACGTATTTCCTGCCAACTTCCGTTGCCGGAAAGTCTCCAGCCATTCTTTTGAGAAAGGTTGTGACTTATTAATGCTGGTAGGCTCTATCCCGCGGTAATTGTATTCCGCCTCACGAAACAGATAAGCCCAGACATAACCGTCATCAACGACATCCGGCACAGCATACGGAGTTTCATAGGAGAAATTTCCCGTATAATTGACCGTAAACTTATCTTTTTGCTTTGACGGATCTTTTGTTGTAATCAGGACAACCCCATACGGAGCACGTGAACCGTAGATGGCTGCCGAAGCCGCATCTTTCAATACGGACACGCTTTCTATGTCATTCGGGTTCAGCATGGCCGGATCGCCTTCTACACCGTCTATCAATACCAGCGCACTACCGCCCGCTCCGATAGACGTTACACCACGGATATTATACGAAGCCGATTGATTGGGCTTACCGTCGACTAACGAAATATTCAGATTTGGTACAGCGCCTTGCAACATCTGTGTGACATTAGCCACCGGACGATTTTCAAATACATCCGATGATACATTTTCTACCGCCCCTGTCAAGTTTATCTTTTTTTGGGTACTGAATCCGACCACCACTACTTCGTCCAACGTCTGTGTATCATCTTTCAACACTACTGTCAGATAATTCTTATTTTTCACGCTCACCTCTTGCGTCAAAAACCCCAGGTAGGATATTTGTACCACACTCCCTTCACTGACTGTCAACTGGAACTTACCGTCCATACCTGAGATTGTACCTGCCGTGCCATTCTTCTCTTTTATATTGGCTCCGATGACAGGCTCCCCTGACATGTCCTTCACTATCCCGCTAATAGTGTATTTCCTGGAGGATTGTTGTGCGGACTGGCCGCTTTTCTTCTTGATGATAATATCTTTCCCTTGGATAGTGTAGCTAACATCTTGTCCTGCCAAGACCTGTTCTACCACCTTCTCAATAGGTAAATCTTTGGCTAGCACTGTCACAATCTTTTTGGTATTCAGATCGTTTGTTGCAAATGCAAATGAATATCCGTTTTGCTTCTGTATTGTTTCAATAGCCTGCTTTACTGTTACATTCTTCAACTGCAAATTGATAAGCTGCGCAAATGAGCTTAGATAAGAGCATAGCAAGAGCAGGACCATGAAAAAGACTTTCTTCTTATTTTTCATAAGTCAATGGATAAATAATTGATAAATAGGATGAGAAGTTTAGGATTTTATTTATATTTGCCTAAGCTTTCATCAATTAAAGTCACTGTGGCTTTTAAGATAGAAAGGCAAGAGGTCAGGGGATGGAAAAGGAACCTGACCTTTTTATATTTCTATCAGGAGAGGTGAATCATGTTTTTACTAAATGGCTTTTCATATTTCTTTAAGTTTTAAAGGTTTAACATCTGTTCATTTGGGAAGTGTGATCACAATATTTTTTCCATTCATGGTATAAGTCATTTTGTCTGTAGACGACAATACATTCATAATCTCCTGAATACTTTGCTCTCTTTTACGGAAGTTTCCATAAAAACGAATCGTATTTAACGTGTCGTCTGCAACGGTTATTTTTACGTCATAGCTTCTTTCCAGTTCTTTAATGATATCTGAAAGCAAAATTTCATCAAAGTAAAGGCGGTCGTTTGTCCATTCAGCACTGTAAGCGGCTTTGGTATCGGATACAGATAGTTTTCCTGTTTTTTTATCCAACAGCGCCTGTTGGTCCGGATGAAGTATGGTCTCTTTTTGCCGGGTATTCAGCGCTACCTTTCCTTCCAGCAGACAGACTTTAGCTTCCAAATCGTCTTTATAATTCCGGAAATTAAATTTAGTTCCCAATACTTTGACGTCTAGTTCTTCCGTATGTACTTTAAAAGGTATCTCCTCATTTCTGGTTACTTCAAAATAGGCTTCTCCCGACAAGTTCAATGAACGTTCATTAATTCCAAAATCTTGTGCATAGCTCATTTGGGAACCCGCATTAAGCCAAACCAACGTTCCGTCAGGAAGATACAGTTTGGTTTTTGAACCGTATGGAGCTTCCACCGTAATCTGTGTCAATTGATTCCGGAGTACTCTCTTTCCACTCTGAAAGGCAATCGTTCCACAGAAAAAAACAATTACAACCATTGCAGCGGCATACATCCACGGACTGATAGTGAGTGTTTTTCGTTTTACCGATGGTTGCACAAGGTTTTCTGTATGCTCTAAAAATAATTGATAAGCCCGTTCTTTGTCGAAATGCTGTTCATCTGCTTCATCAGAAGCAGCGATCCATACTTCTTGCATATCGGAAAAATATTTCCGGTTTTCTTCCGAAACATTCAGCCAATTCTGTAACGACTGCATCTCTTCCGGTGTCAGACTGTTTGTCAGATAACCGATTATCCAATCATTGACTATATCCGTATGTGGTGATTGTTCATTCATAAAAGATAGTGCCTTTATATATACTACAGTTTTTTATAATAGCAGGGTAGGATAAAAAGCAAAAATAATACATAAAAAAGTGCCCAGTTCTTTTTTAAGTATTACTAATGCGCTCTTTATATGATACTTAACCGTATTTACAGAAATGCCAAGTTCACGAGAAATTTCTTCGTAACTCATTTCCCGGAAGCGGCTCATGGTGAATACCTGTTTGCAGGCAGGCGGTAATTTGTTGATAGATTCGTGGATTTTCGATTCCAATTCTTCTTTTAGCAGGTTGCCTAAAGGATGCTCATTGTCAGAAACGATATTTTGCAATTGAATACCAGCCTGCTCAATGGTAGAAAAACGTATCTCTGTCTCCTGCTGCTTGAGGGCTAAGTAGTTCAGACATTTATTACGTACGGCTATTATCAGATAGTTGCGAAGAGGAGGCACCAGTTCCAATTTGTCTCTGACTTCCCAAAGATGAAAGATTACATCGTTCACTATGCTTTCCGCCTGCACTCTGTCTTTCAAGAGATAATAACTAAGTTTGCAGAGAGCAACATAATGATAATCATATATGTATTTATATGCTTCATTATCTCCGGCCTTTAGCTTTTTTATAATGTGTTTTTCATCAATTGGAATCATATTCTGTTTTTTCTGCTCTGCAATATTCGGATAATATATTGAAAGATGCAAATTAATCAGTAGAAAAATTGGAATTAGAAAAAGCACCAGGAACATACGGATGAGTGAACCAGAAGCACGAACCTTCCCCCTCACGGGATTCGACTCCAATCTTTCCGCCCATCCTTTTGACCAGGCTTTGACAGATGGATAATCCCAATCCGGCACCTTGTACAAATGAGTCCAATTTTACAAAACGATTAAAAATTTCATGTTTTTGTTCGTCGGGAATCCCTTTGCCCGTATCCGTTACACAAAAACGTACCTGACTCTCATCTTCCAATAAATAGGAAAGTGTGATTGAGCCTTTAGTGGTAAACTTCAAGGCATTAGTCAGAAAATTAGAGAGTACTTGCACGATTCGGTTTTTATCAGCATCAATCACAATCTGCGGTGAATTTTCATCAAACCGCAGTTCGACCGCAGTGTCACGTTTTTTGTGTGAGAAGGTAGCAATCACTTCCCGGCAAAGTTGTGGTACATCCACCCGTCCCATAACAAGATCTATCATACCGGCTTCGATTTTGGAGATGTCCAGAATGTCGGAAATAAGGTTGAGCAACAGCTCATTGTTCTCCTGCACTAAAGACATATATACATGACGCAGCTCCGCCTCATCGGTTTCGGCAAGCAGACTGGAAAAACCGACGATGGCATTCAAAGGAGTACGTATTTCATGGCTCATATTGGCAAGGAATGCTGATTTGAGCCTGTCCGATTCTTCCGCTTTTTCTTTAGCTTGAATCAGCTCTAGTTCCACCTGTTTGCGGGTGGTGATATCGGTAGCCAGTTCCATGATTGCCCAACGTCCGTCGAGCCATTTTATTGCCATGCTCTGGATGGTATACCAACGTTTGGTGACCGGATTGTAGTCTTCCCAAAAATGAACGCCTGTAAACTTACGGTTGGCATCGAGCAACTTCGGCTTCGGGCAGTGTTTACACCCATTTTCCAATCCTGCATTCAACATTCTCCAACATTCCGCATTTTCCGGAACTTCTCCTGCTTCTTCCCTGAAAGGCTTATTGGCAAAAATCACTTTCAACGTATCGTAATCACTCACAAAAATATTGGCATTGATATTGTCCAATACCTTTTGCATGGTTCGCTGCGACTGTTGCAGCGATGTTTCAACTTGCCAGCGTTTGGTAGCAGTAGATACGATTTGCGATATCTGGCTCATCAGTTCCACATCTTTTTCATCCCATTGTTTGTTCCAGCAAAAGTTGAACGAGAGAAAGCCGAAATGTACTCCCAATTGTGACAGGGGAAAAACAGCGATGGCTTTTACGCCTTGCACTTCGAGCATTTGAGTAATAAAGGGATCAAGCGAATAAATATCGGACGTACAAATGATATGGTTTTCTTCCAGCATGTCGAACCAGGGTTTTCCCGCTTCAATGGTCATACTCCGCAAGTAATCGATAGCGGGTTCTATACCGTCGTTGCACCATTCGTTGGTGCAGCCATACGTAACTCCGTCGAGGTGGTTTTCCCATGTCGCCAAACGGTCGACACCAGTATAACGGCCAATTTCGGCCAGTGCCATATTCATAGCAGTAGGTATATCCGGTTCCAATTGCAAAATTTGCAGTACCTTGATAAATAATGCCTGCCGTCGGTTGGTTGCTTCGAGATTCTCCTGAATAGCGATCAAGTCTTTAGATTTCTCTTCAACCATCTGTTCGAGGCTGGTACGGTACTGTTCCAGTTCCATACCGCCCCCTTGAGGTTCAGAATCAGTGGATTTCATGTTTAATAGATAACAGTAAATAGAATTTTAGTTTAGTTTCGAATCCGGACGAGATGCGTCCCACATTCTGCAAATATATACATTTATTTTAGAAACCAAACTTTTTCCCATCAAAACGACTTCTTATAAATGCCTAATAATCGCAGAATTACGAAAGCATATATTACATAATCGACCTCGTCAATTCCAAACTTCCTCAATATTATACCGGATGGAATCTTTTCAACAATATATGACTTACACTGAAAAAGTCCTTATCACACTTTTCTATCTATTAAAACTAAATCCTATTCGTCTGGTTATATCAGTTTCAACCCTACGATTGAAATAATCAGAGTCGTCATAAAAAACAAACGACCCAAAGTTGCCGGTTCATGAAAGAACAGGATACCGATCAATACAGTCCCCACCGCTCCTATCCCCGTCCAAACAGGATATGCAGTGCCGATAGGCAATGTTTGCGCAGCCTTTGCCAGTAGGAACATGCTTAAGGTTACAGAGATTACAAATCCCGCTCCCCACAAATAAAAATCGGTGCCTGTCGCTCCTTTAATCTTGCCTAGACAAAAGGTAAAACCAACCTCAAACAGTCCGGCAATAATCAATATAATCCAATTCATATCATTCTATTTTAATATTAGACTGCAAAATTAACAAGATGCCCGGAGCTTTCACTTTACATTTGATAAGAAACGACGGTGTAAGAGTATCATCAAATCTTCTTTTCCTAATATAACTTTTTGTATTTTTGCAGAATAATGATTCAATGCGATATGGATATACACGAGATTATAAACAGGATATATCGGATGCCGGAGGCTTCAGCGGATAAGGTGGTCAAACATCTGTCAAAAATCACATATCCCAAAGGTTATCATATATTGGAGGCTGGCAAGACTGAAACGAATATCTTTTTCATCGAGAAAGGGATTGCTAGAGCTTATATTCCCGTAGACGGAAAAGAGGTAACGTTCTGGATTGGGAAAGAAGGGTCAACCATTGTCTCATTGAAAAGCTATGTAAATAATCAACAAGGGTATGAGTCAATGGAACTGATGGAAAACTCGGTGTTGTATCTATTAAAGCGCAAAGACTTACACGAATTATTCAAGGAAGATATCCATATTGCCAACTGGGGGCGCAAGTTTGCCGAATCAGAGTTCCTGCAAACAGAGGAAAGACTTATTTCTCTCTTATTCACCACCGCGTCCGAACGGTATATGAAGCTGATACAAAATAATCCGGAGCTATTACAGAGAACACCATTGGAATGTCTTGCTTCTTATCTGGGAATAACTCCGGTAAGTTTAAGCCGGATAAGGGCGAAATTGAAACGGGTACTTTGAGATAGAAACATATTTTTCAAAAGCGAACAGAAAGTGATATATTTGTGTTTTGAATGAATCAAAAGAGAGAAGTCATGAATATCGAAGATTATAGAGAATATTGCCTGTCAGTCAAAGGAGCAACAGAATGTATGCCGTTTGATGAACATACTTTGGTTTTCAAGGTTATCGATAAAATGTTCACTTTTGCTACATTACGTCCTAAAAACGGAAGATTCTGGGCGGATATGAAATGTAATCCTGATAAATCAGAAGAGCTCATAGAACAATACGAAGACATTTTTTGGGGACCTTTTTCGGATAAGAAACATTGGATAACCGTTTACTTGGAAGGAGATGTTCCCGATAAACTCATAAAGGAGTTGATTAGCCACTCGGTAGAAGAAGTTATAAAGAAGTTACCCAAGAAAAAACAAGAGGAATACAAGAACATGATTTAGGATTCGAAAAATAGACATATCCGGCACTACTATTATTGCTAAAAGTAGAGCCGGATAAAATCACTATACACCCCAAAACGCACACACGGATAAAATCATCGTATATTTAAAAACGTATGTCCCAGGAACACTTGCATTCTTCATTCCGGCAATCATGAATCTGGAGAAAAAATAAATGGACGAATTTTATTAACTAATGCTTTTTTAGAAGCATTTTTTTAGGTTATTTTGCGGAACAAATATCACGAACTCGTCAAATTATGGATTGGATTGGCCTTGATTTAACATTCCCTATCACCGACCCTACATGGATATTTCTCCTTGTACTCTTGATTATATTGTTTGCTCCGATATTATTGAATAAACTGCGCATCCCTCATATTATCGGGATGATCTTGGCAGGACTGGCTATTGGCGAACATGGATTTAATATCCTGGTACGAGACAGCAGCTTTCAGTTATTCGGGAAAGTCGGACTCTATTACATCATGTTCCTGGCTGGTCTGGAAATGAATATGGGAGATTTCAAAGAGACGCGAAACAAAGCATTAGTGCTCGGTTTACTGGCTTTTATCGTTCCCATCGGGATTGGATTCGTGGCCAATGTATCTTATCTGAAATATGGTGTAATCACCTCTATATTATTAGCCAGCATGTATGCCTCCCATACGCTCGTGGCCTACCCCATCGTCACCCGCTTCGGCATATCACGCCATCGTAGCGTAAGTATTGCCGTAGGAGGAACGGCCGTAACAGATACACTCACGCTGCTGGTACTGGCTGTTATAGGCGGACTGTTCAAAGGAGAAACCGGAGGATTGTTTTGGATTTGGCTGGTGGTAAAAGTAATCTTTCTAGGGGCACTGATCATTTATTTCTTTCCGCGCATCGGTCGTTGGTTCTTTCACCGGTACAATGACAACGTGATGCAATTTATTTTCGTACTTGCGATGGTCTTTCTAGGAGCAGGGTTGATGGAGCTTGTTGGTATGGAAGGTATCTTGGGAGCTTTCCTCGCAGGATTGGTACTTAACCGGCTCATCCCCCACGTCTCTCCATTGATGGATCATTTAGAGTTCGTTGGTAATGCACTTTTTATTCCTTATTTCCTTATCGGAGTGGGAATGTTAATCAACTTACGTGTTATTTTCGGAGAGGGGGATGCCTTAAAAGTTGCCGCCGTGATGATAACCATGGCGCTGACAGGCAAATGGATTGCTTGCTGGCTCACTCAAAAGATATATAAGATGTCTGTTCTTGAACGAAATCTGATGTATGGTTTGAGTAATGCACAGGCGGCAGCCACATTGGCGGCTGTGTTAGTTGGATACAACATTATTCTGCCCACCGGCGAACGGTTATTGAATGATGATGTACTAAACGGAACAGTCTTGCTTATCCTGGTCACTTGCGTAGTGAGTTCACTGATTACCGAACGGGCAGCCAGAAAAATGGCGATGGATGATTCACAACCTGAAAATGAATCGTCGAAAGAAACAGAGAAGATTTTAATATCCATAGCCAACCCGGACACTATCGAGGACATGGTGAATCTTTCTCTAGTCATACGTGACCCCAAATTGAAAGATAATCTCCTGGCATTAAATGTCATCAACGACGATAACAACTCTGATAATCTACGAATTCGAAGCAAACATTATCTCGAAAAAGCTGAAATGACAGCAACGGAAGCAAATGTACCACTCAAAAAGGTCACCCGGTATGATTTGAATATAGCTTCCGGTATTATCCATTCAGTCAAGGAGAATGAGATTACGAGTATTATCACCGGCCTGCACCGCAAGAAAAACATCACAGATTCATACTTTGGAATACTTGCCGAACACTTATTGAACGGATTAAACTGTGAAATAATTATCTCTAAATTTCTGATACCGGTCCATACAATCAAACGGATTGTCGTTGCCGTCCCTCCTAAAGCCGAATATGAATCCGGTTTTCCGCATTGGATGGAGCACTTCTGTCGCATGGGGAGCACTCTTGGATGCCGCGTACACTTCTTTGCCAATGAAAAGACTACCATCCGCCTACAAGCGTGGATAAAGAAAAGGCATAAACAGACGCTTACCGATTTCTCTCTCTTAGAAGACTGGAATGACCTGCTGGTATTGACAGGACAGGTAAGTTACGATCATTTATTGGTTATTATCAGTGCACGACCAGGAACTCTTTCGTATGACAGTTCTTTTGAGAAGTTACCGAGACAGCTCGGGAAATATTTCTCCAACAATAGCTTTATCGTGCTGTATCCCAATCAGTCGGGAGAGCCATTGGATACGTCTTTCTTCTCTAAGCTATATACTGATACCGAAACCCGACATTACGAAAAGGTCGGTAAATGGTTTTACAGGTGGTTTAAGAAAGAGGGATAAAATTAGAATTGAAAAGTTCCGTTTAATTTATAAATATCGACACATTTATCTATATTTGTACCATTAGCAATTTTGCTATAAACACCTAAAGGAAAAGAATGGTATGTCAAACGTCGATTTTTCCAAAATAACAGAAGGAATCTATCATGTGATAGAAACTGAAGAGAAAATACTAACCGGGCTACAAAATGATACGATCACGTTGAAACGTAATAAACAAAATCGTACCATCAAACAGATTCTCGGACATTTGATTGATTCGGCATCAAACAATCACCAACGCATGGTCAGATTGCAATACAGTAAAGATTTGCTTTTCTTTCCCGATTACCGTCAGGATAATGATCTGTGGATAGCATTACAAGATTACCAAAATGAAGATTGGAATAACCTGATTCAACTATGGAAGTTTTTTAACCTGCATATCATTCAGGTTATAAAATCTGTAGACCAGACAAAACTGAATAGCTACTGGTGTGATTTTGAAGGAACAAAGGTTACGCTACAAGACATGATAGAAGGTTATCTAAGTCATTTACACCTGCATATTCATGAAATCCATGAATTAATGAATGCCTAAAAAGGATAGCGGTTGCAGTTCTTTTATGTTCTATAAATATTAAGATGTACCCACATGGCAACTTACACTCATTTCGCAAAACAACCCGATGTACTGAAACATCTGATACTCTGTGAAGTTCTTAGAAATGAAGCCCCACAAGTATATGTAGAAACCAATTCCGCATGTGCCATCTACTCCATGACACAAACCCCGGAGCAGCAATATGGTATCTATCATTTCCTGGAGAAAGCAGATGATGACAAATCTCTAAAAGATTCCATTTATTACCAACTGGAAAGTACAGAAATGGCAAAAGGAAATTATCTGGGTTCTCCTGCCCTGGCAATGAATGTATTAGGAAAGCAAGCAAAAAGGTTCGTATTCTTCGATTTAGAAAAGAGTGCGCTGGAGAATGTAGACATTTATGCCAAACAAATCGGATTAAGTACATCCGTAGAAATACATCATACCGACTCCCTGAAAGGCACAATAGAACTGTTGCCTTCACTTCCCGCATCCTCTTTCATCCATATCGATCCTTACGAAATAGACAAGAAAGGAGATTCAGGAGTAACCTATCTCGATATCCTGATACAGGCTACTCAATTAAGCATGAAGTGTTTATTATGGTATGGATTCATGACCGGAGATGATAAAGAATCTTTGGACAACTATATTGTATCCAGTCTGGAAAAGGCAGGTATCAAGGATTACATAGGTGTAGAGCTTACCATGAATTCAATAAGAAAAGACAATATATTATGTAATCCGGGCATTTTGGGAAGTGGTATTTTGGCTACAAATGTATCACAAATCTCCAAAGATACCATTCTTGATTACAGTAACAAACTGGTTGATATATACAAAGATGCTAAATACAAAGATTATGATGGAAGTTTATATATTCAGCATCTTTGATATCCACTTATTAATTTAATTACCTAGAACATTACTCTACAAACAGAGCGTCAGAAAGCCGGAGCTTTTAAAATCAGTTTCCGGCCTTTTGGCTATAAATTAACTTATTTCTTTGGCTGATTGTCCACAAACCATCTATTAGCCGTACATTTTTCGTATCGTCATCTTCCACGTTCCATGCATAACCTCCTGAAGGCAGGCCACGTCTCTCCAATATTTCATTGGGTTGATTATTGGAAAAGAAAAGTTCCAGTTGCGTAGAGTCAGGACTAAACACAATAAAGGCAGAAGCATTGCTATCGTCCACCGCTTCCGTGCGGATTCCTTTCTCAAACAAGCGGATACAGTCTTTTTGCACTTCACACCATACATATCCGGCAGAACCGATACAGCCATGTTCATCCCGATCACCTCCCACAATCAGAGATTGCGGATACTGAACTAATTTAGAAGCCGGCATTCCCGGTGTATATTTTCCGGTATAGAACACTTCCAGCGTATCATTCAGAAGCAAACCGTTGACTTCATCTTTATTTGCATCCATCGTACTGAACGAAAGGGTATCATTCTTATCAGTAACAATCGTTACCGTATTCATGGTTGCATCACTAACGATTCCTTTTGAGCTTGCCACTTTTGACGAGCAACCTGCCATGAGGCAGAGCGTACCTACTGCTAATAATATTGTTTTCATTTTCTTTAATTGGGGATTTGTTTTTAAATTAATGCAAAGATAAAGGTTATACTGCCAATATTTCGCTTTTACAAAATAAATTAATTTCCGGGCAGATTGTTCACCAGCTACACACAAAATGCCTATATTGGACAACGATCTATTAGAAAATCAGCCTACCTTTGTGATATGGATAATCAAAAGTAAATACAGAATACCATGAAAGAAACTTTGCAGATTCCCACTCCCGAAACACTGGAAGCCTTGACAGGTAAGGAACTTTATGATATATGGACTTCACTTTGCCAGCTAATCGAACAAAAGTACAATATGGAACAACTATGGAACCATGGAGGAAAAAAATGGATATACGAATATAAATATCGCAAAGGCGGAAAAACGCTATGTGCCCTATACGCCAAAGAACAAACGATTGGCTTCATGGTCATTTTAGGTAAAGATGAGCGTGCCAAATTTGAATCTCTGCGAGAGGTCTTTTCCAATGAAACTCAAAAGGTATACGATGAGACGACTACTTTCCACGATGGAAAGTGGCTCATGTTCGAATTGAAGGACACTTGTTTATTTAATGATATAGAGCGACTTCTATCCATCAAACGAAAACCCAACCGATGATTGAATCAGATATAAATAAAAGGTATTGTCAAAGTTGCGGGATGCCTCTCCGTTTTGATGTAGAGAAATATCTGGGTACTAACTCCGACGGTTCCCGAAGTGACGAATATTGTTACTACTGTCTGAAAGACGGAAAATATATCGTCGACATTCCGATGTCGGAAATGATTAATATCTGGATAAAATACACTGATAAGTACAATGAATATGCAGATACCGCTTATTCGCCGGAGGAACTTAGGCGAATACTCAACGAACGGTTACCCAAACTGAACCGATGGAAACAAAAGTTGGAAACCAGTAATATTCATCACCAAAAGATTCAGGATATAGTCGTTTACATCAACAATCATTTATTCGATAGTTTAGATGCAGATATACTTAGTACGATAAGCGGACTTTCCAAATATCACTTCAGAAGAGTGTTTCAAACCGTTGCCGGAGAAAATATTGGAAGCTACATACAACGTTTGCGCCTCGAACATATAGCACATCTGTTAGTATCCACCGACTTTACATTAAATCAGATTTCGGAGCAAACAAACTATCAAACTAAATTCAGTCTGGCAAAAGCCTTCAAAAAACATTTTGGAGTGTCAACCTCTCAATATAGGGAGAAGTATAAGCCGATGTATGACGAACAGCATGTGGTTATCACTCCTGAAATCCGGTCGATTCTGCCGATGAAAGTATTTTGTATCGAGGTGGGTGAAAAGTATAAGGATGAACTCCGATACAAATTAATATGGGACAGGCTCACCAACTATGTGAGGCAGCGCAATGAAGACAAGTCGAATGATAAGTTTGTCAGCCTTAGTATGGACGACCCGGCCATCACCCCAATAGATAAATGTCGCTTCTATCTCGGGGTAATAATCGATAACAAAGAAAATGATTCCCAGCCGGGAGTAATGGAAGTTCCCGGTGGTCGTTACGCTATATTCAGGCATATCGGCGACTACTCTTTATTGCATAAATTCTACCGGACTATTTATGAAGAGTGGTTCCCGGAAAGTAAATATCGCCCTCAAAGCACCTTTAGCTTTGAAATGTATATGAACCGCCCTGCCTCCACCCTTAGAACAGAACTAATTACCGACATCTATATTCCGGTCATCAAGAAATAATTAATTATCAACCCTCTAAAAACAATGTATTATGGGAAAAATTTCAGAAATCATGCTATTGAAGCAACCGAAACAATCCGCTTTGGCTGTTGAAGTACAAACAGAAATGAACGGAATGCCGGAAGCTATCGGGAAGAATTTTGTAAAAATAGACTCTTTATTTAAGGAACAGGGTGAAGTCACTACCGATATCCCCTACGTTGAATATCCCAACTTTGAAAGTCTGACGGAACACAATATCAAAATGATTATTGGTCTAAAGTCATCCAAAGAATTACAGGGTGAAGGGGATATACGATCTATAATGATACCGGAAAGAAAAATAGTTTCCTGTCTGCATAGAGGAACTTACAGCGAACTGGCTGTCCTGTACAACGAGATGATGGAATGGATAAAAACCAACAGTTACAAACCTTCGGGAACATCCATTGAATATTATTACAGCAATCCTAACGTACCCGAAGAAGAACAGGTGACAAGAATAGAAATGCCACTATTATGAATGTTTTCTTCATCTAGTTATTTCTTTCTTCCTATCAATAACCATCGAAAACACAGCCTTACGCTCAATCTCCGGGAAAGGAAGAAGCAGACTTAAAAAAAATAGCCAATGCTTTGTACATTGGCTGTTTCTAATCTGTACGCAAAATATTCCCCTGTATTTTCCCCAGAATCTTGGGGAACTGCCAAAAGAACAACAAAGTACAGCAAATTGCCGCAGTGGCATCAGATATAGCTTCAGCTGCATATACACCGGTTACTCCCATATAATGCGGTAATATCAATGCTAATGGAATCAGTAGAATCGCTTTACGCAACAAAGCAATAAAAATAGATATTTTTGCTTGTCCCAAGGCTACAAACATATTCTGACAGGCTCGCTGTAATCCAAAGATAGTCATACCGCCCAAGAAAACAGGCATTGTCCAGCGGACTGTTTCTATCAATTTTTCATCACTAGTAAAAGCAGATGCTACAATCGTAGGAAACAAGATCATAAGTAGCATTAATAACAGGTTAAATGAAAACATGGTTATCATCACAATACGAAAACAGTCTTTCACACGTTGTTTATCACCATGACCATAATTATAACTGATAATCGGAACAAATCCCAGCGCAAAACCGGTTAACGGAACACTTGCAAACTGCATCGCACTTTGCAAGATAGTTAATGCGCTGACATAAATATCTCCAAAATTTTTCAGACTACTATTCAATACAAAACCAACCAGGCTCTCCGTACTTGCCATTATAAATGGAGATATTCCCAAAGCTAACATGGCGAATACAATCTTCCGGCTCAACCGCATATTACGCTTTTCCAAAGGTAAGGAAGCACGACGGGAAAAGAGAAAACTCAATACCCACGCCGCACTACATGCTTGAGACAATACGGTAGCCAAAGCAGCTCCTTTCACTCCCATATCAAACCAGAAAATGAAAATAGGATCAAGAATAATATTCAATAAGGCACCGATCAAAACGGAGTACATGGCAATAGCCGGCCGTCCCTGTGCATTAATAAAGCTATTCAGTCCTGTAGATATTTCAACGAAAACAGTTCCTAATAAATAGATGGAAAGATAATCAACCGCATATTCCAACGTATTTTCCGAAGCACCCGTAAAAAGCAAAATCGGTTCCATAAAGGTATATGCGATGAACGAAGTGAACAAGGTGAATAGTATTAATAAGACAAAACCATTCCCCAAAATTTTTCCGGCACGCAGACGGTCGCCTTGTCCCAGTGCCATGGCTGCCAATGGCGCGCCCCCTCCTCCTACAATCGCCGAGAAAGAAGAAATCAGTATAACAAGAGAAGTCGTCACTCCTACCCCAGCCAACGCATCAGTACCAATACCCGGAATATGTCCGATATAAATACGGTCGACCATGCTATACAGCAAATTGACGAATTGGGCTATTACTGCGGGAAGCGCCATTTTAAAAACGAGCGGCAACATACGCTCTGTACCTAGCCGTGCTTCATACTTATTTATCATTCCAAACTTCTTTTTCTAAAATCAGCTGCAAAGTTATAAGAAAAACAGGCTCCCGATTTAAAACCGTTGGATAAAATAAATAGAATAGATACCTTTTATCCACCCGGGATAACTAATCGTACCTGCCAGATAATCATTCAGTTCATCATACAGCTTTTCCAATTCATTTATATCAGCAGAAGTTCCGGGTTCTATTATAAATTTCATATATGCATTGTTTATCTTTTCATCAATTCTTCTATCTTTCCACCTATAATATAAGGTATACATTCGGAGATCTTTTCGACGCTCCAATCCCACCATTGCAATTCTTGCAATCGGGCAATCGTTTGCTCATCAAAACGTTTCCGAATCTCCCTGGCTGGCGTTCCGCCTACTATTGTATAAGGAGGAACATCCTTAGTAACCACTGCCCGCGACGCAATGACTGCTCCATTCCCGATATGTACTCCTGCCATAATAACAGCTTCATATCCAATCCATACATCATTACCTATTACTATATCCCCTTTATTATCCCAGGCAGAAGTTACATCTCTCTTATCTAAATTCCATTCCTCAAAAAAGATAGGAAACGTATAATTGGATAAAGAATTCAATGTGTGGTTTGCACTATTGAAAAGAAACTTAGCTCCACAGGCTATGGAGCAGAATTTTCCTATTATCAAACGGTCTTTATTAATCGGATAATGATATAAGACATTGTTCTTCTCAAAAAGAACCGGATCATTTACAAAGTCATTGTATATTGTATAATCACCTACGATAATAGCAGGATTCTTAATCACCGTATTCAGGTAAATAGTCTGAAAATCATTAGAACGAGGATATATGTTCGAATTCATTGTAATGGCTTCTTTTATATAGTTTATTGAATAGAATAAAAAAATAACTTGTGACTTACGTTAAATCACAAACAGTTGTAGCAGCAGAACTCTCTATTGTTACAATCCATATGGGCGAAGCTATTTACAAAGTTGCCATTTCATTGTGTCAGCAAAACAGGATTTATATTACATAGCAAAGGTATATAAAAAAACAGATTTTTTACGCCCGGTAAATAAGAAAGTCAAGAC